>LGGV01000042.1 GCA_001509095.1 Synergistales bacterium 58_81 | reverse complement strand
GGGGATCGGGGTCGCGATGTAGCCCAGGGCCTCATAGGTCATGGAGCAGGCTGCAAGGGGCATGACACGGACCTTCATGTTCTTGGGGACGTTGGGATCGCCGGGAGACGGAGGCATGGACCTCAGAGACACACCTGCGAATCCGATCGGCCATACGGCCAGGGGCTGGATGTCGTGCTCGAGCCAGAGATCCTTAATGATCCCGAAAGCCCATCCGCCAGGTGCGTAGGCACTCTTGGCCTCTTCGATATCGTTGACCACATAGGGCATGTAGTAGGCGAAGTTCAGCTTCGGATCGTACTGGGCGTTGGCGATCTGGAAGCCCATCTCGACGACCCCGCGGGAGATGAGTTCAAAGGTCTCCGTCCAGTCTCCAAGCTGGTTGTTGGGGAAGATGTTGATCTTGACCTGACCGTTGGTCTTCTGCTCTACCAGTTCGGCGAACTTGTTGGCTGACTGGTCGTAGGGAGTTCCAGCCGGGTTTGGGTGACCCATCTTGAAGGTCCATTTCGGGGCCGCCGACGCCGCTGCTCCAAAGGCCAGCACCAGGACCACCACAAGCGCAAGAGCTAAAACCTTCCTCATCTAAAGCACCTCCTTGAATGATACAGAAAAAGGAGATTTCAATTCCTTCTCTGCCTTTCTCTTTCTCCTACTCTATCCCCTTGGAGCGGAATATTCTCTTCCCCTGATCATGCCACCCCCCTTCAGGATCACTGGATAAAGAGAATTCCTTTACTGGATCCCCATCACCAGCCGCGGGAGCCACATCGAAAGACCCGGGATGTAGGTGGTCAGAATGATCACCGGCACCTGTGCGAAGAGCATGAATTTGAGCGCCGGCCTGAAATACTCGTCCACCGATGCCCCTCCTATCCTTCCCGCCAGGAATAGTATCGGAGCACAGGGCGGGGTGACGTTGCCCAGTCCCAGGTTGGTCCCCATTATGGCGGCGAAGTGCACCGGGTGTACCCCTATGGTCACCATCAGCGGCAGAAGGAGCGGGGCAGAAAGCATGGTACCGCTGAAGTCGTCCATCATCATCCCAATGATTATCAGGAATGCGTTCACCATAAGGAGCAGGACGATCCTGTTGTTGGAGATGGTCATCATGAACTCCGCCAGCTGCTGCGGGATGCGCTGCATGGTGTAGATCTTGGCCAGGATCGAAACAAAGAACAGCATCAGGACGCAAACACCCGTGGTCGTCGATGAGCTTACCAGCGCCTGTCCCAGGATCCTGGGGGTAAGTTCCCTGTGGATAAGGAACCCTACCACGATAGCATAGAACACTGCTATGGCCGCTGATTCGGTAGGTGTCGTTATGCCACCGTAAATGCCGCCGAGGATGATGACGGGCATCAGCAGGCTCCAGATGCCGTGTTTCGTTGCCTTGCCTATGACCTGTACCTTCCGGGAGAAGGAGATCTGGGGTTCGACCTGAACGGTTCCCATTCTCTTGACCTCGAACCAGTTCACAACGCACATCAGGATCGTCGTTAGGATCCCGGGAATGACCGTCGCCAGGAAGCAGGCAGCCACGGATTGCTGCGTGACCCAGGCGTAGAGTATCATGGGTACGCTGGGGGGTATCAGCTGGCCCAGCACCGAGGCGCACCCCACCATGGCCACCGAGTAGTACCTCGGATATCCGAGCTTCTCCAGGCGGGGGATCATGATGCCTCCAATGCAGGCAACGGCCGATGAGCATGTCCCGGAGATGGCCCCGAAGATGGCACAGGCCACTATGGTGGCCGCTCCCATACCGCCCCTCATGCGCCCCAGGAACGCCTGGGCGAAGTCTGTGAGACGTTCCGCAATGCCAGAGGAGGACATGAGCGCCCCGGCCATAATGAAGAAGGGGACCGAAAGAAGCGTCAGGGAGTTAAGGGCATAATAACCGCTCGGGAGAAGGAAGGAGAAGCTGAAGTCGTAAGCGATGCCCATGTATATGGCCGCCGTCATGAAACAGAACGGGACGGGCAGCCCCAGAACGATAAGTCCGATAAGGATGGCAAGATTGATCGCAATAATCATTTTCGACCACTCCTACAACGCTTTCTAGTCCCCGGCCTGATCGGCAGGGCAGATAGCCGGGGCGTCCACAGGCTGACAGGTTCCGTCGGGGGTATCGAGAGGGATCTTCCCGGTAGCCTGGAGAAAATAATCGACAAGTTCAACGCAGAAATAGAAGAACATCAGGATAGCCCCGGTGAAGATGCTCACCTGGGAGTAGATCATGGGGATCATCAGGGTCGGGGAGAGCTGCATCCTCGTATACCCCCACACCGTGTAGCCCCAACCCCAGTAGATCATCATCGCCGAGAGGATCACACAGGCCGTAGAGGTCAGGACCTTTACCCATATCAGTTTCCTCGGGTCCTTAATTGCAGCCTGCATAAGGTCCGCCTTGATATGGGACCTTTCTGCGGTACCCCAGGAAGCACCCATGAAATATAGCCAGAAACCTACCATGGTGGCGACCTCTTCGACTCCCATCAGGGGCATGACAAAGACATACCTCAGGAGGACCTGGACGAGGACCAGGGTAAGGATGGCCATCGAGGAGATGATCATGATGATCTTCTGCAGGATGCCAAGGACCCTCCAGAACTTCGTGTTCACAATAGCGAGCATTCATTCGACCTCCCTTCTCCTTACGCTTTAAAGAAGAAAACTTATGAAATGATACCACAAATTAAATTTAATGGCTCAGCTCCCCGGAGCTCCGGTCAATATAGACCCGGGGCACTCTTTTGCTTATCAGAGTGGGCGGGACGCAGGCCAAGGTCCCCATCTTCCCTGCTATTTCGTCAAGGGTGATCTCTTCACCCCCCTGCTTCCCTATCAGGACGACATCGTCACCTACCGAGGCCTTGGGAACGGCGGTCACGTTCACCATCATCTGGTCCATGCAGATACGCCCCACCACTGGACACCGGACACCTCCGATGAGGACCTCCGCCCCCTTGTTCCAGAGCTCCCTGTAGTAGCCGTCGGCATACCCGATGGGCAATTGGGCTATGCGCTCGTTCTTCTCCGTGACGTAATCGAGACCATAGCTGACGCCGGTCCCTGGAGGCAGTTCCCGGATAAGGCCGATGGAGGTCTTGAACTCGAAGCAGGGCTTTACGATGATCGAGCGCTTGACCTCCGGTGATGGGTACATGCCCACTATGATGTGCCCCGGCCTGACGGCATCCAGGGCCATCTCGGGCGTCTCCAGTGTGGCCGCAGAGTTGCAGCAGTGCCGCATCCTGAACCTTATCCCCTTGGATGAGAGCTGCTCCAGGGCCTTCAGGAAGCGACTGTACTGCTCACGGGTGTAGGTCATGTCCCCCGTATCGGCAAGGGCAAAGTGGGTGAAGGCTCCTTCGGCTTCAATGCCCGGAAGGGAGACGATGTCTTCCACGGCTTCCAGGGTATAGCCGGGTATGAAACCGATGCGTCCCAGGCCGCTGTCTATCTTGATGTGCACAAAGGCCTTCCTGCCTTGCCTGACAGCCTCCGTCGAGAGTGCCCTGGCCATCATCGGGTCCGTAATGGCAGAACGGATCCCCAGGCGGACGTACTCTCCCGCCACGGAATAGGGTGAGGTACCCAGGACAAGGACAGGGCTGGTTATCCCCCCCTCTCTCATTTCGATCGCCTCGTCGGGGGTCGCCACGGCGAAGAAGTCCGCTCCCGCCCCCCTGAGAGCCCAGGATGCCTGGATGATCCCCAGGCTGTAGGCGTTGGCCTTCACCACGGCGATCACCCTGGCGCCCTTAACATGTTCCCTGATAAGCCTGTAGTTGTACCTGAGGTTGTCGAGACTTACTTCCATCCTTGTGGGGCGCCATCCCATCCTTACATCCTCCCCTTCTTCCTCTTGAAAGAATCAGCGCAGGGGGGAAAGTCCCCTTCGTCAGGCCGACAGAACGACCCCGTTCTCCGCCAGGAGCCCAAGAGCCCTTTCCCTGTCAAGCCTGGCGTCGTCGCAGATGAAATCCAGATCAGCGGGAGTGACCTCCCTCTCATCTCCGAGACTCTTACAGGCGTTCTTCACGTAGGACTCCCTAAGCCTGTCCAGGTCCACCTCGCCGGCGGCGACCTGCCGGGGTTTCACGGGTATCACGATGTTCTCTCCGGGCTTCTCTTTTGAAGGATCTCCCCTGAAGACCTCGACTCCCATCTTCCTTGCGAAGGCTATCTGGGCATAGGGGTGTTTCCCGGCACCGGTGTACTCCGTCTCGTTGACGACGATCACCTGATCCTCACCCATGGTGCGGGCCAGAGAGAATGCCGCGGTAAGGGAGGTGTTCCCCGCAGGCCCTCTCTCCAGACCTTCCAGCTGGGCCAGCGCTTCGGTGATGTAAAAGACCGACCCCTGGCTTACCGTAACGTACCGGTCGAGGTAGCGCAGCACTCTTGCGGCGTTCCGAGGGACATCCGAGCGATCTGGCCAGACGGCAAAGGGGAAACCGAACCCCGTATGCCCTGTTGTGAAGGACTTGCGGTTGAAATCCCTGTCGGAGGCCATGTGGAGACCCTGAAGGTTGACGCTTGCCCCTATGATCCTTGTCCCAGGGCTTCCAGCCTTCAGCACCCCCCTGGCCGTCCCGGTAGTGATGCCTCCCCCGGCGTGGGTGCTTATGATCGCGTCGGGGTCCCGCCCCGTCCGCTCCCTGGTCTGCTCTACTATCTCGGTGCCAAGGGTCTCGATGCCGGCTATTGAGAAGGGTGTATAAAGGGATGCGTTGAAAAACCCCGTCTCCTCAAGAACGAGGAGGAAGACGTAGAAGAGCTCGGGCCCCACCGAAAGCTGTAACACCTCGGAGCCGTAGGCCTCGCAGGCCCGTCCCTTCTCGGCTATCTCGGGCTGTTCAAAGCCCCGGCTGTCGAATACTTCCTGGACGATTATGCTGGAGAGGTTCTTCCTGGCGGCCTGGCTGGCCACGGCTGCCCCGTAGTTGCCGCTGGTGGCGGCCACGACCCCGGGGTAGCCTTTCATGAGGGCGTTATGAACTGAAAGGGAGGCCCTTCTGTCCTTGAAGGACCTGGCGGGGTTGTTGGCCTCGTCCTTTACGAAGATCCTGGCCCCCAGGCCCGGCTCCGATATCTTTCTGACAAGTGCGGTAAGGTTTTTGAGCTCAATGAGAGGAGTTTCACCTACGTTGGACTCCCGCTGGATCCTTTTGACCTCGTCCAGGGGATAACCAGTCTCAGCCATCATTCGCTCATAGTCGAAGGCGAGCTTGCCGGTTGAGAAGGACCCGTAGTCGATGCCGACGGAGCGCCTCATGATCTCGGCCCTTCGGGCCATCACTGAGGAGTAGTCATCAGCCCTGTTCATGATGGCACCCTCCTCCGGCAAGGATCTTCCTGAGCTCCTTGCCCACTGTCCTCAGCTCCGGCGGTGGAGGCCCGAAGCTGACATCGCAGGGTGGCTCCACGGCTACAAGCTTCCCTGTTATTGTTCTTCCCGCGGCCGTCTCCACGGTCACTTCGTCCCCCGGGACCGCCGAATCCTCCAGCAGGCTGCCCTTGACCTTCATCTCCAGGGGCACCTTCGCCGTATCCTCCGGCACCTGGGGTGCCCTTTCTCCCGCTTCGAGAACAACCCTGTAGACCTGGACCCAATCTCCCCTTTTTGCCTTCAATAGTTGCCACTCTCCCATTGTTCAAGTGCATCTGCCCGAATGTCAAAAACTGCGCAGGAACTGAAATACAGGGTCTGCAATTTTACTTAATATGCATTATTTACTTTGTTGTGTCAAAATAGATATGCTGTTCACAAACAAAAGGTACAGGCATGAAGGAGGTCAAGGATACATTGAAAAGATTTGCCCGGAAACTCGGACTGGCGATCCTTCCGACACCGATCCAGCCGGCAGGCAGACTCTCTGTCCTCCTGGGGAGCGACAATGTGCTCCTGAAAAGGGACGACCTTACGGGTATGGCCCTTTCAGGAAACAAGGTACGAAAACTGGAGTACTGCGCCGCCGATGCTGTAGCCAGGGGGGCGGACATCCTCATCACCTGCGGAGGGCCCCAGTCGAATCACGCCAGGGCGACAGCTGCCGTGGCGGCCAAGCTGGGAATGGGGTGTCACCTGGTCCTGAACGGTACCCCGGAGGCTCTTCCGGAGGGCAACCTCTTTCTGGACCTCCTCTTCGGCGCCGGGACCACCTTCGTCTCCCTCCCCGACCTGAGGGACCAGGCAAAGAGCATGGAAGAGATAGCCGATGCCTATCGCTCCGAAGGGCACCGGCCCTACGTCATCCCCCTGGGCGCTTCAGACGCCCTGGGGTCCTTGGGGTATATCGACGCCGTCGGAGAGATCGCAGGCCAGGTCGAGAAGGTGGGGGTCATTCCTGACCGTATTGTTTTCGCATGCGGCTCAGGCGGAACTCTCTCGGGTATCGTCGCCGGCTGTCTTGTTCACGGTCTCAACTGTCGCGTGACGGCCATCAGCGTAGCCTTCCCGGCACAGTGGTTCGACGAGAAGGTCGACGAGGTCTTTTCCGCGCTCAGAGAGA
>LGGV01000144.1 GCA_001509095.1 Synergistales bacterium 58_81 | reverse complement strand
ATTCTTTGGTTCGGCTTGTGATAAGGTATTGGTCGTCGGTGACCTTGTGGCGGACTCGCTGGAGATGGACAGGGAAGAATTCCGTTGGTCTCCCGGCGGGAGCCCGAGGGTCGTTCTCCTGCCGGGGAGCCGGAAAGCGATACGGTCTGCAGCAATGCCCTTTATCAAGGACATGGCCGGACGGATCAGGTCTCAAATGCCCCTTTCGGAGATAGTGGTAGCGCTCTCCCGGTTCTCCGATCCGGGGGAATCGCTGGAGTGGGTCTCCAGTGATTTCAGGGTTGTGACGGCTGCCACGGGGAGCATCCTCAGCGGTGCGGACCTGGTCGTTACCCAACCGGGCACGAACACCCTGGAGCTGACCTACAGCCTTGTCCCCGGGATAGTGGCCGTCCCCTTCTCTTTTCTCAGGCAGATCCCCCTTCCCGGGCTTTTGGGGTTTCTGGGTTCAATACCCTTCGCCGGTCCGGCCCTCAAGGAGAAGGTGCTCCGCAAAAGAAGCGAGGACAGGGGATTCCTTGCCTGGCCCAACCGCCTTGCAGGCAGGGAGATCATGCCGGAGATGGTCGGAGACATTGCTGCCTCGGATGTGGCGGATCAGGCGGTGGAGCTCCTGAAGGACGAAGCCAGGCTCAGGGACATCCGGGAGAACCTGAAGGTGATCCGTCAGACCCCAGGGGCTTCCGACAGGATAGCAGAGCAAATATCAGAGTTGGTGGGATGAAACCTTTGAAGAGAAGGCAGGAAACAGGGAAAAGGGTATACCCGAGGCTTCTGGTCTATGCAAGACCCTACGTCCACCGTATCCTGGGCGCCCTGGCCTGCATGGTGCTGTCGTCCGCCTGTGCAGTGGTGGTCCCGTGGCTCCTCAAGAATATAGTCGACGACGTCCTGATCAGCAGGAACATGGACATGCTGAACATCATCGCTGTCGGTATAGTGATCATCTACACGGCCAAGAGCGTTTTCTACTACGGCCATCAGTACTACCTCTACGGTCACAGGGTCGGTGAGATGCTTTCCAGGATAACCAACGACGTCAATATCCTGCAGAATATGATCACCAACGTCTTCATAGACATCGTCGTCCAGGGGCTGAGTTTCGTCGGGATAATAGGCTTCCTGCTCTACATCAA
Source organism: Synergistales bacterium 58_81 (assembly GCA_001509095.1). Taxonomy (GTDB): domain Bacteria; phylum Synergistota; class Synergistia; order Synergistales; family Thermovirgaceae; genus 58-81. The sequence continues at coordinate 2,094 of LGGV01000144.1, read as the reverse complement.
CTGGAAGCTCTCACTCCTTACCTTCCTTGTTCTCCCATTGGCGGCACTTGTGCTGGACGTAGCCTCCAAGAGGCTCAGGCTGGTCGGCCACGACATCCAGCAGCAGCTGGCGGGGCTTTCGGCCATCGCCGCCGAGGCCCTTTCCGCTATCAGGATAGTCCGGCTTTTCGCCACGGAGGAGCAGGAGTTCGGCCGCTTCGAGTCGCAGAGCAACGCCCATTTCAGGGCCCTCATGAGAGGGGTGCAGACCAACGCCGCCCTTACCGGGATAGTGGAGGTCATTCTCATATCGGCACTGGCCGTTATCCTCTGGTTCGGAGGTCGTCTGGTCGTTTCCGGAGAGCTCTCACCCGGTGAACTGATCGCTTTCCTGGGCTACCTGGCTATTCTGTCCCAGCCCGTCAGGGTGTTCTCCAGGGTCGTTGCCCAGATGCAGCAGGGGCTTGCCGCAGCGGACAGGGTCTTCGAGATACTGGATATCGAGAGCGAGGTCCAACCTCCGAAACACCCCCAGAGGGTAGATGACATAAGCGGGGATATCACCTTCCGGGATGTGTCCTTCGCCTACAACGAAGGGGCATGGGTGCTTAAGAACGTCTCTTTCCACATCTCTCCAGGCGAGAAGATCGCCATTGTAGGCCCCACCGGCGCGGGAAAGTCGAAGGCTTGATCTGAAGGGGTTGAGAAGGAAGATCGGAGTGGTCCCACAGGACCCCGTTCTCCTTAAGGGCAGCATCGCCTTCAACATCGCCTACGGTTGCGAGGACCTTTCGAAAGATGATATCGATAATGCTGCCCGGATCGCGGGAATATACGGTTTCGTCATGTCCCTTCCGGAGGGTTTCCAGACCGAGGTCGGGGAGCGTGGTGTCACCCTTAGCGGGGGTCAGCGCCAGAGGATAGCCATCGCAAGGGCCATAGTCCGTGATCCCAGGATACTAATAATGGACGAGGCCACCTCATCTCTGGACGCGGCCGTGGAGCAGGAGATCCAGGAGGCGATGAAGAAGGCCATGTCAGGGAGGACCTCCATAGTCATCGCCCACAGGCTTGCCACTGTCCGTGAGGCCGACCGGATACTGGTAATAGACAGGGGCAGGGTTGTAGAAGAGGGGCCCCACGAGGTCCTGAAAGAAGCAGGCGGACTTTACTCCAGGCTCTACTCCCTCCAGTTCGGGGATAACCATGGGAGTCCTGCTCGCTAGTTATTTCAGGCACATCAGGGGCGAAGAGGAGGGGTTCCCCTGGGTCTTCCTTTCTCCCCTGGGGTGGCTCGCAGGGGCTTGTTCCAGGGCACGGAATTTCTCCTACGATCACGGCCTTTCTATCTCCCGCGAGATGCCTGTCCCGGTGATCAGCGTCGGGAACATCACCCACGGCGGTACCAACAAGACCCCCTTTGTGGAGATGCTGGCAAGGATGTTCATTGATGCCGGTCTTCGGCCGGGGATAGTTATGCGCGGCTACGGAAGGAAGGAGAAGGACTGTCTCCTGGTCCAGGAGTGCGAACCGAGCAGGGACCTGCTTGGAGACGAGGCCCTTCTTCTCTCCGGAAGGCTTGGCGGTGTCCCCATCGTGGTCTCTGCAGACCGTGCGGGCGGAGTACTGCGGCTGGCCGGAGAGGGAGTGGACCTTGCCATAGCCGACGACGGGTTCCAGCACAGGAAGATGGGCCGGGACGTGGATGTTGTACTCATTGACGCTACATGCCCCTTCGGGAACGGGCGGCTGATGCCGGCAGGGATGCTCAGGGAGAGCCCCCGGTCGCTGATCAGGGCCCACATGGTGGTGATCACCAAGGCCGACCAGGTGCCGCCGGACCGGGTTAGGGAGATCGCCGCCACGATACAGGAGATATCCGGGAAGTCACCCTTTCTCTCCTCCCTTGCTTTGGCAGGTTGGTCAAGCTTCCTTGGTCCCGGGGAGGGGCTCCGTGACTCAGGAACGCCCGAACTCCCGGCAGCGGCCTTTTCTGCCATAGGGAACCCTGCGAGCTTCGGCTCTTTCCTCGAGAAGCTGGGTTTTCCGCCCCTCTTCCACGAGGCCTTCCGTGACCATCACATCTTCAGTGAAGGGGAACTGGACGCGATCTGC
>LGGV01000143.1 GCA_001509095.1 Synergistales bacterium 58_81 | reverse complement strand
CAGGATGCACCGCGAGACTAAAGAGGGGCAGCTCGTAGTAGACGGGATCAGCCTGCCGACAAGGATAAAAATCTCAAGGCTCGGTGACGTCATCAGGGGGAAGGCGGAATCCGACGATATCGGGAGGTACCTTTACGGGACCTCCCGAAAAAAGGACAAAAAGCGCAAGTAGGGCAAGGGAAGTCTCAAGGAGTTTTCCTGCTTACCTGTTCACATGCTTCCCCACGGAAGCCATGTATATAACGAACTCTTCCTCGCCGTCCACGCCTGCCAGCCCGTCGGCCTTCTCCTGGTCGTAGGCGGCTATGGCGCGTCGATGGCTATCACCTTGTAGGCCGCGTCGCCGTAGCGCCACTCCATGCGGTAGGGTACGGCCGTCCAGATGAACGTTACGGCTCCCTTTCCGGCGAATCTCTGCCCCAGGGCAGCTTTCGCTGTCCTTCCCTCCAGGTCTCCGGGATCCGATACCCTTGTCAATCCGTGACCTACAGGCAGGTAGCGGTATACCCCCCTTGCAAGGCCGTCGACCCGGAAAACGGCCAGGTAAGTCTCGAGGGCATGACGGCATCCGGCAGATGGGACGGTCCTCAGCGCATGACCCTGGAAGGGCTCCTCTCTTAGGCCCTGGGTTGCCCAGAGAAGGAAGGAGAGCTCTTTCATTGAGATGGACTCACTCGTGTAGGACCTCCTCGACTCCCGCGCCCTGATCGCCTCCTCAAGGGAGATACTCCCCAGACCCACCGGGTCGGGGAGGGCTGTTATCGCGGCCCCTTCGGAAAGGGGTTTCTGAACGGGCGGCGCTTCCACACCCATGTACTGATCGGTCATCGAAAAATCCACGGTATTTCTGACACTATCCTTGAGGAAATACCTGCCCTGTTCTTTCATGCCAACCTCTCACCTCTCGATGGTCTCTCAGGACGGTCAGTGCTTCTTGAGCCAGACGACCCTGTAAAGGTCGTCCCTCCTGCTCTGGAGGCTTCTTACGCTGCCCGAGGCACGGAGTTCCTTTAGAAGATCGATATCCAGGTCCGCTATAAGGGCCATCTCCGTGTTTGGTGTGGCCTCGGCTGCGACGGCATCGTGGGGAAAGGCAAAATCAGAAGGGGTCAGGACCGCGGCCTGGGAATACTGGATGTCCATGTTCTCAACCCTCGGGATGTTTCCCACACTCCCCGAAATGGCAACGTAGCATTCGTTCTCTATGGCCCGTGCCTGGGCACAGTGCCTGACCCTGAGATATCCGTTCCTGGTATCTGTCCAGTAGGGTACCAGGAGGATGTTCATGCCCTTTTCGGCCAGAAGCCTCGGAAGTTCCGGGAACTCGACATCGTAGCAGACCAGGATGCCTATCTTTCCCACGTCGGTGTCGAAGACCTTGAGCTCGTCCCCTCCCCGAAGACCCCAGGTCATGTACTCATCGGGAGTTATATGTATCTTGTACTGCTTGTCCCAGGTGCCGTCCCTCCTGCACAGGAAGCAGACGTTGTAAAGGTACCCGTCGCGATACTCCGGAACGCTTCCGGAGACAATATTTATGTTGTAGCTCATGGCCATTTCGATAAGGGCCTCCCTCAGGGGTTCCGTGTGCTCCGACAGAAGGCGCATACAACCCCCAGGCGGACATAGGTCTTGACCCTGGGTATGAGCCTACGCTTCTCCTCGTAGTAAATGTTGTTCCACTCAAGGATAACCCCGTAGCCCATGGAACGGTGATCATCCGGCCAGTAACCCGGGACAACCGTCCTGTAATGGAAGTCGTTGCTCAGCTGAAAGGAAAGGACCGGGTCCACTATCTCCCTGTTCTTGACCATCTGGATATACTTCCCAGGCTTCATCTTCTCCGCGTAACGGGCGTAACCGGGGATGCGTCCGCCAATAATTATCCCCTTCAGGTTGAGGGTCTCGCAGAGCTCCTTCCTTGCGTCGTACAGCCTGCGCCCCAGGCGCATCTCCCTGTATTCCGGGTCAACAAAGACATCTATGCCGTAAAGGTAATCCCCGTCGGGATCGTGATTCTTGAGAGTACCGTCCCCCACCACCTGGCGGTAGGTGTGCCGCTCTCCGTATACTGCGGAATCTATGATCAGCGAAAGGGCCACAGCGACCACTCTCCCCTTGTCCTCCACGCAGAGCTGCCCGTCGGGGAACCTCTTGATCATTGACTGGTATTGTTCCAGTGTCCACGAGCCTCCCATAGTGGGATAGACTTTCTCCATGATCTTTTTTACTGCGTCGAAGTCTTCGGGAAGCAAAGTTCGCAGATCCAGTTTGTGGTCGAACCGGTCTTCTTTCGTCATTGATACTGGTCTCCTTTCCTGTCTCTCAGTTAACATGGATAGGGAGCGACCGGG
>LGGV01000142.1 GCA_001509095.1 Synergistales bacterium 58_81 | reverse complement strand
CCATTCCGGGACCCCTGCAACTTTCACGGAAGCTAAAGCTGGTGCCGTGAAAAGCAGGGCCACGGCGAAGAAGCCGGCCGCGGCCCTGCAAAGGAGCTGGGATACTCTCACGAGAAGATGACCTCTTTCCGGCTAGAACATCTCTCCAAAGCCGAAGTGCGTCCTGTTTTCGTACTCTCCTTCGGCGAAGTCTAGCCTCAGGTTGCCCATGGGGGTCCGGACCCGGACCCCAATACCGTAACCGTTCACCAAATCAGAGAAGACCGATCCATCCGATGCCATCCCAATGTCGTAAAAGGCAACAATTGAGATCGCTTCCTGGATCGGAACGCGGAGTTCGACGTTGCCCAGGGCCATTTCGCTTCCGCTGAACAGGTTGTCCCTGTAGCCCCGGAGCGTCCTGGAACCTCCCAGGAAGTACTGCTCGGACCAGGGGAGCTCTCCCGAGGAAAATCCCACCCTTACTCGGGCCGCGAAAAGAACGGGATTATCCTCGGTACCGATCTGCCTGTCCAGGAGATCTTCAAATAAATTATAGAGTGGCCAGTAGTAACGGGCTTCGACCCAATACTTGGTGTAGTTCATCTCTTCAAGGGATGGATCATCGGGGCTGAAGAAGCCCTGTTCCACGCTCAGGCTTTGGCCCCCACCCTTTGGGTAGCTCAGGTAGGGGTCGATCAGATTTCTCGTAAGGGTACCGGTCACCGATATATTCCTACCTGCGATGAATTTATCGGCATTGGGAATTAAGGACTCATCCGGATAGTCCAGCCAATCGATCAATCTATACTCAACTTCGTGCCAGTCTAAGTCAACATACCAACTTAAAGTGGGGTCGTGAGGAAATTTCTTGCCTGCCCCAAGAGTGATCCCTCTTTTATCCTGGTCGTAACGGACATCTTCAATATCGTAAAGGTCTTCCCATCGATATTGATAGACCATAGTTTTCCACCTGTAATGGGTCTCGTCCATGTAGGGCTCTTCGTAGGAAGCCCAGTAGTTGGAAACATCGTCCCAGTCATCGACCTCGAAACCGACGGTGAATTTTCTCCCCAATCCTCGGTGGTTGATCTCTTCGTAGGCAGCACCACCGGTCCAGCCCGACTGAGATCCGTGACCTATTGTAAAAGAAATCCGGGAAGTCTTTCCTTCTTCTACGGTTAAAATAATATTAATAACCTCAGGATCGGAGGTGGGTTCGAAACCTACCTTTACGTCCTCAAGGAAACCAAGCTGGTTGAATCTTCGGCTCCAGGATCCTGACGTCTATAACACCGTCCTGTATCCCCACGTCCTGGACCTGAACGAAGACATAGCCTGCCCTTTCGTACTTCTCGCCGATCCGCTGGAGGTCGTGCCTGAAGAAGACACGGTTGAAAACCGCTCCGGGACGCGTAAAGACAACCTCCATGAGTTCGTCGGCTGTAAAGACCGTGTTGCCGGAAAAGCGGATGTCCCGCACGATGGGGTTCTCCTGGACCCTGAACTCGACGAAGACCCCGCCGAACTGCTCGACCACGCCGACATCGACGTAGGAGAAGAAGCCGAGACCGTAGATCGTGTCAATATCCTGCTGGATCTGTTCGGGATTGAACTGGTCCCCGGCCTTTGTGCCGACCACACCGAGGATATGTTCGGAGACAACCTCCTGGTTGCCGGTGACGTCGACGCCGACGACAACCGGATGAACGGCCGAAAATGATATGCCGGCCGTGAAAAGAACTAACGCTACGACGACAGCCGCGGCCCATACCCGCTTCACTCGAGCAGCACCCCTTCCCCTGAACTGGCCTCCCCCGAAGGGCAACGACCCCAAGGCTCAATTCTCTTTGGTTGGATCACACCCAGGAATTATAAACTATTATTCGGGACTTCGGATTACTATTCCTTCACCCCTTAAGGCTCTCTGTCCTATCTCTATGAGGGTCAGGATCTCGTCGAGGGCTGCGGTGGGGGCCTTGTTCTCTTCCCTTGCTACATGGGGCTCCGCTCTATCCGTTTCCGGAGTTCTCGACTGCGGCTCTTCCTCCGATGGGGACATCGGATGCGGGATACCCCGTGCCAGGTTCATTTCGCTCAGGCTCGTTCTCAAGGCCGATATTACGCTCTGCTCGTCGGCGGTGACCCACTCCAGATGCAGCTGTCTAGTGTCGGCCACTCCGACTGGAGCGTACCCTCCCGTAGATATCGGGATGGCGGCCATCATAATGACCAGGATGGCCACGGTCATGGATCTGAGGGACAGTCCCACGATCCGCGCCACCGGGTACTGGTCACCGGTTCCGGATGCTCTCTCCCAGATCTCCTCGCTGGCCGACTCGAGTTCGGCCCTGGCGCACTCGACCTCGGCCAGGGCGGAGTCCCACTTTCCGCTCTTGCAGGCCACAATGCACCTGTCGATCCATCGATGTACGCGTTTAAGAAGGGACTATGCCCTTCTATTATCACAGTATCAGGGGCGATCAGTGGCATCCTCCAGTTCGAGCCATGCCTTCAGCTTTGCCATGGCCTGGCGCTGGATCCTGTAGACGTTGCTCACATCCATTCCTATTCTTTCTGCGTAATCCCTCGCCTTGCAACCCTCCAGCACGAGGGCCCTGACGACCTCTCCCTCTCGGGCGGAGAGCGCTTGAATGCCATCGTCAAGACATATCTTCCAGTCCAGGGAGTCCACATCGAAGGGATCGGGGATCAGGACCTCGGAGTCGTCAATAGGGCATGGGGCACGGGACTCCACTCGCTGGAGGAAATTGGCCATCTGTCCCTTTATCCTGTAGAAGCCGTAGGTGACGAAACGGATGTTCCTGGAGGGTTCGAACCTGTCAACGGCTTTGATAAGGGCAAGCATACCCTCCTGGACAAGATCCTGGTAGCGCTGGGGGGTGACCCGGAATTTGCGGGCGATCCAGAAGACGAGAGGGCGGTAGGCCAGTATCAGCCTTTCACGGGCTTCATCGTCGCCTTCGCGGCAACGGCCCCATAACCTGACCTCTTCCTCCATGGAAAGGAATTCCCTTTTAGGATCGTCCTGACCGTCATCCCTCATCGGCTACCTCCCCGGGCTCTGCTGGACCCTTTATACCACGATGGGAAGGTCTTTGACCACTACAACAAGGGCAATCTGGCGGCGAGTTCGCGTTCCACGCGGGTATGAAGGGCATCGTTGACGTAACGAAGGGTTGTCCTGTCCGGCGTCAGGTCCACTGCTGAAATGGAGCAGTTGTCCATCCTGAACTTCCAGGCCGATGTGGAGGGGATCCCCGCCAAAAAGGACAGTGCGGCACGGATCGTCCCCCCGTGACAGACCACGAGAAGAGTATCCCCGTCGCGGGAAAGGGTCTCCTGTAGTCCACGCCCCACTCTGGAAACGAGATCGGAGAACGACTCTCCTCCTGGCGGGACCGTTGAGGATCAACCCCCTCTCCCCTAGCGGGACATCGGTCCGGCCCTGGAAGCGGAAGGCGCTGTTCCACTCGGTCTCGCCATGTCTTGCCAGGATGAGCCTTCTTTTCCTCGTTTCCATCGGGCACCTCCGGAACGTTTTTCCTATGAAAAAAGCCACCCGCAGGGGTGGCCTCTATGACGGGTGGAGCCGGCGGGCGGACTTGAACCGCCGACCTGCGCATTACGAGTGCGCTGCTCTGCCAACTGAGCTACGCCGGCAAGTCAATGGCGGTCCCAACGGGATTCGAACCCGTGTCGCAGCCTTGAAAGGGCTGTGTCCTAGGCCACTAGACGATGGGACCGCATGGAAGCCTTACGTGGTGGGCCGTACAGGGATCGAACCTGTGACACCCGGATTAAAAGTCCGGTGCTCTGCCAACTGAGCTAACGGCCCATAACAAGCGCTGAAAAACTATACAGTGCCCCAGAGAGCGTGTCAAG
>LGGV01000005.1 GCA_001509095.1 Synergistales bacterium 58_81 | reverse complement strand
CACTCGCCTCCGACAGCCACAATATTTTAGATCCTGGCGGGCCACATGTCCATGAACAACAGGACCGCGGAAAAGGCGGGAAGCCTCTCCGGTGACCCCGCCTTGGCCAGATCTGCCTTCAGGGGCATCATCCCCGCTCTCCAGATCCTCCCCCAGTTTGACTCTCCACATTCAACTTCCGCCTCAGCTTCCGCCTGGCTCTCTGAAGTGCGTTGTCCACTCTCTTTCTCGGCCAGCCAAGGATCTTTGCCGATGAAGTAACGGACCCCGTCTCCAGAAAGGCGTCCAGTACCGTTGTCTCTGCCACCGAAAGACCCTCCAGAAGATCCAGGTCGATGATCTTTGAGGACGGGAGTTGGTAATGCACCTCTACCTCAGGCGGCAACAGCCTCTCAATGGATCTCTGGGCCTTTCCCCTCCGCAAAAAGCTCACCATCCCGTTCCTTATGCATGAAAAAGCAAAGGAGGAGAACTTGCCCCTGGAAGGGTCGTATCCATGTACACCCCTCAGGATCGAGATATACCCCTCCTGTAGCAGGTCGTCAAAATGAAGATCGCCGGGTCGGCTGAACCGGCCAGCCAGATGTCTTACCAGCGGAGTAAGGAGGACAAGAAGCTCCTCCAGGGACTGACTTTCGCCCTCTCGGCATTTTTCAAGAAGGTCCCCGGTCGGTTCCGTCCACATCTCTCCGGTCCTGTCCTAATCACCCTCCCTGGGCCCAACGGAACCCAGGAGGAGTTTCGGGGGTTTGGCACCTTCGCCGACCTCGAAAGCCCTGACAAGACCGGCTCGAGCCTCTTCCCAACGGACCCCTTCCCCGGAGAAGTATACCCTTGCCAGGGGTTCCCCCGCCGACACCGCATCCCCGATCTTCCTGAGGATCTGGCAGGATACCCCGTGGTCTACCGCATCTTTCTTTGAGAGTCGCCCCCCTCCCAGGAGCCTGACGGCATCGCCCACCCGTCTTGCATCGCATCTGGTCAGGACTCCGCTCTCAGCGGCGTAGATCTCCCTTACCGTTCTGGAAAGGTGTTCTCTTCTGGAAACCTTTTCCTGAAAGCGATCAAGTTCGCCCCCCTGGGACCTGACCATCTCCTCGAACTTGCGGTAACCCTTTCCCTCATCAAGGGACCTCTCGGCGAGGCTGAGAGCTTTATCCAGCGATATGGAGGGTCTCCCGAGATGGACCATTGATGCCGTCAGTCTCAGGGAGAGCTCCCTCAGGTCGTCGGGCCCTCTTCCGAGCAGGAGGTCGACCGCCTCGGCGACTTCCGCGGCATTACCGACCCACATCCCCAGGGGCTGCGACATGTCCGTTATCAGTGCCATGGATCCCCTTCCCATTGAGGCCGAAAGATCCACGAGGCTCTCTGCCAGTTCGAGGGCAGATCGCTGATCTTCCATGAAGGCGCCGCTGCCGCACTTCACATCAAAGACAAATGAACTTGAACCCCCGGCTATCTTTTTGCTTACTATGCTGCTTGTTATCAAAGGGATGGAGGGTACTGTCCCGGTTACATCCCTTAATTCGTAAAAGATGGCTTCGGCCGGGGCAAGGTCACCGGAATGCCCGCTGATAGCGCATCCAGTAGACCTTACCTGGGCAATAAAATCCCTCATATCAAGATGGGCCCGAAAACCCGGTATTGATTCCAGCTTGTCAATGGTTCCGCCAGTAAAGCCCAACCCCCGGCCGCTCAGTTTTGCAACGGGAACACCGCATGCTGCAGCAAGGGGCACTACGATCAAAGTCGTCTTGTCGCCCACGCCGCCCGTACTATGCTTGTCCACCGGAGACAAATTTTCGGGAAAACGAACCATTTTGCCTGACCTGGCAAGTGATTCAGTAAAGATCCTGCATTCTTCTCCAGATAAGCCATTGAAGTAAACCGCCATAAGCCAGGCTGCAACCTGGTAGTCGGCAACATCGCCCTTCGTTACAAGGTCTACAAGTTCCCTGATATCGGAGAGGTCATTTTCCTTTCCATCGCGTTTTGTTTCTATAAAAGCGACGGGGTTCATTGCATTTTTTCCCCCAGTTTGAGTATAACCGACTGAAGCAGGTTGACCAGTTTTCCTGATGCCTTTTCCATTTCCTGGAGCACTTCAACGTGAGATAGAGGTTTTTCGTACATTCCGGCTGCATAGTTGGCAACGCATGATATGGCACAAACCCTCATTCCCATCTGTCTGGCCGTAATGACTTCAGGTACGGTTGACATACCCACAACGTCGGCACCCATCAGCCTGAGCATCCTTATCTCGGCAGGGGTTTCGAATGAAGGCCCTGTGAATGCAGCGTATACGCCACGCCTTATCTGCATGTTGAGGGAAGAGGCCGATACCTCGGTCAGGTCCATCAATTCACGGTCATATGCGAAGGTCATGTCAGGGAAGCGGGGCCCCCATGATCCTTCGTTTGGACCTCTGAGCGGGTTGTGGCCCTGGAAATTTATGTGATCATAAATAAGGACCAGGTCGCCCGGGGCAAGGCTGTGGCTTATCCCCCCGGAAGCATTTGTAGCGAAATAGAAGGGTATACCCATCTCGCCGAAAACCCTCACAGGAAATACAACTTCTGACAGTGAATAGCCCTCGTAGTAGTGCAGCCTTCCCTGCATTACCAGGACAGGGGTGTTCCCGAAAAGGCCCGAAACCAGTTTTCCGGCATGTCCTGGTGCGGTCGAGGCAGGCCATCCTGGTATTTCCCGGTAGGGGATCTCAATTGCTTCCTGGACAGAGTCTGCGAAAGCCCCCAATCCGGATCCCAGCACAACTGCTACCCTGGGTTGATGTTTTATCCTTTCATGTATAAGCGATACCGCTTCCAGGACTTTATCCTTCTGATCCATTCCATTCATACCTCCTTGGGGAATACCCATTCCCGGAAAGTTTCAGGCCCTGGGATGACTCTTGTCATATACATCGCGAAGTTCGATGTCGAAATGGGTGTATTTTTCCGTGGTCATTATAGAGGAGTGACCCAGGAGTTCCTGGAGGGTCCTCAGGTCCATCCCCCGCCGGAGGAGGTGAGTGGCAAAGGAATGGCGGAGAATGTGAGGGTAAAGCCTTGCCCTGGGTATGCCTGCCATTTTGCCCCGTCTCTGGACCACCCTCCAGACATCCTCTCTCCTCAGGGGCCTCCCGTTCCTGGAAAGGAAGAACCTCCCGCCGGGAGCGCCTCCAAGCCGACCCCTTCCGTAAGCCAGGTATCTCTCAACCCTGCTCTTAACCTTCCCAACAAGGGGGACTATCCTCTCCTTGCCCCCCTTGCCCCTCAGCCTGATGGACCCGGAATCGATCCCCACGTCGGAAAGTTCAAGGGAAGCTATCTCCCCTGCCCTGAGCCCGCAGCCGTATCCGATCTCGACTATGGCCCTGTCGCGGAGCGAAACTGGGTCGTCTCCTTCGCAGGCATCGAGAAGCCTGTCGACCTCTCCTTCGGTAAGGATTCTCGGGAGCTTCCTCTCCCGCGATGGAAGCCGGAGCAGATCGGGAGAACCTCCGGAAACCCCCTCCGTTGCAAGGAACCTCATCCAGGACCTGATCGTTGCGGCGGACCTCTGAATGGACGACCTGCTCCGCCCACTTTTAGAGAGAAGGGCAAGATATTCGCTTATCCTTTCCGGTAAAGGAGGTGAGGGGGGGATGTCTCTATCAGCGCAGAATGAGAACCAGCCCCTAAGATCGCTGTAATAGGCGTTCACCGTGTTCTCGGAACTGCCTCTTTCATAGCGCAGGTAACTGAAAAAGGGTTCAAGTTCAGGAAGATCCCTTTTCATACTCCGCCAGCCTTCCCGGGGAGGGGCCATGGGCCCCTCCCCCGTTTTGGCTTCTATCTCGAGAGGTACCAGTAGATTGCAGTAAGTGTCTTGGAGTCCCTGATCTCACCGGACTCCGCCAGGTCCTTCAGCTGATCCCGGCTTAACCTGACCACGTCCATGAACTCGTCGCCGTCGCACTCCCTCGGGGAGTGTGCAAGATCCCTGGCGTGGAAGAGTATGATCAGTTCGTTGCTGAACCCAGGGGAGGTGTAGAACCTCGTCACTTCGTTCAACTCCCCGGGAATGAAGCCGATCTCCTCCTGCAGCTCCCTGGCGGCGGTTTCGGCAGCTTTCTCGCCGGGCTCGACTATCCCGGCGGGTATCTCCAGGAGAAATTCACCGGCGGGGTACCTGAACTGCCTGACAAGAAAAAGATCCCCGTTTTCGGCCTCGCTGACCACGCCAACGGCAGGGGCATGCTCCACGACCTCACGCATTGCCCTCCCACCATCGGGAAGCTTGACGCTGTCGACTCTCAGGTTCAGGATCCGTCCACGGTATATCAGGTTCCCGGAGATCTTCTCTTCTCCCTGGGGCATTGATCAGGCCTTCTTCAGCAGTCCCCGGGCGATATCCCGACCCTTTTCGAAGGCCTCGAGATTCATGGGAAGGAACTGCGGTTTTCTCTTTCCCAGCTTGTCCTTTATTGTCTCGATACATGCTTCCAGGCCGATCAGGTCCGTTGCCTCCACAATGACACCCAGCACGACTATGTTGGAGACCTTGTCGCTTCCGAGAGAAAGGGCGACGCTGTAAGCGGGAATAGGGAAGACGGTAACATCCTTCCTGGGTTCCGGGTATGTGACGAGATCCGAGTTATATATCAGCAGACCGCCGGGTTTGACGGACTTCTCAAACCGTTCCATGGAGGGGTTGTTCATTATCACCGTGACGTCCGCCTCTGCCACAACCGGAGAGGCGATCTCCTCGTCGCTGATGGCTACACAACAGTTGGCTGTCCCGCCGCGCATCTCGGGTCCGTAGGAGGGGATCCAGGTGACATGACGGCCTTCGCTAATTGCAGTATATGCCACCAGCTGCCCCAGGACCATTATCCCCTGGCCGCCGAAACCGGCGGCGATCATTCCTCTGAAGAATCCGGACATATCATTCTCCCTCCCCTATTCGAAGTTCTTGAAGACGCCCAGGGGGTAGTGCGGGATCATGGTGCTCTCCGTCCATTCGAAAGCCTGAACGGGATTCATCCCCCAGTTGGTCGGGCAGTTGGAGAGGACCTCCACAAAGGAGTACCCCTTCCCCTCGATCTGGTTCTGGAAGGCCTGCTTGATGGCCTTCTTGGTCTCAATGATGTACTTGGGCCTGGCTACCGAGACCCTGGTGATAAAGCCGGGGGTCTCCAGGGTCGCCAGCAGTTCGCACATTCTCATGGGATAACCCGCAAGCTGCGGGTCCCTGCCGAAGGGGCAGGTGGTGGCCTTCTGACCTATCAGAGTGGTCGGGGCCATCTGGCCGCCCGTCATCCCGTAGATGGCGTTGTTAATGAAGATAGTGGTCAGTTTCTCGCCCCTGTTGGCGACGTGGATGATCTCTGCTGCTCCTATGGAGGCAAGGTCGCCGTCTCCCTGGTAGGTGAATACGATCTTGTCAGGCCGGGTCCTCTTGATACCCGTAGCCAGGGCGGGAGCCCTTCCGTGGGCGGCTTCGCAGAAATCGATATCGAAATAGTCGTACATCAGTGCGGCGCATCCGACCGGCGCTGTCCCTATGGTATCGTTCTGGATCCCCAGTTCATCGATGATCTCGCAGATGAGCCTGTGGATAATGCCATGTCCGCAACCCGGGCAGTAGTGGGTGTGTACTCCCTTTGCCCACGCCCTTGGTCTTTCGTATATCTTGATCTCCTTCATTGGTCCGGCACCTCCCCGCAACTAAAGAATGGCCCTGATACGGTCCTCGATCTCCCTGACCGAGGGGGCTATCCCTCCGGCGTGTCCGAAAAAGGAGACCTTGGCCTTTCCACAAACGGCAGCCTCAACATCCTCAACCATCTGCCCCATGTTCATCTCGACCACCAGGACGTGTTTCACCCCGGAGGCAAGCTCTGCAAGCTTTTCGCTCGGGAAAGGGAAAAGGGTTATGGGCCTGAGCATGCCGACCTTGGCGCCTTCGCTCCGGAGATTGTTTATGGCCGACCGGGCTATCCTGGCGGTTGTCCCGAAGGCTGAAAGCAGGATCTCCGCGTCGTCGCAAAGGTACGCCTCGAACCTGACCTCCTTTTCCATCTCCCGGTACTTCTTCTGGAGTTTGATGTTGTGCTGCTCCAGATCTTCGGGATTGAGGTAGAGACTCTTGAGGATGGACCTTTTGCCCCCGCGCTCTCTCATGCAGCCCATGGCCCAGCTCTCCCTCGAGGGGATCTCCCCTGAGACGTGCTCCCGGATCTCCACTGCCTCCATCATCTGGCCCATGAAGCCGTCGGCGAGGATCATGACCGGGTTCCGGTACCTGAAAGCGAGATCGAAGGCCATCTGTGTGATCTCCACTGCTTCCTGCAGGGTGCTGGGAGCAAGGACGAGAAGACGGTAGTCGCCGTGCCCGCCGCCCTTGGTGGCCTGGAAGTAGTCAGCCTGTGATGGCAGAATGCCTCCGAGGCCGGGGCCTCCCCTCATCACGTTGACTATGACGGCAGGGATCTCGCACCCGGCGATATAGCTGATGCCCTCCGACATGAGGGAGATCCCCGGGCTGGATGATGTCGTCATGATCTTCGTGCCCGTGGACCCTCCTCCCATTACCATGTTGATGGCTGCGACCTCGCTTTCGGCCTGCACGTAGACGCCACCTATCTTCGGAAGCCTTGCCGACATGTACTCCGGTATCTCGTTCTGGGGGGTGATAGGATACCCGAAGAAATAATTGCACCCCGCCTGGATGGCGGCCTCTGCTATCGCTTCAGTTCCCTTCATAAGAACTCTTGTCATGGATACCACCTCCAGCCTTCCTTATTGATCCTCTTCTATCCTGAACACTTCAATAGCAGCGTCAGGACAGGTCGTGGCACACATTCTGCAGGCAATGCAGCCTTCCTTGTACTGCTCTACCGGCCGGTAACCCTTGCTGTTGATATGTTCCGAAATTCTAAGTACCTTGACCGGACATGCCTCGACGCAAAGACCACAACTCTTGCAGTATTCCTCGAGTACGTTAATACGTCCCTTTGCCATTTACCCGCGCACCCTCTTTCCTTTTTGGTTGTAGTAGAGGCCGGTTCAGGGTTCCGGCCTTAAGTCCCATGTGACCTGTCGCCAGCCCCGGTCCACATGTAGCCACTCTCCCACGGGAGCATCATGTGCCTGACCATGGGCCATAACTCTATGGGGGAGTCCTTCTGTAAGGTTTTCGTCCAGGGTGTCAGATGGGGCGGTACGGCGCCGTAAAGGACCTCGATCCCAAGGGCCTTTCCGGCATCGAGGACCTTCCGGTAACCCCAGAGAAGATCCTCTCCGGTGGTCTGGTCCATAAGGTGAGGGTTGGCCACCAGTGCGCCCACCTGCAGCTCCGATATGCGTTCCATCCCCTTCTTCAGGTCGAGGATGCCTCCGGCCTCCCTGGTGCTGGGCCTGAAGGGGTTGACAACCAGGATCAGGAGGTAACCCGACTCCTTCATCTGGACCGAGAACTGCTTCAACGCCTTCCCTCCGGCGGCATCGCCTCCAACGTCGATAAGAAGCCTCCCCCGGCGGTCCTTGAGCGCCCAGGATACCTGCGGGGATACGACCGGCATATCGGACCACCTGGTGCTCTCCGGCGGGGTCAAGACATTGAGACCCTCTTCTCTCAGGTTCTCGGCGACCTGCCTTACACAGAAGTAGGGGTTGATTATATCCACGTCTGCCACTGTTACCTCTTCACCACACCCCAGGAAGGCCATGGCCAGGTTCAGCACCCATTCGGTCTTCCCTGATCCGAGGGCCCCGGTAACGGCCAGGGCCTTGGGCCATTCTCTCTCGCACAGAGAGCTCGGAAAAGGGTGCGGTTCCAATGTTCTCTTCACTTCAGGAGATCCCCCTTCCTTATCGAACGGCCCCGGGCCCAGCTAGCGCCGTCAGTACGCCGGCGGCCTTCTTCCTGTACCTCGACCAGTTCGACGGAACCCTGACCGCAAGCCACTACGGGATTTACCTCGGTGGATGCGATGATCTCGCCTGGGACTCCATTTTCGGACCGCATTCGTGTCCTCCATATTTTGATCCGCTTTTCTTTGCATCTGAAGAAAGATCCCGGATGAGGGTTCAGCGACCTGACAAGGTCGTGAACCGCTCTGGAAGGTTTTTCCCATCTCAGCTCTGTTTCCTGCTTTGTGATCCTGGGTGCGAAAGAGGCTTCCTCGTGCTTCTGCTCCTTGAAGGAAATCCTTCCCCTGCGGAATAATTCTAAACCATCCAGGGCTATGCGGCTACCTTCCACGGCAAGTATCTCCATGAGGTCACCACAGGTCTGATCGACTCCTATCTTCACCCTTGCGGATATGAGCACGGGCCCTGCATCCATCTCTTTAACCAGCCTGAAGACGGTCACTCCCGTCTCACTGTCCCCGTTCATTATGGCTCTCTGGATCGGGGCTGCGCCCCGGTAGGCGGGCAGCAGCGAGGGGTGTATGTTCAGACACCCGGGTCCCGGCATGGAGAGGTAGGGTTCACCTATCAAATGGGAGAAGTCTATGACAAAGATGCAGAAGGGTCTCTCTTCCAGGAAAAGGCTCAGGATATCTTTGTCCCTGTTTATATCCCCGGTCCGAAGGATCGGAAGGCCCAACTCCGAAGCCCTCCTGTCGACGGGGGTCCCCTTCATTTCAAGGGAGCGGCCCGCAGGCTTGGGAAGAGCTGTGATGATCCTGCTGAAGTGGAGTTTTTCTGTCATTATCTCAAGGCAGCGGGCGGCGAACCTCCCCGATCCGGCGAACCAAAAAGGCTCATTCCTGGTCATTTTTCCACCCTTTTCTCGAGTTTTCTTTTGAGGAACTTTCTCTTCAGGGGGGAGATCCGGTCGAAGAAAAGCCTGCCCTCCAGGTGGTCTATCTCGTGCATCAGGGCCCTTGCAAGGAACCCCTTCTCCTCTGTTCTGAAGGCTTGCCCCTTCTCGTCCAGGGCTTCCACCACGACCCTCTCCGGTCGGGCTACCTTCTCGTAGAATCCGGGGGCGCTAAGACACCCCTCTTCGAGGATCTCCTCGCCTTCATATTCCACCACAACGGGGTTGACGAGAACTATCTTGCGGTCCTTCCACCCGATAACGGCGACCCTCAGGTTGACCCCTATCTGCGGCGCCGCAAGGCCTACGCCGTCGTATCTTTCCACGGTCTCCCACATGTCTTCAAGAAGGGACTGGAGTTCTTCTCCAAAATCAGTAACGTCCTCCGCCCTTCCCCTGAGGACCGGATCGGGGTACTCCCGGATAGTTCTTACTGGCATCCAGCGATCCTCCCCTTCCGTCTTCCTTGAAAAGCGGCCCTCCGAAGAGGGCCGCCGGCTGGTCAGGTACTACTCTCCCTGCAGGGATTCCTTGATAATGTCCCCGATGGTCACATTGGTCTCCCCGTCCATGAACTGGGAGGGGTCGTTGCGGGGCTCGTTCTTTCTGCGCCTCTTTTCGGGCTCCCTCTCCTTCCTAGGTTCGGGCTCCTCGAGTACGCTCATGCTTAGCCGGATCCTTCTCTCGTTGGGTTTGATCTCTATGATCCGGGCCTGGACCTCCTGCCCCTCAGAGACCACGTCCCTGGGTTTCTCGACCCGTTTGCGGCTGATCTGTGAGACGTGGATCAGGCCCTCGATCCCATCCTCCAGCTCCACAAAGGCCCCGAAATCGGTCAGACGTACTATCTTTACAGGGTAGACACCGTTTACCTGGTACTTCTCCTCGATATCCTTCCAGGGGTCGTGGAGCTGTTTGTAGCCGAGGCTGATCCTTTTGTTCTCCACATCGACGGAGAGTACCTGGACCTCCACCTTTTGCCCCTTCTTGAGGACCTCTCTGGGGTGGCGGATCCTCTGCCAGCTGATATCACCGATATGGACAAGCCCCTCGATCCCTGGTTCAAGCTCCACGAAGGCGCCGAAATCGGCCAGGTTGGTGACCTTGCCCGTCAGGACCTCGCCTTCGGTGTAGCGACCTGCCACGCTGTCCCAGGGATCTGGCTGGGTCTGTTTTATGCTCAGGGACACCCGGGTGTTCTCAGGGTCTATGCCGATGATCTTGACCATTACCCGGTCGCCCTTGTTTACGATCTCTTTCGGCTTGACGTTTCTCCCCCAGGCGAGCTCCGTGTTGTGCACAAGCCCTTCCACGGGCCCCAGGTTGACGAAGACCCCGAAGGAGGTAATGGACGTGACCGTCCCTTCCAACGTCTGCCCTGTCTCGGTCTTTTCGAAGAAGGACCGTTTCTCCTCCATGAGTTCGTTCTCAAGGAGGGCTCTCCTGGAGAGGACGATCCTCCTCTTTCTCCGGTCCCTTTCGATTACCTTGGCGCTGAAGGTGTCGTCGACAAGTCTCGAGGGGTTGATCCCCCTGCCCTCCTCGGCGAGGTGGGAGACGGGAATGAATCCCTCTATGCCGCAGCAGTCCACTATCAGGCCGCCCTTGACCTTCCGCAGCCCCCTGACCTCCAGGACATCATCACCGGTAAGGCTCGATTCCATTGCGTCCCATCGTTCGTCGAACTCCGTTCTCCAGCGGCTCACGATGAGCTGAGCCTCCTCGCCCTGTTTCAGGGAGACGACCTGTACCCTGACGGTATCGCCCACTGAGGGGACTTCCTTGGCTTCCACAAGGGACCTGTGGCTCCATTCGTTCCTTGGTAGAAAGCCCTCACACTTGAAACCCACGTCAACCAGCCATCCGTCCTCGTTGGACTCCACCACGGTCCCCTCAACGGTCTTCCCCCGGTGGATCGCCCCAACCTCGTACTTTTCGAGAAAACTTTCCATCGATTCATTTCCTTCGTTAGAAAGCACGTTACCGTCGTTGCCGTTGATCGGTCTGTTCTCTTCTGTCATTACCATCCATCCTCCCTGGCGCTCTTTGCAGACGCAAGTCTCGTAGCGATTCTGTGGATCAGCCAGTCGGGTGTGCTTGCGCCCGCCGCGATCCCGATCCTTGTCTTGTCCTCCAACCATCCCCTTTCGAGCCCCTCTTCGTCCTCGATCCAGAGGGTCGGTGTACCTGATGTTTTTGCTATCTCGAAGAGTTTTTCCGTGTTGGCGCTGTTTTTTCCGCCAATGATGATAATACCATCAACCGAGCCCGCAAGGCGTGCCACCGACCTCTGCCTCGAAGAGGTGGCGTCGCAGATGGTGTTGAAGACCCTTGTTTCGGAGGCCCTGGCCGATACACCGGATACCAGCGCCGAGAGGTCCTCTTCCCGCTGGGTGGTCTGGGATACTATGCCGACTTTGTTCAACCCTTCAACATCGAAACTCTTCAGCCGTAAAGGATCGACGACTGTCACCGGCCCTTCCGAGGACAGCCTGATGGCCTTCACCTCCGGGTGATCTTCGTCCCCTAGGATCATTACGGTGTAACCCTCCCTGGAGAGGAGGGCGGCCTTCTCCTTTGCCTTGCTCACAAAGGGGCATGTGCCGTCCACGACCAGCGCGTTCCGGGAGCGCAGCTCTTCCATGACGGGGTCGGAGACACCGTGGGCGCGGACGAATACGGCGCCACCCATGGGCATCTCCGATGGGGTTTCAATGATCACCAGGCCTTTTGAAAGTAGCCTTTCTACCTCCTGGGGGTTATGGATAGGACTCCCGAGGGCATAGACCCTGCCGTGCAGTTCAAGGGACTCCTCGAGGGCGGCAATGGCCCTTCTCACACCGAAGCAGAAGCCCTTCGGTTCGGCGAAGACCAGCTCTAGATCCCCTGTTGTCCCCTTTTTCTCGCTTCCCAAAGATCCACCACTTTCCTCGCGATATCCTGTATCGGAACGCCTTTGACATAATACCACAGGCTTGGTGAAAACCTTCTGAACCATGTCATCTGTCTTCTGGAAAAGGCCTTGGTCGCCCTGATATCTCCTTCCAGGGCCTCCTCGAGGCTGATCTTGCCCTCGTGGAAGGCCGCCAGTTCCCTGTAGCCGAAACCTCTCATCGAAGGGAGATCAGGTCCGTAGCCGCGGTCGAGGAGGGATCTCACCTCCTCGGGGTATCCGGAGCTGAACTGCTCCCTGACCCTCTCCCCGATCTTCCGGTAGAGCTCCGCCCTTCCAGGGTAGAGACCGACATAGAGGGGCGCAAAACAGGGTCTTCTTCCCTGGCCTTCTCTCCGGATAGTAGTGGGGTTCTTGCCCGTCCTGTCGATTATCGAAAGGGCCCTGATGACCCTGAACCGGTCGTTCCGATGGACCTTGGCGGCATAGACCGGGTCAAGGCTCTCCAGCTTCCGGTAAAGGAGATCCGATCCCCTCTGGTCCCACTCCTTCTCATACTCTCTTCTGGTGTCGTCCCATCTCTGGACCCCGAAGTCGATGATGTCGGAAAAGAGGGCCCTGTAGTAGAAAGGGGTCCCTCCGGCCAGAATGGGGACCCTGCCCCTGGCGGCTATCTCTTCTACCGCCCTGGCGGCTCCTGCGGCGAAATCGGCAGCCGAGAAGGTCTCATCGGGATCCACAACATCGATCAGATGGTGAGGTATCTCCTCCCGGATCTCCCGGCTGATCTTGTCGGTCCCTATGTCCATGAAACGATAGACCTGGCGGGAATCCACGGAGATGATCTCCCCTCCGAGCCTTCGGGCCAGCTCAAGGGAGAGAAGGGTCTTCCCCGAGGCCGTCGGACCTATGACGGAGAGGATCTCCCTGTAACCTTCATTCATTGCCCTGACCCCTTCCGAAAAGCCTTGACAGATCCCTGTCACGAAGTCTTATGAAGGTAGGTCTTCCGTGGGGGCACATGGAGGGCTCTTCGCAGTGGAAGAGGTCCTCAAGAAGTGCCTCTGCCTCCTCAAGGTTTATGCTGTCGCTGATCTTGATCGCCGCCTTGCAGGACTGGCCGGGCGCCCCGGCCAGGAGGAATTCAGGGGGAAGGCCATCCTCGATGGCCGCCACGGTGGATCTCAGAAGGTCCAGCGGGTCGAGGAACCCGCTGGTGGAGGACCCACCGGGTACCGATTCCAGGGTAACGCCCCCCTGACCCTTGCCGAACCGGAACCCCAGCTCTTCCAGTTCGGTTCTTGATCCTTCAGCCCTTTCAGAGAGGGAGGGGGGCAGATTGACGGGTACGGGTATCTTCTGCGGCATAGTCCCCGATGGCCTGCCGGAGATCCTCTCGAAGAGGATCCTTTCATGGGCGGCATGGGGATCGATGATAAGAAGGCCGTCGCTCTCCTCGAAAAGGAGGTATCCCGATCCGATCCGGCATATGAAACGCCTCGCGCCGGCCACTCCGCTCCCTCCGGCATCGATCGACGGCGGGAAGCGAGGTTCGCCCACCCTGGCGAAGAGGCCTTCCTCCCTGGGCTGGCCTGGAAAAGGTCCGGAGCCTGCCCTTCGGGCCATATCTCTCTTCAGCGGGAGGTCCGAAAGGGTCTGCAGCCCTTCAGCGGTCATGCTGCCACCCTCAACGAGGTCCAGAACGGACCTCCTTACCGTGTCGAATACGGGAAGGGAGGAGTGGCATCGCACCTCTGCCTTGCCGGGGTGGACGTTCACATCGAGGAGTCGGGCCGGTACAGTGATGAAGAACATCCAGTTCCCCGAGGCGGCCTCTCCGCAGGACGAAAGAGCCGCGGAAACGGCGGCGTCCCGAACCCGCCTCCCGTTGAAGAATATTATGGAATCCCTTCTCCTCGACCCTGGCGAGGGGTGCCATGCGGTCTCCACCTTCAACGGCCCCGATGCAACGATGTAATGCCTGGGCGTTTCACCGGTACCCCAGACCTTTCTGAGCACTTCCACCCTGTCGAGGCATCCGTCGGTGGAGAATACCTCCCGGTTTTCGGAGAGAGCACGGAATGCTACTCCCGGGAAAGCGGCCGAATACTCCCTGACCACGTTCACCGCCCTTCTTGCCTCCGTGGCGGACCCTTTGAGGAAACTCTTCCTTGCGGGGAGGTTAAAGAAGAGGTCCTCCACCTGGATCCTGGTCCCCTGTCTACAGGGAAGGGTAACGTGAAGACCGACGACCCCTCCCTCGGCGCGGAGCATTCCCCCCTCTTCGCCCTGCCTTCGGCTCCTGATCTCCAGCCTGCTCACGGCGCAGACGCTTGCCAGCGCCTCCCCCCTGTAGCCGAAGGAACCGATATGGGAAAGGTCATCAACTCCCGTGATCTTGCTGGTGGCGAACCTCTCCACGGCGAGAGGGAGTTCCGCGTAGGGGATGCCGAACCCGTCGTCCTCAACGACGATGAAGGTCTTGCCGCCTTCCTTGAGTTCCACGGTGATCCTTCTGGCCCCGGCATCGAGTGAGTTTTCCAGAAGCTCCTTGACCACCGAAGCCGGGTTCTCGATAACCTCTCCGGCGGCTATACGGGAAGAAACGTCAGGCGAAAGCTGTCTAATGGGTTTCATCTTGACCTCAACACCCCCGCTGCCCGGTCCCTCAGGGAGTACAACAGCTGAAGGGCCTGGATCGGAGTCATCCCGTCGGGTTCAACTCCGGCAAGCTCCAGGATCAGCTCTTCGGCATCCTCGCTGAACAGTGGTAGCTGTCCCGCCGTCTGACGGGGTGGTCTGGCCTGAACTGCCCCGTTGTTCTTTTCGAACTCTTCCAGGATCTCCATGGACCTTTCCAGGACCCTTTGGGGGATACCTGCCAGCCTGGCCACCTCGATCCCGTAGGATCTGTCCGCCGGGGACGGCACTACCTTGTACAGGAAGACGATGCCTTCGCCGGTCTCCTCGACGGCCATACTGAGGTTCTTGACGCCGGGGAGCCTGCCGGAGAGGACGGTAAGTTCGTGGAAGTGGGTGGCGAAAAGCACCTTGGGACGCCGGTCAGGCTGTTCCTGGAGATATTCGAGGATCGCCCATGCGATGCTCATGCCGTCATAGGTCGAGGTCCCCCTCCCGACCTCGTCAAGTATCACCAGGCTCCTGGAGTTGACGTTGTTGAGAATGTTGGCGGTCTCGATCATTTCGACCATGAAGGTGCTCCGGCCCCTGGCGATCTCGTCCCGGGCCCCGATGCGGGAGAAGATCCTCTCCACGACCCCGAGGCTGGCACTTTCGGCGGGGATGAAGGACCCCGCCTGGGCCATTATGGCCAGGAGGGCCGCCATCCTCAGGTAGGTCGACTTGCCTGCCATGTTCGGACCAGTAACTATGGCAATACGGTTCTCCACACCGTCGAGAAGGACATCATTGGGGGTGAAGGCGCCTCCCGAAACGAGCGAATTCTCCACCACGGGGTGTCTACCCCCCCGGATATGGAAGCGATCCTCGTAGTCCACATCGGGTCTGCAGTAGCCCTCCTGGGCGGCGACCCGGGCGAAGGACGCCAGAACATCCACGGCGGCGATCGAATCCGACAGCGCCCTGAGACCAGGAGAGGAATCCTTCACCGAGAGGCATAGCTCCCTGAAGAGCTGCTCCTCCCGCTCACTGGCCTCTTCCGTGGCCGAAAGCATCCTCTTCTCGAAGAGTCCCAGCTCCTCCGTCACGAACCTCTCGGCCGAGACCAGGGTCTGCTTCCTGGTGAAAGAGGGCGGAACATCCTTAAGGGAGGATTTGCTGATCTCAATAAAGTAGCCGAAGACCCTGTTGAACCCGATCTTCATGTTCCTGATCCCCGTTCTCTCCTTTATCTCCTCCAGATAACTGTCAAGCCACTCCTTCTCGTTCTTCCTGACGTCCCTGAGGCTATCGATGACCGGGTCGAACCCCCTTCGGATCACGCTGCCGCCCTGAACGGTCCTGGGGAGCTCTTCCTCGAGGGCAGAGGAAAGGTGCAGCCTCAATTCATCCAGTCTCTCCGGGAGGGTCAGGAGGTCTGACAGGCCTATCCTGTCCAGGTGTCCTGCTATGGCCGGTACAGCCTCCAGGGTGTCCCTTATGATGCCAAGATCTCTTGGTCCGGCGCTCCCGAAGGATATCCTGGAGAGCGCCCTGTCCACGTCGCCGCAGGCTGAAAGAGCCCGATGCAGCCTTGCCCTTGCCTCGGGGGCCTGCAGCATGGCCTCAACCCTTTCATGCCTTTCCGATATGGAGCCCGGGTCGATGAGCGGGTGCAGGAGCCACTCCTTCAGCTTTCTCCGCCCCATGGCCGTGGAGCATCGGTTCAGCGTATCGAAGAGTGAGCCCCCTGAACCTCCGGCGATCTCAAGGTTCTCAATGGCCGCAGGATCGATGTACATGGAGACCTTATCGAGGAGGGGCCTTATCTCGACGGCACCCCGGGCGGACCTGAACTGGGTCTCCTGGAGGAAAGAGAGCAGCACCGCCGCACATCCGCAGGCCGGATCGAGATCGGAGAGTCCGAACCCCTCGAGGGAGGAGACCTCCCATTCGCGACAGATCCTCCTCGCGGCCCCTGGCACCCTGAAGTCGTCTTTGTCCCTGGATGTGATCAAAGGAGCATCGCCCGACTGGACCAGGGCGGCGGCCTCACTCTCTCCGCCCGAGGGGCATATGACCTCCGAAGGCGAAAAAGCCGCCAACTCCGCCCTCGCCGACGAGGGGCTCAGCGTCCCCGCAAGAAGCACCCCCGTGGCAAAATTCAAAAGGGCCATGGACACGCCATCGGGAAGGACGTTGACACAGGCCAGCCTCCCCTCCGAAGCCGATTCGGCGGGCAGGAAGGTCCCGGGTGTGACTACCCTGACCACCTGCCTGTCGACCAGGGTCCTTCCGTTCGGCTCGGATACCTGTTCGCAGATGGCCACCTTCCGCCCTGAAGCCACAAGCCTCTCCAGGTAGTTCTCGACGGAGTGGTAGGGAACTCCCGCCATGGGTATCTTCTTCTCGGGATCCCTGGCTGTGAGGGCTATGTCAAGGATCGACGCGGCGATCCTTGCGTCCTCGAAGAACATCTCGTAAAAGTCGCCCATCCGGAAGAAGAGCAGGCAGTCGGGGTACCTTCTCTTCCACTCGGTGTACTGCTTGAGCATGGGGGTCATCTTGACGTCCTCAGGCAGCTTCAAGACCAGACCCTCCTGTTATCCAGGAAGGACTGCAGGATAAGAGAAGCGGCCACCTTGTCTATTACGCCCTTCCTTCTCCGCCTGGAGAGGTCCCCCTTGATAAGCGCCCTCTCGGCTTCGGCGGTGGAGAACCTCTCATCCCAGGGCACTATCTCGACCCCACCGTCACCTACCTTCTTCCGTAGCTTTTCCATTACACCCTCAACCCAGGCCGCCTCGGGCCCCCTTGAACCGTCTGTCCTTACGGGGACGCCGACGACGATGATGCCAACGTCCCGCTCCCGGACCAACTCCCTGACATGCTCCATCCAGTCCTTCCCGGCATCAAGTACATCGATCCCCTGGGCGAACGCTCCCAGGGGATCGCTTATGGCAACTCCTATCCTGACCCTTCCTATGTCCAGACCCAGTATCCTCTTCAAACCCTTTCCCCTGTCATTTCCAGAACTATTCTGCGGACATTCCTCAGAGAGACGGGGATCCCGGCCACATCTCTGAAACCTGCCTGGGCCATATCGGGTCTCCCGCCTCCGCCGCCGCCCAGCTCCGAGGCTATTCTCCTGACCAGAAGGCCGCAGTTGACCCCCAGATCCACGGCCTCTCTGTCGGCCATGGCCACCAGGCTCCCCCGACCCCCCTCTTCGCTGGCCAGGACGACCACAACGGGGGAGACCCTCTGCCTTACCCTGTCGCCCACTTCCCTGAGAGCCTCCGGCCCCGTCCCTTCGAAGGCTCCTGTCACGACATAGACACCTCCGGCCTCCTCCCGGCCCGCCACCAGCTGTTCCAACCTTGAAAGAGCGGAGCGACTCTTAAGTCTATCCATCTGGACCAGGAGGGAACGGTTCTCCTGGACTATCTCCTCCGCCCTCTTTTCGAGCTCCTCGGGGGGGACGGAAAGGACCCTTCCCAGGTTCTCGACCTTTTCGAAGAGCCGCCGATGGTGCAGGAAGGAGGGTATGCCCGCCAGGGCCGTGATCCTCCTGATCCCCGATCCTATGCCCTCTTCCCGGACGATCTTGAAGGACCCTATGTCGCCGGTAGCGTCTACATGGGTCCCGCCGCAAAGCTCCGCGCTGAAGCCCGGGACGCGCACCACCCTGACGCTTTCGCCGTATTTTTCGTTGAAGAGGGCCTTGGCGCCCATCCTCCTGGCGCTCTCTACATCGGTCTGGATCACCTCGAGGGGGGTGTTGAGTACGATCTGGCGGTTCACGATCATCTCGACCTTCTCTATCTCTTCCGGCGTGAGGGGCTTCATGTGGGTGAAGTCGAACCGGAGCAGCTCCTCGTTGACGAGGGATCCGGCCTGGGTGACATGTCTGCCCAAAACCCTTACGAGGGCTTCGTGGAGGAGGTGGGTGGCGGAGTGGTGGGCCTTGATGGCGCGCCGCCGGTCACTATCGACCTGGGCTGTCACGGCGCTGCCTTCGGCAGCTTCGCCTTCGGTTATGGTGACCCTGTGCACCACCAGGTCACCAGCGGCCCTAAAGGTGTCGGTAACCTCTGCAAAAAAGCTCTCACCTCTAATTGTGCCCCTGTCCCCGACCTGTCCCCCGCCCTCCCCGTAAAAGGGGGTATCCTGAAGCACCATAAGGGCCTCTGCGCCCTTGGGAGCTTTCTTTACCCTCCTGTCGTCGACTACGACGGCGGTCACCGTAGTGTGGATCCTCTCCGAGACATAGCCGCTGAAAGCCGTTGCTCCGTGCCTCTCCCTGATCTCCTCGAAAAGGCCCTTTCCCAGGCCACCGGACACAGTCTTCGCCCCGGCCCTGGCCCTCTCTCTCTGTTTCTCCATCTCCCCCGTGAAACCTTCGCGATCGACGGAGACCCCCTTCTCCTGGCAGACCTCTTCGGTAAGTTCATAGGGGAAGCCGAAGGTATCGTAAAGCTCGAAGGCGACCCTTCCGGAAAGTGTCGCGCCCCTCTTCCCGGAGAGGGAGCCGATCTCCGACTCGAGCAGGCGAAGACCCTGCTCCAGGGTCCTTCCGAACCGATCCTCCTCCATTTCGATGACCTGTTCGGCAAGGGGCCTCTGCTCCACAAGCTCGGTGTAGGGGTCGCTCATAACCTCCAGCAGTGCGGGGAACAGGTCCATCAAAAAGGGTCTGTCGACGCCGAAAAGCCTCCCGAAACGTACAGCTCTTCGCAGGATCCTCCTGAGGACGTAGCCCCGCCCCTCGTTGGAGGGGAGTACCCCGTCGGCGATCATGAAGGCCGTGGCCCGGAAATGGTCAGAGATGACCCTTGCTGCCATATCCCCCATCGGGTCTTCGCCGTACCTTATGCCGCATATCTCGCAGGATTTTTCGACAAGGGGCTTGAAGAGGTCCGTCTGGAAATCTCCCGGCACCTGCTGCACCACCGAAGAGAGGCGCTCCAGGCCCATTCCCGTATCT
The DNA here is from genome assembly GCA_001509095.1 of Synergistales bacterium 58_81. Classification (GTDB taxonomy): domain Bacteria; phylum Synergistota; class Synergistia; order Synergistales; family Thermovirgaceae; genus 58-81. The sequence goes on along the minus strand of LGGV01000005.1, from coordinate 11,846 downwards.
ATGTTCTGTTTGGGCAAAGGTTCCAGGGATCCGTCCTCGAGGCGGTTGTACTGCATAAAGACCAGGTTCCACACCTCAAGGTAGCGGTCACAATCGCACCCCACACCGCAGTCGGACCTTCCGCAAGAGAAGGAGGGTCCCTGGTCGTAGATGAGCTCCGAACAGGGGCCACAGGGTCCCACGGGCCCTACGGACCAGAAGTTGTCCTCCTCGCCCATGCGGTAGATACGGTCCGCCGGAACGCCGATCTCTCCGTTCCATATGGAGAAGGCCTCCTCGTCCTCCCGGAAGATGGTGGGGTATAGCCTGTCGGGGTCCAGCCCCACCTCGTCGGTGAGAAACTCCCAAGCGAAGGCCGCTGCGCCGCTCTTGAAATAGTCGCCGAAGCTGAAGTTGCCCAGCATCTCGAAGAGGGTATGGTGCCTGGCGGTCCTGCCGACATTCTCGATATCGTTGGTCCGAACGCACTTCTGGGAGGTGGTGGCCCTGCTGAAGGAGGGTACCCTCATCCCCAGGAAATAGGGTTTGAAGGGGACCATGCCAGCTATTGTGAAAAGAATGGACGGATCATCAGGCACCAGCGAAAAGCTGGGGAATCTCCTGTGATCCTTTCTCTCGAAGTAGGACAAGAACAGCTCCCTTAGGTCCTTTCCGCTTCTCCATCGCATCTTCAGGATGTCTCCTTCTGTTTTTTCAGGCGATTATATCACTACCGGCGGAGGGCGCGGCCCAGGAGGTCGTCCCTGCACCTGGAGATCTCGCCCATGACCTCTCCCCTGTCCTGACCGGGGAACTCTCCGTCGCGGAAGAGCCACCTGCCGGCGGCCATCGTCCCCAGTATATCGGAACTGGAACCGGCGTAGACGAGGAAGCCGATGAGATTATCGGGGTCCCAGCCGATGTAGTGCGGTCGGTCAAGATCGACCATCACCAGGTCGGCCTGCCAGCCCTCCCTGATAAGACCCAGCTTCTCGAAACACGCTGCCGACGCCCCAGACAGGGTCGCCATTCTGAAGATATCCCTGGCTGCTATGGCCGTAGGGTCCTTGGAGATGCCCTTGTGTATCAGTGCGCATAGCCTCATCTCTCCCCAGATGTCGAGCCTGTTGTTGCTGGCGGCACCGTCGGTACCAAGGGATACCGGCACGCCCGTCTCCAGGAAGGACTGCAGCGGCGCATGACCGCTCCCCAGCTTCATGTTGCTCGTAGGATTGTGGGCCACCGTTACGGAGGTTCCTGCCAGCTCCGGGACCTCTCCCTCGGGGAACCATACACAGTGGGCGAGGACGGTGCCCCTGGTCTCCAGGAGCCCCGCCTCCTCCAGGTAGGCCAGGGGGGAGAGGCCGAACCTATCCCTGATGAAGGCTTCCTCCCACTCGGCCTCGAGGAAATGGAAGTGGACACCTGAGCCGAGGTCTGCCGCAGAACCCACGATCTCCTTCAGGGCACCCAGAGATACAGTGTAGGGGGCGTGGGGTCCCAGCTGGACCCTTATGTTCCCCTTTCCGTTCCATCTCCGGAACAGCTCGACCCCCTCACGGACCTTCACGGGGTCGTCACCGGTCAGTCCGCGGCAAATACAGCACCGGACGCCCGTCTCAGTGGCTGCCTTCGCCACTTCGTCCATCTCGAAGTACATATCCGAAAAGCAGGTGGTCCCCGTGGAGACCATCTCCATTATGGCCCCCCTGGTACCCCAATAGATGTGTTCAGGGACCAGTCCGGCCTCAACGGGCCATATCCTCTCCTCGAGCCACCGCTTCAGGGGGAGTTCCTCCCCCAGTCCCCGGAGAAGGACCATGGCGGCATGGGTATGCCCGTTGACGAGGCCGGGTATAAGCAAAGTCCTGCCCTTGCCCTGGACCGTCTCGATCTCTTCGGCCAGTTCCCAGGGACCGGGACCGATAGCTGCGATCCGGTCCCCCTCCACCAGGATATCGCCCCTCGATGCCCTTTCCATCTCCGCGTCCATGTAGATGAAATCCCTGAAGAGGACTGCCATGGTCGACTACTCCTTCCACTCCCGCATGTAGGCCTCCTGCTCCTCTGTCGGCTCCTCCAGCCGGGCGCCCTGGGCCTCCAGGGCCATCCTTACTATGGCCCTGTCGATATCTTCCGGCACCTGGTATACGCCGGGAGAGAGCCGGTTCTCCGCCAGGTAAAGTACGGACCGGAGCTGAAGACCGAAGCTGAGGTCCATTATCTCGATGGGGTGTCCGTCGCCGGCAGCGAGGTTCACAAGCCTCCCCTGGGCCAGGAGGCTGATCCTCCTTCCATCCTCCATCACATAGGTGGTGACGTTCTCCCTGGTTTCCAGGACCTCTTCAGAAAGGTCTTCCAGGGCCTTCTTGTCGATCTCCACGTCGAAGTGTCCGGCGTTGCCCAGTATGGCACCGTCCTTCATGACCTGGAGGTGCTCTCTCCTGATGACCCCCTTGTTCCCCGTCAGCGTCAGGAAGATATCACCAAGGGCCGCCGCCTGTTCCATATCGCAGACCTGGCAGCCGTCCATCAGCGCCTCGAAAGCCCTGTGGGGATCGGTCTCTACGACCACAACCCTGGCACCGAAACCCTTGGCCCTCATGGCCACTCCGCGACCGCACCAGCCGTAGCCGGCAACGACGAAGATCTTCCCTGCGAGAAGGACGTTGGTGGCCCTCATCAGACCGTCAAAGACCGACTGGCCCGTTCCGTAACGGTTGTCGAAGAGGAATTTGCTCCTGGCGTCGTTGACGGAGATCATCGGGAAGGCGAGGACCCCCTGCTCCGCCATGGCCTTGAGTCGCCTGACCCCGGTCGTGGTCTCCTCCGATCCTCCCCTGATACCCCGCAGAAGATCGGGCCTCTTTTCGTGGACCATGACAACAAGGTCTGCGCCGTCATCGACAATGATCTGCGGGGAGGACATGAGTACATTGTCAAGGTTCCGGAAATACTCCCCGTCGCTCATGCCCCTGCGGCTGTAGACGCTGATCCCGGCCTTCACAAGGGCGGCGCACACGTCATCCTGGGTCGAGAGAGGGTTGCTGCCCGCCGCCGCCACCTCTGCTCCCAGCTCTTTGAGGGCGAGAAGAAGGCAGGCGGTCTTGGCCTCCAGGTGCAGACATGCCCCGACGGTGATCCCCGAAAGGGGCCTCTGCTTGCCATAAACTCCAACGAGCCCTGCCAGTACGGGCATCCTCTGCCTCGCCCAGAGAACCTTCCTCTCTCCCTCCCTGAATGCGGAAGGGTCGGCGATCTCAGATAATTTCAAATGATCACACCCTGTCCTCAAGATTCTTTTTCACTCATGTCCGAAAGATCGAAGGGGGCCCTGAAGACCCCTCTCTCGCTTATAATGGCCGTAACCAGCTCTGCGGGAGTAACGTCGAAGGCCGGGTTCCACACCTTTACGCTGTCGGGGATCCTTTGGCCTCCGGGTAGGAGACGCACCTCTTCACCGGAACGCTCCTCTATGACGATATCCTCCCCGGAGGCGAGGGCCGTGTCGAATGTACTCCAGGGTGCCGCCACATAAAAAGGTATGCAGTGCTCCTTCGCAAGTACGGCCAGCGTGTAGGTACCTATCTTGTTTGCCACATCCCCGTTGGAGGCTATCCTGTCGGCCCCCACGATCACGGCGTCGATCTTCCCCTTCCTCATCAGGGCACCTGCCATGGAGTCGCATATAACGGTGACATCGAAACCATCCTCGGCCAGCTCCCAGGAGGAGAGACGAGCTCCCTGGAGGACAGGTCTCGTCTCGTCGATAAAGACCTTGACATCCTTGCCTTGCTCCCTGGCGGCCCTGATGACCCCAAGGGCCGTACCGAACCCACCTGTCGCAAGGGCCCCGGCGTTACAGTGACTCAGCACGCTGCACCTTCGGGGGAGAAGGGCCTGCCCCAGGATCCCCATGGTTTTGTTGGAGGCAATATCCTCCTCCAGTATTTTCTTTGCCTCTTCAAGGAGATCCTTCTTCAGGTCACCCCCCTCGGGAACGGCGAGAGCCCTATCAAGCATCCTCCCTATAGCCCAGAAGAGGTTTACCGCCGTCGGTCGCGTCGATACAAGCCTCCGGGCGGCGGCGCTCAACTCGCTCCCTCCGCCCCGGGCTCCCAGAACCAGACCGAAGGCCGCTGCGATCCCTATCGCCGGCGCCCCCCTGACGGCAAGACCTTCTATGGCCCGGGCTACGCACTCAGCGTCGCGACAGAGGATGTGTTCGACCCTGGAGGGGAGTTCCCTCTGGTCGAGCAACACCAGCATATCCCCTTCGTCGTCCCAGCGGACAGCGTGGTACTCCATGGTTTACCGACCTCCCCCTGTATCGGATCCACCCTGGACGGACCTCACTGTGGTCTCGGCCCTCCCGTCGATGAAAGCCACTATCAGTTCATCGCCGGCGGATACCTCGGCAGCGCGGGAGACGGCTCTCCCGTCGCCCGAAGAACAGGAGGCGAAGCCCCTGCCCAGGATCTTGAGGGGGGAGAGGGCATCCATAGCCGATGCGGCCTCCCTGAAGGAGGACCATGAAAGGGAGAGAACCCGCTCAGCTGCCGTCGCCGCCCTTGTCCTGAGTCTCTCAAGGGCGGTCCCGGCCGGGATGAGAACGGACCTTTCGAAGGACCTTACCAGGGAGTTAACCCTTCCATCCAGAAGCATCTGGTGACGGTGTATCTCTCTGGAGATGCTGCTGCCCATTCTCGCCCTGATCCCACGGATCTCCCTGAGGAGGTCCACCCTGTCGGGGAAGAGTGCCTCTGCGGCAGCCGACGGCGTGGGAGCGTCGAGATCCGCGGCCATGTCCGAGAGCGTCCTGTCAACCTGGTGCCCCAGCCCGGTCACCACAGGTACGGGGCAGGTCCTGACAGCCCTCACGACCTCCTCTTCATCGAAGGGATTGAGGTCGTCGCGGCTCCCCCCTCCCCTGACGAGCATCACAGCTTCAACTTCGGGGATGCTTCCGGCACGAAACAGGCCTCTGGCGATCTCCTCCACGGCAGTCATCCCCTGGACCACCGTCGGGACCACCAGGAGCCTGCAGAGAGGAAACCTCTCCCTGGCGACCTTGACTACGTCCCTTACAGCGGCACCGGTAGGAGAGGTAACAATGGCAACCCTGAGGGGGAGCGTGGGGAGCCTTCTCTTTAGTGCGGGCTCAAAGAGCCCCTCCCTCTGGAGACGTTCCATCAGCTCCTTTTTAGCCCTGGTCCGAGCCGCCTCACCCAGGGGCCTTATGGTCCTGGCGTAGATCTGGTAGGTCCCCCTGGGACCGTAGACCCCGGCCTTGCCAGTCACAAGGACCTCGTCCCCGTCTGAAGGCCAGAGGGGGATGCGCCCGGCGTCGGACCTGAAGAGGGCACAGGATATCCTTGACTCCTCCCCGAGCAGGGTGAAATAGACATGCCCGCTGGAGTGTCGTTTGAACCCCGAAAGGGTCCCCCTGACCTGGAGGGATAAGAGCGTCTCGCTCTCCTCGAAAAGAAGTGAAATGTAACGGGTCAGTTCATCAACGGTCAGTATCCCCGGCATCGGGACTCTCCGTTCCTTCTCCCCTGTCCAGGACCCGGACGATCTTACCCAGTACCCCGTTCACGAACTTGCCCGATTCGGCGGTCCCGAAGTGCTTTGCCAGCTCAACGGCCTCCGAGATGGCCACCGGTACGGGGATCAGCCCGGCGACTACGCTCTCGTAGAGAGCGAGCCTTATTGCCACTCTGTCTACGATGACCATCCGCTCCGGTCTCCATCCGATGATATGCCTCCGGATCAGGTCATCGACGATGTTCCTGCTCTCGGAGACGCCCAGGACCAGCTTTGCAGCGTAACTCTTCACCTCTTCATCCTCGGAGTCGAAGGGGTAGAGCTCCACCGCCGCAGCGGGAGAGACGCTCTCGCGCATCTCCATGGAATAGAGGATCTGGAGTGCGATCTCTCTCGATCTTCTTCTCTTCTGCGGGACAATTGACTTCAAATTGCCACTGCCCTTCCTTTACGGTCTCTTTCCCAAAAGTTTCCGGAACCACCGGCGGATCTCACTCCCCCGCTCCGTGGTGTAGAGTGCGGCCACGGAGAAGGCCGCCAGGCCGAAGGCGGTAGCCAGAAGCGTCCCGGAGACCCCCATACGGATCACCGCCACCAGGACCCATGCCGCGACACCCCAGGCCAGGGGGGACCGCACCATGGTAGAGGTCGTCAGTGCTTCCTGAAGACGGTCCTCTCTGATCCACCCTGCCTGGATGTCCGAAAATCCAAGTTCCCGGGCGAATTCCCTGAACCTCTTTTCCGCGGCGGACTTGTCCGACGGTGACAACCCCGGCTCCAGTACAAAGGATACATTAAGCATGTCCCGGTCGGCCAGGAGCGACACCTCGGAGCAAACAGGGCCATCGGGGTACATCCTGGAGTAGGCGTCCCGGATACCCCCTCCGGACAGCCAGAGCTCTCCCTTTTCACCGGTTCTCCAGAAGTAGAACAATCAGATCACCCCACGACATAAAAGGCCGGCCCCGATGGGACCGGCCGCTTGATAACCGGCCTTGGCCAGTACGATCAGGGCTTGTCCTTCTCTATCTTTCCCAAAATGCCGGCCTTCTGCTTCTTGAGGGCCTGCTCTTCGGACGGTGCACCCGCAGGAGCCTCTTCCTTCTTCTCCTTCACGTCCTTCGCGGGTTCCTTGAACGCAGTCTGCTCGTGTTCGAAGAAGACCCCTTGTACGAAGACGTTGACGGCCTTCACTACGTACCCCGTATACTGTTCCAGGGTCTTCTTGATCGATTCCTGTACGTCCCAGGCTATGTCGGGGATCCTCAGGCCGTACTTGGTTGTGATGTAGGCGTCGACCACCACCGAGGGCATCTCGCCCTCCTCGACGGAGATCCTGACGCCGCCGGAGGTCTTCTTGCCGAGCCTCAGGTTCGCCACAAGGCCCGGACTCGCAGGCTGGACGCCGCTCACCTTGAGCAGGGCCTGGGTGGCTATCTGGGCAATGACCTCTTCGGAGATCCTGACGCTCCCCTCGCCCTTCTCCTCCTCCTCTGAGAGCCCTGGTTCGTTCCCGGGCTCGACAGGACTCTCTACGGTGCTGTCAACGGGTACTTCCTTGTCAGGTTCTTTCCTGGATGGACTCATTCCCTATCCCTCCTTTGACCCCATTGATTCGGGACGATATCAGTCATGGATCATAAAGCCGCACTCCGGGCACTGGAGAGAACCGTCCTCCATCCTTGCCTCGGACCTGAAGAAGAAGACATGTCCGCACTCCGGACACTCCTGGGAGTCGAAGATCCCCTCCGTCTCGTCGTCCATGAGATCGTCCATGTCGTCCATATCACCCTCGAGGCTGCTCATGTCCTCCTCGAGCTGTTCGCAGTACTCCGAGAGGTCCTCGAGGAACTCCTGCTGCTCGTCAAGTACCTCGGCGTGGTCGTCTATCTCGTCGGCCAGTGCGTTCAGGGCGTCGACGATGCCGGTGTAAATCTTCTTCTCCGCCTCACCCTTGGGGTCGAGACCCTCCAGGAGGCCGTTAAGGAACGCTATCTTCTCCCTTGCACCCATCGGAATGAACCTCCCTGCTCTATTTTATCGCTTGGCCCTTTCAAGGTATTCGCCTGTACGGGTGTCCACGACTATCACGTCGCCCTCCTCAACGAACATGGGCACCGTCACCGTGAACCCCGTCTCCAGGGTCGCCGGCTTGCCGCTCCCCGATACGGTGTCCCCCTTGTAGCCAGGGAACGTCTCCACGACCTTGAGCTCCACGCTCTTGGGAAGTTCTATCCCCATGATCCTCCCCTCGTGCATCTCGAGCACAACTTCGAGGTTATCCGTCAGGAACGAAGCGGCCGAACCCAGGCTGTCCTTGTGGATGTAGATCTGGTCGTAGTTCTCCATGTCCATGAAGACGTAGTTCTCGCCGTCCTGGTACAGGAACTGGGCCGCCTTGTCGTCGAATATGACCCTTTCGAGCTTCTCGCCGGACCTGAAGGAGTTCTCCACGATGGACCCGTTCTCGAGGTTCCGGAGCCTGGTCCTTACTATTGCGCCGCCTCTCCCCATCTTGTGGTGCTGGCAGTCGATGATCTCCCAGATGCCATCCTGCCAGAGGACCTTCATCCCCGAATGGAAACTGCTGGTATCTACCACCTGACCCATATAACAAACCCTCCCGCTGGATCCATCAAAATAGATTCAAAGACCGGCCCATAGGAGCCGCGGATAACAGTTTAACCCTACCAGGGAGAGGTTTCCAGTCCCCGAAAGCCCTTCAGTTCAGCCTGACGTCGCTCCCCTGGATAGCCGACTCCGGCACGTCCAGGATGTAGGGCACCACCACCATGATGACCTCCGACTTGTTAAGAGTCGTGTTCCGGCCCTTGAAAAGCTCACCCAGAAGCGGTATATCGGAGATGATCGGTACCTTCCATTCGTTCTCGGACTTGCTCTCGTTGAAAAGTCCGCCGACCACAAAGGGCTCCCCGTCCCTCACCCTGACTACGGTCTGGACCTCCCTGGTGGTCGACTGGGGTATATACCCTCTCAGAAGGGAGTCGTAGGTAAGGATGGCGTCGCCGGTCTTCACGTTCATCTCGATAGTCACTATGTCTGACCGTCCGACGATCGGGGTGAATTCCAGGGAAGGACCCGATTCGACCTCACCGTAGGTGGGCCTGCCCTGGTCGTCGCGCTCCGACACGTACTTGATGTCCGTCAGGAGCTTGATGGAGGCTTTCTGGCCGTCAAGGGTGACCACTGACGGACTGGCCAGCATCTTGGCCTTGTCCTCCCTTTCGAGGATCTGAAGGCTTGCGTCGAAGAATCTTAGGGTATTGCCACTAAGTTCCGGGAAAGTTATGCTCTCCGGCGGATTTATTTCCCTCGCATCTCTTGCTGGATCATAAGCCGGATTATTTTCATACGGGGAAATAACATTTCCATCATCAAAATATCCAATTACTCCTCCAGTGCTCGAAAAGGATGCATACCATCTATCATAAACAGCATTTACCAGACTTTTCAATTCATCGGAGCCGCTTTCGGAGACCTCAACGATCCTTGCCTGGAGCATGACCTGCCTCCCCGGGTGGTCTATCCTCTGGAGAGTTACGGCCACGTCCTCGAGCCTCTCCTCTGAGGCTGTCACGTAGACGGTCCTGAGCCTCTCGTCGACGACGACGCTTGCCACGCCGGAGAGCCCCTGAAGCAGGGCCGGGACCTGACCCAGGTCGGCATAGGCCACTCTGAAGGCGCGGGTCTTCTCCATCCCCATGGTGCGAGAGAGGTTGTCCTTCTTGCCTATGATGATGGTCTTGCCCATGATGGCATAGGATACGTCGTACATCCTCATCAGATACTGGAAAGCCTCGTTCATGGGCACATTGTTGAGGCTTATCGTCACCGGCGTCGCCGGGACCGAAGGGTCAATGACCACGTTCATGTTCACCATGGACCCCAGCATGCGGAAGACGTCCCTCAGGTCCGAGTCGCGAAGCTGAAGGTTCACCGGGGCCGATGATGCAAAGGGGTCGCCTGCCACCACCTTCGGAACTCCGGTTACGGGGAGGGTTATCTCCTCCGCGATCTCGCCGGTGGTCAGGTGCAGGTGCATCATAGGGCTGGGTGGGTCGCCCACGGTCTTCCCGAGGTAGACCCTCCTGGTGGAACGGATCTGCATTTGGACCCCCTCGGGCTCCTGCCGGAGGACCACCCCCTGCACCAGCGGCGTCGGGAAGGACCTCTCCCAGTAACCTGAGGGGAGGATCACACCCTCCCAGAGGAGGACCAGGCCGTTCTCGTCGGTGGACAGAACGTCGGGTACGGGTAGCTTCTCCCCCGTTACCCGGAATACAGCCAGGGTGGACCCGCCCTGAACGAGGGTAAGTCCCAGGATGGCCGGAGGGGCCGGTCCCATCTCCGCGGCGGACCCTCCTTCCGGAGCCGCCGCCGCGGTCAGTGCGGGGCATGGGGAGAGGAGAAAGACCGAAATAAAGAGAACTCCCAGGGCCCTTATCATCTGTCCACGGGAATGTCGACCTGCTGACCGGACCATGTGACCACCACCTTGTCTTGTGAGATGCCAAGGACCCTTCCGAGGCCTCCTCCGAAGGAGGTCCCCCTCTTGAGGATCACGCCGTCGCCGTAACCTTCTATGTCGGCCACCACGGCCGCTTCCTTCCCCCTGATCAGCACCGCCTTTATCCATATGTCGGGCGGAGCCTGGGCGATGGCGGTCTCGCCCTCTTCGGTCAGATTCGCCTCGGGCTCCGACGGTGAGAAGGGCCGCCTTGCCAGGGTGGCGGCCAGGACTGTGAGCTGGGTGCTCCCCGAACGGGCCAGGACGGCGTTCCTGAAGCCGGCCGCCGTCTCCATGAGGGATTCGATCTCCTTGTCCGTCGCGGCGGTACCGGCCGGCGGCGGGGGCATCTCCCTGGCCTGGGCTGTAACGATCATCTGCCTTAAGAGCATCGCCGACCAGATCGTTCCCGCTATGAGAATTACCGCCAGAAGCAGCCTGAGGAGCCTGGGGAAGCGGTCCCCCTCGACAACGTCCCTCCAGAGCTCCCTGATGGTCCCCGACCATGTGTCGGGTCCTGCCATTCTAGCCACCCCCCCCCGCCAGGGCCGACTCGAGGACTGCCGTGCCCTTTACCTTTCCGGGCTCGTCGGCGCCCAGGCTGACGCTGATCATCCTGACGGCGCTCCCCATCCCTCTCCAGTCGGAGAAGACGCTGAGCACCGAGTAGTAGGGTCCCACGAAATCGACCTGCACGGCCGAGTTGCCCGATACGGGCTTGGAGGGCTTCATGCTGTTCACCTGAATGCCGTTTTTGGTCAGCTCCCTCTCCACGGAGGAGTAGAAGGCCACCTGGTCCGGCGGAAGGGAGACCCGGTATGCGCCGATCTCCCCGTTGGTGCTCCTGTAGGCCTGCAGAAGGCGGCTCTTGTTCTGGATGTCCGCCTCGAGCACCCTCTGCCTGGTGCGGAGTTCCTGGATCAGCCTGCGTTCCTCGTTCACCATCCTGCCGAAGAGGAACTGCCCCACAACGACGGCCACAACCAGAAAAGCTCCCAGAAGGGAGACAACCACCCTTTTTCGCGGCAGCGAGAGCTTTCTCATCGGGAAGCCACCTCCTGGACCTGTCCGTCATCTTCAGGGGCTGGGGTGATGGACATTATGTCCCTGATGGAGCAGTCCAGGGAGAACCTCACCGAGGCACCGCTCTCCTGCCTCACCCTGGTGGTGACGGGGAAACCGACGGAGGCCACCACGGGGGCCTCCGAGAGGGCCCTCCCGAAGGAGACCACGTCGTTCTCGGTAAAGGCGAACCCCGCCATGGCGACCTTGCCGGCGGAGATGCTCACCCTCTCGAGCCATACCCCCGGGGGAAGTGCCCTCTCAAGTACGCCTAAAAACTCCACCGAGGGAAGCTCCTTCTGGAGTATGGCCAGAGCCTTGCCGTAGTCCTGGTACTGGGCCTGGAGCCTCCTGAGCTCTGCCGTCATCCTCCCGGACTGCTCCTGCATCCTGTCGATGCTCATCTGCAGGTCCACCCTCTCGGCCCTGAGGGACCGGGAGAGGACAAGCCCGTATGCGAAGGTGATGGTGGAGACTCCCACGAAGAGCACCAGTATGACAAGCGCCGCTATCCTGCCCAGGTGAACGGGCTTGCTCTCGGTCTCGACGTAATCCAGGGGTCGCAGATCAAGTTTTACGCTCATGTCAGGCTCCTTACTGCCAGCCCGATGGCTGCCTCCCAGCCGGCCCTCTCCTCGGGCGCCCCCACGATCCCCCACTCCTTCCAGGGGTCGGAGACCATGACCGGTACGGCCGTCACGGCCTCGATGGACGTCCTGAGCTCCTCCTT
>LGGV01000141.1 GCA_001509095.1 Synergistales bacterium 58_81 | reverse complement strand
TCCAAATATGGAACTTCACTACCTGTCCCGATCAAAGGATGGCTTTGATAAACCGACGGAGCCAGGGGGTCTTCATCTTTTTCATCATCCAGTCCTCGGTGACCATCTTGCTGATCATGGAGATGGACGGGAACGAGTGCTGCATCATCATTACGTGGTGCATTTTCTTCTTGTACTGGATGGCCATGGTCCATTCGTGGATCAGTTCGCTGGCGTTCTCCCCCACTATGGTTGCCCCGTGGATGCGCCCCCCGGAGTCGGTGATGATCTTTATGAAGCCTTCGGGATGACCGTCGGCCACGGTGCGGCCGTAGGACCGAAAGTCTTTCTTCACTACCTCGATATTTAGCCCCTTCTCCCGGGCCTGTTTCTCGGTGAGGCCCACCTGGGCGACCTCGGGCTCGGTGAAGACCGACCAGGGGACCACGTAGCGCTCCCGCTTCAGGAAGGGCATGGACAGGGGCGACACGGCGTGCATGAGGGCAAGCATGCCCTGGTGCATGGCTGCGTGGGAGAAGAGAGTTTGCCCGTTGCAGTCGCCAACGGCGTAGATGTGCTTTTTGCTGGTGCGCATGTAGCTGTCGACGGTGATGCCCTTTTTGGTGTACTCGATGCCGGCATTTTCAAGCTTGAGGGGCTCCAGGACGGGCTTGCGGCCCGCGGCGACGAGAAGGCGTTCGGACCTGAGGACCACTTTGCCGGCATTCACTACTACCTGCCCGTCTTCCATGGATACGCTCTCGATCTTTGCGCCGTTGTGTACGGCTATGCCCTCGTTCCTGAAGATCTCCTCCAGGACCTGGGCCGCCTCGGCGTCGCCGACGGGGATGAGGTGAGGGTCCATGTGGATCATGGAGACCTTCGTCCCAAGGCGTGTGAAGGCCTGGGCCATTTCGGAGCCGATGGCTCCCCCGCCGATGATGGTGAGGGTCGCGGGCATTTTCTCGAGCTGGAACATGTTTGTGTTCGTCAGGATGCCGGGGATCTCTTTTATGCTGGGGATGGGCGGGATGAAGGGCTCCGTCCCCGCGCCTATGAAGATCTTTTTCGCAGTGTAATCCTCGCCCCCGGCGCGGACAGTGCGGTCGTCGACGAATTCGGCCTCTTCCTTGACCAGGTGGACCTTTTCGAAGACGCTCATCATCTTCTTGTTGTTGATGTTGTCGATCTTTGTCCGGACGACGCCCATGGGGTCGAAGTCGTTGAGGGTGAGTTCGGCGCCGATGCCGTACTTTTCGAGGCTCCGGGCAGTGTGGAGCGCCTGGCCGGCCTTGAGCAGGGCCTTGCTGGGGATGCAGCCGCAGTTGAGGCATTCGCCGCCGATCTTGTGTTACTGTTTACTGTTTACTGTTTACTGTTCACTGTTCACTGTTCACTGTTGACGCCCTTGACCCTGCGTCTAAAGTCTAACGCACTTGGCCTCAATACCTGAACACTGCCGCCAGGTCGGCACCGCCAGGAACCTCTTCGGGATCGACGGCGAAGACGGTTCCGCCGCCTTTAAGGGTGCTGACGGCCGCAAGGTCGAGGAGGTCCCTGTTGCCAAGGGTGTGCTGATCATCTACCTCTATATGGCCCGACTCCGGATCGTAACGACCCCATGCCTGCCTGCCAAGAGCCACGAAGAGGGTCTCTACCCTTCCCTCGACGGAGGCTTTCACTATCTCTTCGAGGGATCCGGATGATCTGCCGGTGCCCTGCAAGTTGCCGTAGCGCTCGCGGGCTTCGTTTTTTGAACGTTCGAAGACCGGCTTGACTATCTTCCAGGCTTTCTGCTGGATCTCCCTGGGCTCGAAAGCTTCGGGGTTGCCCTCCACGGACTCCTCCATCAGGTTGGGGCAGGTGCTTGCCTCCCTGTAGATGGAGGTAAGGGAACTGATACCTGCAGTCACAATGGGAGTTTTTTCATTCTTGAGGATCTTCTGGAGGCCGTCGTCCACCATCCGGAAGAACCTTCGGATGTTGTCCTTGAAATCCTCCTCTCCTGCACCGTGGGTCGGGAAGGAACCGCCGCCGAACTGCCCCTGCTTCTCCAGGGGTTCGTACTGAAGGGCCTCGGAGAGGCTGGCGGGAATGCCTTCAAGCGGGTGTTCGCTGACGCTGTCGCGTCCGCATTTGAGCAGCCGCACCTGTTTCTGGCTGAGACAAAGAACCAGGAACTCTTCTCCCGTCGCCATGAGCGGCAGCAGAGGCTTGATATGGAAACGGTCCGATACGGTCACCATTTCGCCCACTCCGGAGGGGATGCTGATGACTTTGAAAAGGCCCGGGGCGGAAAAGAGAGCAAGGCTTTCGTTCTGGCGCTCCCAGAAGACGGGGTTGGATACCAGGGCCCTGGCCTCGGAAAGAAGAGCCTCCCTCTGCTGGGGGCGCAGGTCCATCCCCCCGAGGATATCCTCGGCCTTTGCTACAAGGTTCTTGAAGCGGATCTGGGATTGCCTGGCGTCGTGCGGACGAGTTTCCGGCATGAATAGAGAGACACTAGGCGTGCCCTCATGCTCGGCAAGGGTGAATATTTCTTCCCTGTTCAGAACGTTCACGGTTCACCGCCTCCTTGTGCTGGTTTTGATCACGGCGGGCGGAACGCTTTTTTTGTTTTTTGATGCGCCCCGCCTCGACCGCAGGGACGTTAAGACTTCAATATCGCTTTATTTGGGTAAATTATAGCATGAAGGGCGATTTTAAATCCCTGAGATGGAAGGGCAGGATCAAGTGCG
>LGGV01000041.1 GCA_001509095.1 Synergistales bacterium 58_81 | reverse complement strand
GCTTTGTCCAATATCCCTTTCAGGGCATCATCCAGAATAACCCGCTCACGCTTCTTCTCTTTCGGGAAAAGGAGTTCCCCTTCAGCGTATATTCCATCCTTAGATAATTCATAAAGATAATGAGCAAGCTGCATTCGGGAGGCTTCCCTTGCCCTGCTTGATTTTTTGATCTCTCCTATAACAAGAACTCCGTCCTTTTCCCGGACAATATCAAACCGGCTGTTTCCTTCCTGAACATCGTGACTATCCCGGGAGTAACTGTTTCTGTCCAATAAGCGGCCAAGCAAAAGATCGTCGTGCTGGCGATCCGGCTCGATACCCCGAGCCATAAGCCAGACCTCTCTTTTGCAAATGAAGTAATACCAGACAAGTGTCCCACCTATGCGGGGAGGTTCAGATAAACAAATCAAATAAATCAAGTCCTCAAAAACAACATAGGGAAAAATCCCCCGGCTCCAGCAATGCCAATCCTGCTTCACGGGAATAAAGATCAGATTTTGTTATTCTCGGGATAATGGCCCCCGAGGAATCGGCCATTTCTGAAGCCAATTCCAAGGAAACAGGAACAGTGAAAAATCCGAGCAATGAAATAAAGCGTTTCCTTTCCAGGAAGTCCAGACTCGCCATCCAACTCCTATTAAGATAAAGATCATAGAGGTAAGCCAGCCCTTTAGGGGAAAAATGGCTCAAGATTTGCAAGGCCTTTTCATCCAGCAAATCTTCCCCGAAAGGAACAAAGACATCAATCTTGTAGTTATCCCCGCCAAATGGTTCAATTCCTGAGAGGGCAGACCATTCGCCCATGGCTGCCCGAACGATCTTTTCAAGCCCCCCTGTGGAAGGATTGCGAGTTATCAGCCCCTTATAGTAATCCAGAACTATCCCTTCCGACTCGTCTTCTTTCCAGGAGGTGTGGCTTGACAGGCAACGATCCGTCTCTTCTCTGGAGATCCTGTTCCTGTACACCCATTGTCTTGTTTCCTGTTCGCCTTCCCTCAAAAAGGGGAATACGTATACTTCGGCCATATCCCCTTCTGCGTGCCGGTTCGCCCTTCCAAAGGCCTGTATTATCGAAGGTGTAATAGGTATGGCACGAAAAACGCATTTAAAGCTTAAATCTACCCCCGCCTCAAGTAGCTGGGTGCTGATTACCATAACCTTTTTGTTACCGGTTAGAGTTTCCCTTATCTCTTTGATCCGTTCTGCCTTGTGGACAGATGTCATTGCGCCCGAAAGGAAGAAAATTGATCCATCCTCATTATATTTTGATTTAACAATCTTATAAACCAGCGCAGCATCTTTGATAGTATTCATAATCACCGCAACCGAACCTTTTTGACGCAACTTTTCCATGGCCATCTGCGCGACAATGTCTTCACTATGCCCCCCCTGAAGAACAGTTACTTTATAGCGATTTGGTCCTGGCTCGATTCTCGGGGCAAGGGGGATCACATCCAGATGGGAATTAAGGGGGGGCATTGTTGCCGTCGTAAAAAGAACCTTCGTGTTCAATTCGGCCGCCACAGCACTTAACTGGTAAAGAAAGGTCTGCCACACCCCCCAATCAATTATCTGTGGTTCGTCAATAATCACAAAGCAATTCCGTAAAGCTTTGAGCCGCAAACTTTGTTGGGCCTTGTAAGGAAATATCGCCCTGAAAAATTGATTGTATGTTGTAGCCACGACAGGAGATTGCCAAGATTCCATTGCCAGATACCAGGCATCGTCGATTTCCTGTTCCTGCAAAATCGATAAGTGATGATGTGACATTACCTCCATCCCCGTAGCCATCGATATTTCTTTGGAGGCCTGAGACAGTATGGATAGATAGGGCGCGACATAAACAATTCGGGACGTTTTCCCTTTTGCGCAACTACCGAGGGCAACGCGTAAAGCGCTCAGCGTTTTCCCGTAGCCTGTTGGCAGGATATTGCTGAAGAATTTTCGATCACAATTTGAGAGCCACGAGGAATATACCCCTTCCTGAATATTTTGCCTTGTCTCTACCATATGGCTGGGAACACCATGCTTGGCAACTTCCCGGGCCCTTAGGTCACAATATCTCGAAAAATAATCGAGAGCCTCCTCGGCCAGACTTGTTTCGAAATGGTTTTCCCGAATTTTCGCGGCGTCAAAACGATCCGCAGAGATTAATCTCGATGTATTGGTGCGAACATTAATTTTACACGCTTCATCATATTTTGAATTTGATCTGCCAATCCGAGCCCTTAAATACCGAGAGGCATTGTTTTTCCATATTTCCCATGTCTTTTGATAATTACTCCAATAGCTGTCAAAATCCGACCTTTCACAACAAAATTCTGGTAAATATTGCTTCACCAACACCATAAGGCCATCAAGATCGATCTCTTCAAAGGTATCTTTTGCAATGTTCCCAAACCATGGAGGATTTTCCGTCAAATCCTTCAGAGCTCCGTGATGGCTTGCGATATCTATCGCCAGGGAACATGAAATCCACTGTAACCTCTGCCTTGCTTCTCCCTCTTTTTGCCACTTTTCCATTAATACTCTGGAAGAAAAGAAGAAAAGTGCGGATCCAAGTGGTGAGTGCCAGGGAGATTCTTTCTCTTCCCCTTTTATGAATTTTTGCCATGATATGCGGGCTTTCCCCGCATCATGCAATAGGCCGGCAAGAAAATTAAGCTTCTCTTCTTCCAGGTTGCTTGACGGATCGCCCATCCCCCTGGCTACCGCCAGCAAGTGATCCACTAGGGGATTGGGCGATCCGTCTAGACTGCCTGGGCGCGCGATACATTTGCTAAGGGGTATCACCATAGACACAAAGTCTCTCCAGAAACATCGGCAAAATTAACAGGTATTGGGCAGGTTTCTCCCTTACCAAGAGGAACAAACTCTATCGGATCCCCCTTATCGCTGTAGATAAAGTCTATTGTGTTCTCAAATTGTCTCCCTCCAAGATACCGATACTGCATTCCGCTTACCCTACTGTAATAAATATTTTCCCGGAAAGACAATGAAGATATAACACTTGTCGGAACTATTGTTTTTGTTGTTATCCGGTCACGCCAGGTAACTTCAAAGCTTTCGGTCATATCAACAAATTCAGGGAAGGTCAGGCAATAGGCACTGCCAAGATAGGTATGGTAGCAACTCTGCCCACTGGAGATCTTCTCCGCCAAATCTCCAATATATTTGCCGGTGTAGTAGATACGGTAGTGTGGGTTAACAACGAACTCCACCGCTGTTGGTCTGTTGAAACTGTTATTTCCACCACTCTCAAATCCCTTCCCCAACATGGACATTTCCTGTGTGCATGTAGAGATGGGGCTTAAAAGACGAAGGGCTGTAAAATTATCGGCATCGTCTAATTGCTCCATCCCCAGGACAGAAGCCAATAAACCACGAAGCGCCGTTCTGGAAATAAAGGGATATGTCGCATGGGTCCCTGTGGTGTCAGGCCTCCTGAAGTGCCCTAATTTCCCTTTCAGGTCGAACACTAATATCTTCAACCTAGATCACCATCGCTAAAATGATAATTAGTTTAATTTATTTCAGGTCCAGAATCTGCGATGCTTCAATATTCCCCTCAATTGCAAAGGATTCATTACAGGCAAGCCTTATCCGGGATATCTCATTTTTATTTTTCCCGAGTAATTCGGCAAGGGGGGATATATCCAAACCGACATCAGGCAGGGACGAAGGGGGGTTGCCTCCCAGCCACTCCTCCCGCCCCGGTTTTATCTTAATATAATCTTCCAGGAACCCTATCCTGAAAAATGGGTCTTTGTATTCCACATGCATCAAAAACAGAGGCTGCTGCGCCCCTCTGCCTCTTGCCTGCCTTTGCTGGGTTCCCCACCATAGCCCCTTTAAAAGGAGTTCCAAGTCTTCTTCTGTCATCCCTGTATTTTTTGCAATACTTGCATTTATAATTCCTGGCATAGCAAATATCGCAAATGGCAGGATAAAACTGCTCCAAATTGTACCTTGTTCCTTTTCATCCCCTGATTTTCCACCGTCCTGGTCTTTTTCGCTCGATGGCATTACTGTTGTCCCCTGAACATACTTTGTTTCGACCGGGTGTAGAGAATGAGCCCAGCCAAACTGTACCGGCCCAACCTGGTTAAATTTCTCTTTCTCAACACTATAGACCAGGCCAAAAACCCTTGCGTCAAAGGCTACTTCAAGCAGACTTCTTTTTTTCTGAAGAACATCTATCTTGCCATTTTTGTCCCCTTTTTCCCCTTTTCCCCCCTTTTTTACCTCTTCTCCTTCAGTTTTTTCTGCTTCCAGTTCTTCCGCCTTTCCGGAATCAACTGTTTTTCCTGCCCTGTTCAGTATTGAGTTGGCAAGGCTTTTCCGCCCCAAAAGCTTGTTTCCCGAATCGTGTTCCTCCCGGCAAAAAATGAAATTATTTTTATTGCTCCCCCCATCTGGGAAACGTGCCAGTATATAATCCCTCACATCTCTTTTAATACTCACGTCCGAAAGAGATATCCGCCCATCTTCTTCGCCGAATATTCGTCTTGCATCGCTTTCGTTCAATGGATCCCTATTGGGGATACCGTCCTTTACGCACTTGATAAACAAAATTTCAGAGCTCCTCGCCGTTGTCATTTTTTCCCTTCCTCCTTAATCTGATTTTTATCATTCAAGATGTAACCTGACCAAAAAGCTGACATAAAGTTATCTTCTTTGTTTCTGACATCTTCCTGAAATTTCCTAAACTCCATAAGGACCAGGGCCAACAGTTTTTTTGTGCCTTTTGTCATGTGAATATCTCTTTGCAGGGCAATCTCGTTCATGGGCACCAATGCCCTTTTCCATAAAGTCTCCGGTTTAATTCTGCTGCCAAAAGTCATGACACGATGTTTAATGAAATCTTTTCCCTCGCTTTGATGCCAGTATTGATTCGAAAAACTCCTTACAAGCCAACCTGCTGCGAAACCCAGTTCCTCGCAATCTGTAAGGGTTTCTCCTGACAGATCCTCCTCAGATTCGAATAATCTAGCAAGATCTTTCCAATCTCTCATGCTGGCTGTCCCCCCTATACCCAGAATTTTTTGATCATAATCGTATAAAAATCGGGAAAATACGAGGTAGAACAATACTTCTTCCTTTATCTTTCTAAGAGCATATCCATCGGGAATTTTTATTGAAAGGTCAGCCATTCTGCGGGCTGTGTTGCTAATAAACCTCTTTCGAGAAAGGGGGCGATGGTGCACCACTTTCTGGAGGCTGTCCCAAATATATGGACCGCCGTAAGCATTGGTTAACATCCACGGAATCGAGAAGTAACAATTACGCATAAACGAAGCATCTTTATCGCTTCGCTTCGAAAATATCCTTTTTGCGACTATTTCATAATACTCTACAACCCCCCCCGACAGATCAGATAGCCTGGAAAGCGTGGAGGGGAGAATGTCCTCTATCTTTGCCCTAAGATGGATATCCCCTCTGGAAGTGTCACCTGAAAAATAGATCAAGTTCATTAAAAAATCCTGACTGTCAAACCCTTCCGGGAGACAGGCCTCAAAGCCGGTAATGGCCTTGATATGGGTTGCTTCCTTGCCTCCCTTATCAATTTTTTCTTCCATCATCAAAAAGAGACTCTCGGCAAAGTCCTCAGAAGACAAAGCCTTTTTGTCTGGCTTATCCAATATTGGCAGTACGTAACCGCAGCCGTAAATGGAGGTTGATTTCCCTCGTCCTGCGGAATCCCTTCCTCCGGGGCTGGCAACAGGGGAGAAAATTTCTTTAATTAAAAAGATTTCCAGCGGTCTGGTTAGCTTCTCGAACACCGCCGCACCGTAGATCATAGATTTATAACATTTCGGGCACATGGCAATCGATTTAACAAGTTCTTTCTCTTTAAGCTCCATCGGCAGGGGGCAGCCCCAAGTCGTTGTAAACCAAGGCCAAGATTTACAGTATGCTGAAACCAAGTCGTTTTTTTCATCGCAAAAGCTACAGAGCCCGTTTTTGTTTTCGCCTTTTTCCCGGCCTTCCGCAAGTTTCGACTCCCAGAACAGCTCCAACGTTTTTAGCAAATCCGCAACAATAAACTTACCTGGATTTATTTTGCTGGGAGCCACCAAAACATAGTTTTTATCCCCTGGTTCCGGCTCTGAATCCCAGAGGCAAAAAGGGCTATCTTTCCATGGGCCTACCAAAGCAACAAGGCCAAGTGTATTTTCATTCTGGTTGGTTGACACTACAACTTTTTTGGATCCTTTGTGCAGAGTTTCTGCAATACATTGTGCGTTAAGAACTTCCTTAATCCCAACCGTTCGCTGTATACGTTCGGTGAGAAAACTTTCTGCGCCTTTTGGTTCCTTTTGAACTTCTTCCCAATTCTTCTTGAAAGTTAAATATACAGGTAGGCCATATGCCCCTTGGGGCTTTATTGGGTTCCCCCCCGAAGGCCACACAAACGGGAGCGCGACAATCCGGCTGAAATCTGGTTCAAAAATAAGTTTCCTGCCTTTCTCCGAAGTCTTGACATATTCGCCCCATTGCATGGGATCATGTGGAACACAGTTATCGGGCTCCACCTCGATAACTAGAACGTTGGAAAAGAAACTTTTTGTATTTGGTTTTTTTATATCGGAAACCAGTTCCAGTATTTCTCTCGGTAAACCACCCGTTTCCAGGATTGGGCGCCCAAGCTTAATCAGATCTGAAATTAACATCGATACACCCCTCCCCAGGCCGGCATCCAGGCCAATCCTGAGAAGCTCCACAGGACCTTTAAGCCTGAAAATGCCCCACCATCCTTTTATTGGTCGCGGGTCCTCCTTTTTGAAAAGAGCAATTTGCTGACGGGCTGTTCCTATGGGTTCTACAGATATCTTCCCTTCAGGGACAGGAACATCACGATTGACAATACAAAACTTTTTTACAAGATTTTCATGGATCTGATTTTTAAATTCGGTTTCGGCAGGTGAGTGGTAGACCGTGTAGGGCGAGCCGTCCTTTCGGTACATTGTGGAATAACAAGTGACAGGGGAAAGAGCCCTTACCTTTATATCTTCCGTTAAGTCTGGTTCTGGCAATACTCGAACTCCTGTGCATTGCATATCGTTATTGCCTATCCTCAAAGTCTGGTTAACGAGGGCACCGTTCGCAAGGTCCTGCAATATCTCTGAAACAGGAGACGCAAGAACAATAGAAACCGGGTTCTGAAAAACTATTCGATCCTCTTCTATACTGAGCTTTTTCGCCTTTGGCCAAGAAAAAGCAAAAAGCTTGAATTTGCGGCCTTCATACTCATATCCGCGGGAATGGAGGAAATGTGCCCTTTCTTCCGAAAAGAGACTATAAATAAAACCCTGGAACAAATGAAGGTTGACCTTGGGTACAACAAAATTCTCTTTGCTAAATGTCTCCAGGAATAGTTCAATTTTCATTCTCTTTCCTCCCACGGGATGTTGCATTTCTTTAAAAAACTTTTTATATAACCTTTATTATTGGGTCGTCTTTACATTCAGAGAATATCTCGATATTTTGAATCTACTACAATCAAGCGTCATTTTAGATGTGGTATCGAAATAGAAAATTTTAGATTTTTGGAACAAATCAGGAGCCTTTGTATCGGGGCCCTTTTGTGTGAGTTGCAGAAGTGCAAATTTATCCTGCCGGTCTGATAGGAATGGTCGATTTTTGTCCGATCTGCGGAAAGGGCAATTTCACCTAAATAATAAATCATTTCCAAATTACGTACACCTCCAGCGGAGAGCGGAGGGGTCTATACTTTTGACTATTTCAGCTTTACTGTCAGCCTCTTTGAGCCTTTCCCCAGGTCCTTGTCCCTTTCCTTCATCTTCTCGAACCTGACGCAGGCCCGGTTTACGCCCGATCCGGTTACCCCGTAAAGCGCCCCGCTCTCTTTCAGCTTCGCTCCGCTGAAAGGCCAGCGACCGATGGGGGGATCCTCCCGACCGGGAGAGTATCGCCTCTGGTTTCCCCCATCTTCACCATTTGGTCAAAAGTGACTGGAGGCTGCTTCGGCTGCACATGATGCTGGAGTGAACGCCGGGGAACTTCGGGCGACCGCTCCGGCGGGCCGGAAGAGGGGACATCCGGGGATCACTGATGGACTCGATGTCCCGCGCAGGCTTCCAGTCACGGTGTGGATAACATGCCTCGACAGGGTGGCCTGTTGTCGGTCTTGAGCCGAGAAGGTGCGCCCTGGCGGAATCGCCGTTCCTTTCGCAGGATGATAAGGGGACACGCACAGGGTTGTCTGGTGGGTTCCTTTTCGATTAGCGAAAACATTAGGGATGAGGCTCCTCTCCTCTCCTCACTCTACTCGGTTTCGGGCGGATCTCGGGCCAGCTTCGCTGTGAATTGGCAATGGGTTTCCGTCAACGGTGGCGTTCCGTCGGCGCTACCGGAAACGGGAGAGGCGTGGAAGTGAGGATTTGATTGAATAAAGGTGCAGGGGTCCGTAAGGGCCGTTCTGCGAGGGACATATGAAGAGATGTTCCGGCGATGACGCCGTTGGAGGAAAATCCTCTGTGGGGAGGTTGTTTCCGGCACCGGCCATCCGAAAAAAATGGGATCGAATTGTTTCCCAAAGTCGACTTCTCCTGGAACCTGGAGCGGCCTCGGGAGAAGTCTGAAAGGCCCGTCACGGGTATCGGCAGGGGGGGCTTCTTTGAAGACGACGCTGTTGGATGTCAGGAACTTGAAGACCTGTTTTTCCATAGAAAGCGAAGAGATTGCCGTCGTCGATTCCGTCAGTTTCACCGTCGAAGCGGGCGAGACGTTAGGCATCGTCGGAGAGTCTGGTTCCGGCAAGAGCGTGACCGCCTTGTCTATCCTTCGCCTTGTTCCAAGCCCTCCGGGAAGGATCAAGGAGGGCGAGATCCTTTTTGAGGGTGAGGATCTGCTTCTCAAGAGCGAAGAGGAAATGAGGCGTGTCCGGGGCAACAGAATATCTATGATCTTCCAGGAGCCGATGACATCGCTCAATCCCGTCCATACCATCGGGGGCCAGATTTCGGAGGCCCTCATGCTCCACCAAGGGCTGTCGAAGAAGGAGGCCCTCGAAAAGAGCAAAGAGATGCTGAACCTCTGCAAGGTCTCCCTGCCTCACAAGCGGATCCGCCAGTACCCCCATGAACTGAGCGGCGGCATGCGGCAGCGTGTGATGATCGCCATGGCTCTGGCCTGCAACCCGCGCCTTCTTATCGCCGACGAACCTACGACAGCTCTGGACGTCACTGTTCAGGCACAGATTCTCGAACTCATCGTCGCTCTCCAGCGCGAAACGGGCAGCGCCGTTCTCTTCATCACCCATGACCTCGGCGTTATCAGTGAGGTGGCCGATCACGTGGCCGTAATGTACTGTGGCCGCATCGTCGAATACGGACAGACGGGGGATGTCCTTTCGTCCCCCCTTCACCCCTATACGAGGGGGCTTCTGAATTCTCTCCCTTCGATAGGAGGCGCGAAAAAACCCCTTCGCCCCATACGGGGTACCGTCCCCGCTCCCAATGAGATCCGTTCCGGATGTCGGTTCAGACCTCGCTGTGACGAGTCGACAGCGGAATGCGACAGCGAAGAGCCTCCTCTGATCGATCTGGGCGGCCGCCTGGTGCGATGCCGCAAATGGTTGAGTCTTGAGAAGACGTCATCCGTCAGGCTGAGAAGCCCCCGGCCCTGGCACGCGGGGCATCGCTCCTTCGGCGGTCCACCTCTTTCCTTCCAACCGCCGTCCGGCCCTATCTCCTTTTGCAGACAGGCGACGGGCTTTTTCCTGAAAGCAGCGGAGACGCTTGTTCTTTGCCCGCACGTGCGGCGGCTCTTCGGAGAGTGCGGCAGCGGTTGCGGCACAGTGGGAGAAGGATGCTTCCATGTCAGGCCCCATGCTTGAATTCAAGGAACTGCGAGTCTATTTCCGCGACAAGTCCGGCTTCCCTTTCGGTGGCGGAAGGTACATCCGGGCCGTCGACGGCGTCAGTTTCGCGATCGCGGAAGGAGAGACTCTTGGACTCGTCGGCGAAAGCGGCTGCGGAAAGTCCACCTTGGGGCGGGCCATCGTTAGGCTCGTCGGGGCCGAAAAGGGAAGCGGTCTGTGGTACCGGAGTGCCGATGTGCTCGGGTTTTCCCGTAAGGAACTCCGGAGCTACCGGAAAAAGGTCCAGATGATCTTCCAGGATCCTTTCCGCCGAGCGCGGCAGGAAAGTGGAGCGACTTCTCGAGGTCGTAGGGTTGCCGAAGCGGTATCGGTCGAGGTATCCCCACGAGTTCAGCGGAGGCCAGAGACAGCGGGTCGTCATCGCCAGGGCTCTTGCCGTCGATCCGGAGTTTCTGGTCTGCGATGAGCCCGTTTCGGCCCTGGACGTCTCCATTCAGGCCCAGATCATCAATCTCCTCGAAAATCTTCAGGCGCAATTGGGGCTGACCTACCTGTTCATCTCCCACGACATGGCCGTGGTCAGGCACATCAGCACACGGGTTGCGGTCATGTACCTCGGGAAAATCGTGGAAATCGCCACGACGGACGGGCTCTTTGAATCGCCTCTCCATCCCTATACCCAGGCTCTTCTGGCAGCGATCCCCGATGTTGCAGCCGGCCGTAGGAAGAAGCGGTCTCTTCTTGAAGGCGACGTTCCGAGCCCTTTGGATCCCCCCAAGGGCTGCCGGTTCCATCCGCGGTGTCCTCTGGCGAAGGAACGGTGCGCCCTCGAAGAGCCTCTTTGGGCCGAGAAGGGCGGAGGGCATGCCGTGGCCTGCCATTTCGCCTGAAGCGGGCGCGCGTTCAAAAGGACGTGAAAAGGCGTGACGCGTGATAAATGGGAGATACCCTGAAAAAAGGAGGTTGTTAGGAATGAGGAAGGTCTTTCGAGAGGTTTTTCTGCGCGGTCCGATGCGATGTCTTTTCGCCGTGTTTCTGGCCCTGGTTTTCTGTGTCGGAGTCTCGGTCGCGCCGACTGAGGCAACCGGGAAGAAGGTTATCGTACAGGGGATGAACCAGGATCCCGATATTCTGGATACCATCAAGGCTGCCTGGTATTCCGATGCGCTGATCTATCTGCACGATCGTCTCGTGACGAGAGACTACAATTTTCAGTATCAGCCCGGTCTGGCGGAGAGTTGGGAGACCTCCGGGGATGGGCTCGTCTGGACGTTTCATCTGAAAAAGGGCGTCCGGTTTCACGACGGAAGCCCCTTTACGGCGAAAGACGTCAAATGGACCTTCGACACCATCAAAGACCCTGAGACGGCCTCGCCCTTCGCCGGGGATCTGAAGGCCATCGAGAAAATCGTGATCAGGGATGATTACACGGTGGATTTCATTTTAGGTTATCCCTTCCCCAACCTGCTTTTCAATCTTTCCAACACCGCAGCCGGAATTCAGCCGGAAAACTGCTACGAGAAATACGGGAGCGATTACGGGATCAAGACCGTCATCGGCACTGGGCCGTTCATTTTCAAGGAGTGGATCAAAGGCGACAAGATAGTCCTGCTTAAGAACCCCGATTACGCTTGGGGCCCCGCCTGGATGTCCAACCAGGGACCTCCTCTTTTCGACGAACTGGTCATTCGGACGATACCCGAAGAGACGGTGCGGTTCATGGAGCTGGAGACGGGCGGCATCCACATTCTTCGCGAAGCTCGGCTACCTGGCCTATGCCTGCGACAAGAAGCCCTTCACCGACGTCCGCGTCCGTCGGGCGATCAATCACGCCATCGACAGGGATACGATCGTGAAGTTCATCTTCCGGGGAAAGGCCACCACTGCCTACGGCTACCTCCCGCCGGCCCTGAAGGACGAATACCTTGAGGAGAGCGAAGCGCTCGCCTACCGGTACGATCCGGCGAAGGCCAGAAGCCTGCTTGCGGAAGCCGGCTATCCCCAGGGCTTCGAGGTGTCGTTGGCCGCCGATAACGAGACGCTGAGCAAGAGACTTGCCGAGGTCCTCCAGGCCCAGCTGGCGGAGGTCGGGATCAAGGCGAAGATCCAGCTTTTCGACAGCGCCAGCTATGTGGCCATGCTCAAGGAAGGGAAGCAGGAGCTGTTCATCCGCCTTTACAGCTGGCCCAATGCTGACATCCTCGACTGGTTCCTGCTTTCGTCGCAGTTCCCCTACCCGAACCATTCGCGCTGGAGGGACGAAACGACCGATGCCATGATCAATGCGGCCGCCACTTCGCCGAGCTGGGAGGAGCGGGCGGAGAAGTACAAGGAGGTGCAGCGGTACCTGATCGAGCAGGCCGTATGGTGCCCTGTTTATATCCCCAGCCAGATCACGGCTGTCAGGAAAGATGTCAAGAACTTCAAGCATCACCCATGGATGATCCAGTACAACGACGGCATTGACATCGATCTGTAGACAGGCGAAGCCGGGGGTCACGCCAAGGCGACGGGGAGGAGATGCAAAGTGCTTCGATACGTGATAAAACGAATTTTTCTGCTCATTCCGATACTGCTGGGCATGACAGTCATCGTCTTTTCCATGCTCCACCTGGCGCCGGGAGACCCCATCGACCTGGTCGTCGGCCCGAACGTCACGCCTGAGGTGAGGGAGAATATCCGTCACCAGTACGGGCTTGACCAGCCGGTGGTGATTCAGTACGTCAGCTTCGTGAAGAGGCTTCTTCGCGGGGATCTAGGCCAATCCATTCTGCAGCACAAGCCCGTCGCCGAAATCATCCTCGAAAAGTTCCCCGTCACGCTCGAACTCGGGCTGACGTCGCTGGTCATCTCTTTTCTGATCGCCGTTCCCATCGGCGTCAAGGCGGCAGTCAAAAGGAACACCGTGACGGATTACGGCAGCATGAGCCTCTCCCTCGTGGGGATGTCGATGCCCACCTTCTGGTTCGGGCTCATGCTTCTGTACCTGTTCGCCTACAAGTTGAGACTGTTTCCGATCTCCGGATACGGAACCTGGAGACATCTTTTCCTTCCCGCCATGGCCATCGGCATAACCGATGCGGCGCTGACCGCACGCATGGTGCGTTCCAGCATGCTCGAAGTCATCCGTCAGGATTACATCAGGACGGCACGCAGCAAGGGGCTGTCGGAGAAGGCGGTCATCAACCGGCATGCCCTAAAAAACGCCCTGATCCCCATCATCACGCTTCTGGGATTGAGAATCGGCTGGATCATGGGAGGGTCCGTTGTCGTCGAGATCGTTTTCACACGGCCGGGACTGGGCAGAATGATGGTCGAAGCCATTCTTTCCAGGGATTACCCCGTCGTTCAGGGGGGCATGGTTGTCCTGACGACGGCCGTTATCCTGGGGAACCTGCTGGCTGATGTTCTCTACGCGGTCGTCGATCCGCGGATCAAACTCAGATGACGCCTCTTAGGGGCTGAATCAAAAGCAGGGTGAGAGCACATGATGGAACAGGTCACTCAGGCTGTACCGGATAAAAGTGACAGCGGTTTCTCCGAATTCAAGCGGCGGTTGTTTCGAAACAAAGCGGCGATCTTCGGCGTGATCATCCTGTCGTTGATGTTTCTATGCGCGGTGTTCGCCCCATGGCTGGCGCTGTCCGACTATACCAGACAGGACCTCCCATCGATGCTTCAGGCTCCTTCATGGGGGCACCCTTTCGGAACGGACGAGTTTGGCAGGGACATCTACAGCAGAATCATCTACGGAGCGAGGGTCTCCCTTGTGGTGGGCTTTCTTGCCGTCGGCATCTCCCTTTTCATCGGGCTCCTTTTGGGAAGCCTCGCCGGCTATTTTGGCGGGTTTATCGATCATGGCATCTGCGCGCTCATTGACATCGCATTGGCCTTTCCGATGACGCTTCTCGCCATCGGCATCATCGCCATCCTCGGTCCGAGCCTTTTCAACGTTTGCCTCGCCATCGCCGCCTCCAGCTGGGCGGCATTCGCCAGGGTCGTCCGCGGGCAGTTCCTCTCGCTGAAAAGCCAGGAGTTCGTGGAGGCCGCGAGGATTCTAGGCTTTTCCGACACGCGCATCATCCTGCGGCACATCTTCCCAAACGCGATCGCGCCGGTCGTGGTTCTGGCGACCCTCGAGGTTCCGAAAGCCATCATCGTCGAGGCCACGCTGAGCTTTCTCGGCCTCGGCGTCCAGCCTCCGATTCCAAGTTGGGGGTCGATCATAAGCTCCGGCCGCTCCTTCCTCTTTGAAGCGCCTTGGATCACCCTTTTCCCCGGCTTGATGATAGTTCTGGTCGTTATGGGGTTCAATCTTTTTGGCGACGCTCTTCGCGACTCGCTCGATCCGCGGCTGCGGAACTGACAAGGACGGTGACGGGACAATGCTCGACCTACTGATTCAAGGCGGAACGGTCATTGACGGTTCGGGACGAGGGCGCTGGATTTCCGACGTGGCAATAGAAGGCGGCAAAATCGTTGAAATCCGGCCGGACCTGACCGGGGATGCAAGAGAGGTCATCGAGGCAAGAGGCTTGGTCGTGTGTCCGGGCTTCATCGATATCCATTCCCATACGGATTTCACCCTCTCGCAAAACCCGCTTTGCGAAAGCAAGCTCCGTCAGGGCATCACCACGGAGGTCGTCGGAAATTGCGGCTTCACGGCCGCGCCCGTTTGTCCGGATCATTTCAACGACCTGATGGGCTATCTCACTAACACCACCTCGATTACGGAAGAGGAGAAGCGAACCTGGTCCTGGAGGACCCAAGTCGATTTTCTTGATTGGGCTTGCAGGAACGGCTCGGCGTTGAATGTGGCCACCCTCGTGGGGCATGGGACTCTTCGGATAGCGGCCGCAGGATTCGAGAAGAAACGGCTTGATCCCGGCGATTTGAGCCGACTGGGGGACCTTCTGGAGGGGGAGCTTGAGAGGGGAGCCAAGGGGCTCTCTTTGGGGCTTCAGTACGAGCCGGGGGCCTTTGCCTCCGAGGAGGAGCTGTGTTCTCTTGCGGAACGCCTTCAGCGCAGAGGGGGCTTTTTGGCCGTTCATCTCCGCGATGAAAGCGACGGTCTGCTGGAAAGCATGGCCGAGGTGATCGGCGTCGCCGAAAAGACGGGAGTCAGCCTCCAGATCTCCCACCTGAAGACCGAGGGACGGCGGAACTGGGGAAAGGCCCTGGAGGCGCTTCACCTCGTCGAGCAGGCCCGTACCAGAGGACTGCCCGTCTCCTTCGACGTCTACCCCTATCTGGCCTACGGGAGCGGCCTGGTCGATCTCGTTCCTTCCTGGTGCAGGGATCGTGGGATCGGGGGGCTTCTGGCTCTTTTGGCCGATCCGGGAAGCCGCGATAAAATCCTTCGGGAGATGCAGGACTTCTACGGGGCGTCTTCCTTTCACGACTGGAGCAACTATCGGATTTCCTCGGCCGCCCTCCCGTACCGGAAGGAGGTCGAAGGGAGAACAATCGCCCAGATCGCC
>LGGV01000140.1 GCA_001509095.1 Synergistales bacterium 58_81 | reverse complement strand
GCCGATATCGTCACCCTCCACGTCCCTTTGACCAGGGAGACCCATGGAATGATAGACGCCAAAACCATGAAAGCCTGTAAAAGAGGGGCATTCATTGTCAACTGCGCCAGGGGCGGGCTCGTCGACGAGAATGCCTGTGCAGAAGCGGTCAGATCCGGCCACCTTTCCGGGGCTGCCTTTGACGTCTTCGACGGAGAACCGGTTAGACAGGACCACCCTCTTTTTGCGGAGGATATCCGTGACAGGATAGTTCTTACACCCCATATCGGCGCCAACACGGAAGAAGCCCAGTCCGCGGTCGCGACCATAGCGTGTTCCAACCTTCTGGCCGCTCTCAAGGGAAAACCCTGCGAGAACGCCGTCAACCTGCCCTTCGTCGAACAGACCCTCTCAGATGGAAGCAGGGCTTTCCTCTCCCTGGCCAGGAAACTGGGATTCCTTGCAGCCCACCTGGTCAGGGAGCCGGTCAAGAATATTCGGATCGCTTTGAGGGGACCCCTGTTCTCACCCGGGGACGACCCGATCTGCTTCGAGATCCCCTACCACTATTCCCCCTTTTCCGTGGCGGGACTAAAGGGCTTCCTGGAATACTCCCACGGTCCGGAGGTCAACTACATGTCCGCTCCGCTGATCGCCGCCGACAAGGGGATCAGGGTAGAGGAGGCCCGAACCTCCGGGGGCACCTGGAAAAACCAGATAGATCTTTCACTCTCTGTGGAGGAACAGCGGGAAACGGTAACCGTCTCCGGAACTGTGACCGAGGAGGGCCGACAGAGGGTGGTCAATATCTGCGGCTACTGGATCGAGTTCATCCCCGAGGGCACGGTGCTGTTATTCAGCAACCACGACCGCCCCGGGGTTATCGGAAAAGTGGGGACCCTGCTGGGAAAAGCCGGAGCAAACATAGCCAACTTCGCCCTGGGGAGGAAGAACGGGAGCGGCCTGGCTGTAGGTGCTCTTCAGATCGACGACGATATATCAGGAGCGATAGTTGAAACCATGAAAGAGGATGTCGATCTTCTATGGGCGGAAAAGATAAATTTCGCGGAGGCCCTGTAGATGAAGCGCATATTTCTGGTACGCCACGGCGAGACGGACTGGAACCTCGAGGGACGCTTCCAGGGCAAGATGGACATCCCCCTGAACATCCTGGGGAAAAAACAGGCCGAAGCGGCTTCGGGAGCGCTTGGAACTTCATCAAGCCCTGAAAAAGCCGCCATGCCCGGAGGGGAGAGCCTTCATGACGTATCCGATCGCGCCTGGAAGGCTTTTCGGGAGGTCCTGGCCGGACCGGGAGACGTCGTGGCCGTCTTTTCACACGACGCTGTCATCAAGGTGATCCTGTGTCGGATCCTTGGGTGCCCCTTGAGCAGTTTCTGGCGGTTCAGGATAGCAAACGGCAGCATCACCCTGATCGAGGACGGGGGGAAAGGACTGAGCGTATCAGTCATGGGCGATTCCTGTCACCTGGGAAGCCTATGGATGAGGAAGGAGCAGAAGGGGCTGTAAAAGGCCCCGGCGCGTGACTCGGGATACCAACGGCGTCAACGGTAAACGGTGAACGAAAAAGGAGCGTATCCCGTTAGACGTTATACGAGACGAAAGACGAAAGAGCGGGACCCAAGGCCAATATTTCACCACAGACGCAGTGCCCCAAGCCGCTGATCTTTGCGGCGAAAGGGTAGGACGCAGACGAAAGAGAGCATTGTCATTTCGAACCCGTCAGTCATCGGGTGAGAAATCTGGTCTTTCACTTGCCTCCACCTCAGAGATTGTCTTTTCTCTTTCCGGTGTCCACTTTTTGGGTCATCCCACCTTTTGGATGTTGCGATTGTAACACCAACCCGACCGTGGAGGCCTTCGAGGAAAAAGTGAGGATCCTCGAGGGAGCCGAAGCGGCCACAAGCGCCGCATCGGGGATGGGCGCCATCTCCAGCGTCCTCTGCAGTCTCCTTTCGAACGGTGACAGGGCCGTTTCCGTCAAGGATACTTACGGCGGGACAAGCGTCATGTTCACCGAATTCCTCCCTCGTAACGGGGTGGAGTGCCGCCTGTGCGATACGACAGATCACGAGGCGATCGAGGCCGAAATAGCCAGGGGATGCACCCTGCTCTACCTTGAGACCCCGACGAACCCGACCATCAAGATCATAGACCTGGAACGCCTTGCAAAGGCCGGGCACGCCGCGGGGGCCGTAGTGGTGGCCGACAACACCTTCGCGACACCAATAAACCAGAACCCGATCTCCCTGGGAGTTGACCTGGTAATACACAGCGCGACGAAGTACCTGGGCGGACATGCAGACGCCCTTGGCGGTTTGGTATGCGGCAAAGCCGACCTTGTCAAAAAGGTCTACCATCACCGCGAGATCCACGGAGCCGCACTGGCCCCCATGTCGGCCTATCTCCTGCTGCGGGGGATGAAAACCCTTTCCCTGCGCATATCCCGCCAGAACGAAAACGCCATGGCCATAGCCCGGTTCCTGGAAACCCACCCCAGGATCGACAAGGTCTTCTACCCGGGGCTGGGATCCCACCCGGGACACGGGATAGCGAAAAAGCAGATGCGGGGTTTCGGGGGAATGATGAGCTTCACTCTCAAGGGTGATTCGCTGGAAATCGTCAAGAAATTCCTTTCGGGCCTAACCCTCTGCCACAAGGCGGCCAACCTGGGCGCCGTGGAGACCATAGCGGGGATCCCGGCCACAACCAGCCACGTGGAATGCACCCCTGAAGAGAGGAAGGCCCTTGGGATACCGGAGACCCTGGTCCGTTACTCCGTCGGCATAGAGGACGCGGACGACCTGATCGAAGACCTCTCCAACGCCCTTTCCAGGGTGTGAAAGGCAAGACGTCAGGACCTTTAAATTGATCATCTGTGTACAATTGCAGACGAAAGCGCCAGCGGTGAAAGGAAGGACGGAACCCAAAGATGGTTTCCACTCCAGGATAATATTCCAGCGCTCTTCGACCAGGCCCGGCTTCCAGCTGTCGTTGGTGTGTTCTTCAGTGATGTGGAACCCGTACTCTTTGTACAGATGGCGGGCGGCATGGAGGTCGCTGAAGGTCCACAGGAAGACCTTCCTGAATCCCGCGGTATTCGGGCTCTATCAGGAACCATCGCAACTGCGCCGTCTCGCTGTCGATACCGGCAATTGCGATAGAACCAACGATCTGATCCCCGTCCTCTGCTATCCAGATCGTGCCAGGCTGTTCTGAACGTGAGAACGCAAGGAGCCCCTCCAGCAAGTACTCCTCGAACACCGGACCCAGCCCGTACTCTTCCTGATACAGGACAGCGTGCCGGTAGGTGATATACCCCAGGTCGCCGATCCGGTGGGTCCGGATAGTAATGTTCTTGTCCTCCCCTTTTGAAAGGATACTCCTGATGGACCTCATGGAGCTGACCAGTCTCAGCCAGTCCTTTTCGGGCAGTTCCCCAAGTATACTTGCCACCTGCCGGGATGATTCACTTGATATCTGCCGGAAGGTATCGCGCCCCTTGTCGGTCAGGGACAGGATCTTTGCCCTTCCGTCCGATGGCTACACAGAGCCCTCGACCAGGCCGTTTTTAACGAACCGCGACAGCATCCGGCTCAGTTACCCCGGATCGATATCAAGTTTTCTTGTCAGGTCACGGGCCGTACACCGGCCTGCCGCGTCTATCTCGAGCAGGACGCGCACTTCTGCCAGCGAATAGGGGCTTTGGAGGATATGCCGGTTCACAAGCCCGATGAAGTTCGTATAGAAACGGTTAAAGTTTCTTATCTCTGCAACGAATTCATCGGTCTTGCTGTCCATCGATCCTGCTCCTCTCATCTGT
>LGGV01000040.1 GCA_001509095.1 Synergistales bacterium 58_81 | reverse complement strand
CCCAGCCTGTGCCGTCAGCCTGCTTGAGGTAGTTGAGCAGTTTGGGAAGTTTCGGCTCCCACATGAGGTCACCCGACGGCAGCCCCGCCATGGCGTTCTCGATTATCTCCAAGGACTGATAGACCTCCAGCACCCTTACCAGGAAGCGGTCAAAGACATCGCCGTAGACCTCCCCTGTGTAGTCCTGGGGCACCAGGGGTTTGATATCCATATCGCAGTAGGCCTCGTAGGGGGACGACCAACGGAGGTCGACCCTGAGGCCGCTCCCCCTGGCCGTGGGACCCAGGGCGCAGTGGGTGACGGCGTCCTCTTTCGAAAGAACGCCAACGTTGCGCATCCTGGCCTTGGCTATGGGATCGTCGGTGACTACGTCGTAGAAGACGCCGAACTCGTTCTTGTAGAAGGTCATCATTTCCCTGATGGCCTTGCCCACTGCAGGAGTTATGTCCCTTCGGACGCCACCGACGGTTCCGGTCCCGTAGTTGACCCGGTTCCCCGTGAGGGCCTCCAGGACGTCCATGACCTTTTCCCTCAGGATCATCCCGAGGTTGAAGGCCGAGTCGTAGCCGAAGGTGTAGCAGGCCACTCCTGCCCAGAGGATATGAGAGTGGATCCTCTCCAGCTCCAGCACGATCGTCCTGATGTACTGGGCCCTGGCCGGGACCTCTATCCTGGCTGCGTCCTCCACGGCACGGACGAAGGCAATGATGTGGGTGAAGGAGCATATCCCACAGATCCGTTCGGCGAGGTAGATGATCTGTATGGGATTGCGGTCGCGGGCCATGAACTCTATGCCCCTGTGAATAGCCCCGGGGCGTATGGTAGCACCCTTTATGCGCTCCCCGTCGACATCGAGCCAGGCAGTAATGGGTTCCTTGAGTCCAACGTGAACAGGGCCGATCGGCACTTTGTATGTTTTGTTCGATCCTTCCGCCATACCGGCACCTCCTAGGAGAGTTCCCTGATGTCTTCAGGCCTGGGACCGGTTTCGTCCCTGCGCCAGGGCTTGATATCCTCGTTCCAGTCCTCGGGGAGGAAAACCAGGGCCTTGTTTGGCAATCCGTCGAAATCCACGCCGAACATCTCGCGGATCTCTCTCTCGCTGTACTCTATCCCCGGGATCCTGCTCCAGAGGGATGGCATCACGAGGTCGTCCTTCGGCACATCGACGGTCACCGTGACTCCCAGTCTTTTGCCCCGCCCGGCGCAACAGAAGATCGAGAAGTGATAGTTGAGCTGGACCGCCGCACCGATGTCGTCGCCGGAGGTGATATGAAAGTGGAGGAAGTCGATCTCCCTCAGCTCATCAACCAGGTCCAGGAAGCGCTGCCTCTCCACCTGCACCCAGAGGCACTGGTAGGCCGTCTCGTTACCGGCACCCCCCTTGTAGTCCCTGAGCTCCATGGAGTCGGCGCTCTTGCGGAACTTTCTTCTGAGAAGCGAGAGCACCTTGTCGGGGCTCACGTAC
Organism: Synergistales bacterium 58_81; assembly: GCA_001509095.1. Taxonomy (GTDB): domain Bacteria; phylum Synergistota; class Synergistia; order Synergistales; family Thermovirgaceae; genus 58-81. The sequence continues at coordinate 5,486 of LGGV01000040.1, read as the reverse complement.
TCTTCGGTGTACTCTGCACAGCGCTGCTTCATTTCGCGGCACCTGCCTTCTTGAGGGAGTCCTTGAGCTTCTCCAGCTTCAAGACCGCCTTGGCGGCGCCCTCTATGATGGCCTCGGGCCTGGGAGGGCACCCGTGGACGTAGACGTCGACGGGGATTATGTTGTCCACCGGGCCGTCCAGGTTGTAGGACTTGTAGAATACGTCGCCCGAGCAGGCGCAGTTGCCTACGGCGATGACCACCTTGGGGTCAGCCATCTGGGCGTGGGTCCTTCGGAGCCTGCCGGTCATGTACTTCGTTACGGGTCCCGTGACGAGCAGTGCATCGGCGTGGCGCGGTGTCCCCACGAGCTTCATGCCGAAACGCTCGATGTCGTACCTGGGGGTAATGGTCGCCACGATCTCTATGTCGCAGCCGTTGCAAGACCCGCTGTTGCAGTGAAAGACCCAGATGGACTTGGTCAGAATGTCTAGGTAGCGTTCAAGTTTCATCGTCCCACCCCCTTACAGAAGGACCAGCACTGCGACGGCCGCCACGGTGAGCACGAAGTAGCCCACGTAGTCGCTCGCAATGCCGGTGTGGAGTTCAACCAGCCAGTCATAGTAGGGCCTGAGGGCCTCCACGAACCCCCAGTAGGCCGAGGCGGCGGGAACCCCCATATCGGCGCCGTCCTCGGGAACCTCGTTGCTCCCGTAGAATATTTCGTCCTGCTCGGTGCCCTCCTTGTAGTCACTGCGGCCAAGAGCCCTTATGAACAGGATCATGCCCGCTGCTATGACGAAGAATAACAGCCAGAAGTATACGTCCCAGTAGCCGAATCCCGAGTAGACCTTTCCCCACATCACAGACCACCTCCCATAACGGCGGAAATATAGCCTGCCTGGTCAACCAGGGCCTTGGCGGCAGGTTCCACCAGGTGAGAGAGCGTCCACCCCGGGAAGAGCGTCAGGGCAACGATGACTATTGTGAGCACTGACATCCCCAAGAGCATCGACGCAGGCACCTCGGTGACCTTCTCGAAGGTCTTCTTTGCCGGACCAAGGAAGGCCGTCTGAAAGACCTTTACGAAGGAGGCCAGCGTCAGCACCGAAGTGACCAGGGCCGCCACCGCTAGCAGCGGGTAGACGGCGAAGGTCGACTGGTAGATCAGCAGTTTGGAGACGAAACCGTTGAAGGGCGGCAGGCCCGCGATGGCCGCCGCCGCTATGGCGAACATGAAGGTGGTCAGGGGCATCACCCTGGCCAGACCTCCGAGCTCGTTGAGGTTACGGGTACCCGCCGAGTAGAACACCGCACCGGCGGTAAGGAAGAGCAGCCCCTTGTACATGGTGTAGTTGATGATGTGGAAGATGCCGCCCTTCATTGCCGTGAAACCGTAATCTGCCATGGCCTGCGGATCCTTCAGGGAGAGAAGACCCACCCCGAGGGCCATCAGTATGTAGCCTATCTGGGAGACCGAATGGTAGGCCATAAGCCGTTTCATCTCTTTCTGTATGACGGCCATTGTGACCCCGATGAACATGGAAAGGACGCCCATGACGATTATCGTCCAGGGGACAACGGTGCTGCCAAGGCTTGCCCCGTAGAGGGAGAAGCAGACCCTGAAGAGGCCGTAGAGCGATGCCTGGCTTACGGCAACCAGGAGGCAGGTCACCCCTGCTGGTGCCTCGGCGTAGGCGTCGGGGGTCCACATGTGCATGGGGACTGCTCCGCACTTCATCGCCAGGGAGACCACAATGAATACCAGGGCTATCTTCTCGGCGTAGCCCATATGGAGCATCCTGGCGACGGCCGCTATGTTGACGGCGTTGTAGCGCCCGTAGAAGAATCCCACCGCGATCAGCACGAACATTGCCGAGATGGTGGAGACTACCATGTACTTGAAGGAGGCTTCCACCGCTTCGGGTCTGTCCCTCCAGAAGGCGATAAGCCCGAAGGAGGCCACCGAGGCGATCTCGAGGAAGACGAAGAAGTTGAAGAGGTCCCCGGTGAGCTGCATCCCCAGCATCCCCGTTACGAGCAGGAAGAAGAGGGCCGAGAACTTCTCGAGGCCGGTGAACTTGTCCATGAAGCGGAGAGAGAAGAAGGCCCCGGCAAGGGCGGCGATGGAGCCCACCACCACCATGAAGGCGCTGAAGGCGTCGACCTCGAGGATGATCCTGATGGGCCAGCTGAGCCCCGAGGGAAGCGTTATGTTCCACGCCTCGGCACCCATTACGTAGACGACGGTCCCGCCCGCTACTACCCTCTGCCATAGAAGGATGCAGATGGCGGTGGTCGCCATGGAGACAAGCACCATCCATGCGTTGCGCGTCAAGCGTCCGCCGAGACCGGCCACCGGAGAGACAAAGGCTCCCAGGAGGGGGACGGCCAGGGCAAGCGCCGGGAGATGTATCTGCCAGTTCATCCCCTTAACCTCCTGATCTCGCGAACGTCAAGCGTCCCGTAGTGTCTGTACAGAAGAATGATCAGCGAAAGGAGCAGGGCCGATGTTGCCAGGCCTATGACGATAGCCGTCAGGGTGAGCGCCTGGGGGGTCGGGAGGACCATGGTCCTGGTCCCGCCTGCCAGTGTATATACCGGTATAGAGCCTCCCGTACGGTAGCCCAGAACAATAAGCAGCAGGTTGGCCGACGCTTCCAGGAGCGTTATGCCTATGGCTATCTTGATGAGGTTCCTCTCGAAGAGGATGGCGTACATCCCCAGGAAGAATATGATTCCAACCACAAGGAAGGGGGCGTTACCTGTCATGGCCGCTCTCACTCCTTCCTGCATGGTCGTCGAAGAGACGGATCCCCTTGAACATGTAGATCAGGATCAGCGAGAGCCCGCCTATGACCTCGAGTCCCACGGCAATGTTCATCACCGATATGGTACCGGCGCTGTTGAGGATGCCGCTGTTGGGGCCGATGGGGACGACAGCTCCGAAGAGGCCGCCCCTTCCTGCCAGGAAGTTGTAGAAGAAGGTCGTGCCCATACCGAGGAACCCGGCGGTTATGAAGAGCAGCAACCCCGCCGTCTCCATCCCCGAGTAGAATCCCGGCCTCACGAAGGACAGCACCTTTTTCCCTCCGTAAGCGACAAGAAGGAAGGCGGCCATGGTAGCGACAACTGCCCCGCCCTGGAAGCCCCCGCCGGGGGTAAGGTGCCCGTGGATTATGATGTAGACGCCGAATATGCCCATGAACCAGGCAAAGATGTCACAGATGGTCCTTACCACAACGGAAAGAGGATTCATTTTCCCTCACTCCCCTTCCGGAAAAGGGCCAGCACCGAGCAGACCGCGGTGAAGAGCACAGCCGCCTCGCCCAGAGTGTCGAATCCCCTGTAGTCGAAGACTATGGAAGTTACGACGTTGTTGACGGACCGCTCCTGCTGGGCGTTCTCGAGATAGTAGTCGTCCATGGGAGCCCTGCCGATGTCACCGAAGGGGTGGATCCTGCTCAGGGCGCCCCAGAAGACACCGACAACTACCAGAACGGCAACAAGGAAAAGGACGCGCCTTTTCATCGTCCCTCACCCCCGTTCGGCTTCCTCAGGGCCTTGCAGGCCCGGAGGGCGATAATGTAAATAGCCGTGCTCAGCCCGGCGCCGATGGCCGCTTCGGCAATAGCCACGTCGGGAGCCTGGAGAATAAAGAACTCAAGCGAGAGCAGGAGGCTGAAGACTGCCAGTGAGATGACCGATGAGAGGAGGTCACGGAACCATACGGCGTAGAAGGCCGAAATGACTATGATCGTCAGCACTGCCATGTGGGCGTAACCGTTCATGCCGAAACACCGCCTTTCTTCCGATGGTCTTCGGCAAGCCTGTCGACCACGGCGTACTTGGGGAGTACGCCGCTCCTGTGGGCCGCTCGCGCGATGGCGTGGGCCCCGGTGGCATTGGATATCAGAAGTGCCAGGATGGCGATGATGACGTGGACCGTCAGGGTGGTGAAGCGACCTTCACCGGTCCGGAAGTACATGTCCAGGGAGAAGACAACGACAGCCGCCGAGGTGAATATGGACCCGAAAGTGGTGCACTTCGTCGTGCCGTGAAGACGGGTGTAGACGTCGGGGAAGCGGTACAGGGCCACCGTTCCGAGGAAGTTGAACACAACACCGATCGAGAGAAAGATAAGGGCTACTTTCTCCAAGACTACACACCCCCCTCCAGGTGACGGGCGATGAACATGGTGCCCACGAAGGAGAGCGCTGCGTAGACGATGGCCACATCGACCATGACCACCGAGTCGTACACCAGCGAAAGAAGGATCATAAGGGCCACCACCATGGTGTTGATGGAGTCGAGGGCTACGATCCTGTCAGGAATGGTTGGGCCCGCGACAAGCCTTCCCACCATGACCAGGGCGCAGATCCCGGTGATCATGGCCGCCCATGCGAAATAGGTGATCATCATTCGGCAACCCTCCTTGCCCACTTCCCGAAGGAACCGTAGACCTTCTTCTCTGACGGGTCCTCGTCGGTCACGTTGATCCAGTGCACGTAGAAGACCCCCGTCTCCCCGGAGTCGTCCACGTCCACCGTCAGCGTGCCCGGCGTCAGGGTGATGGAGTTGGCAAGCATCGCCTGGGCGAGGCTTCCCTTGAGCCCGGAGTCGATCCTGACGATGCCCGGCCGTATCTTTCCGGTGATCACCCTGAAAGCGACGTCGAAGTTGGCCTTGATCATGCCCCACAGGAAGGGGAACGCAAGATAGATGACGAAAGCGATCCACCGCAGCGGGTTCAGCCCTGCGAGGGTCCAGGACCGCCCCGGGTTCCAGGCCCTGGCCAGTCCGGCCATAACGCCGCCCAGGGCGACTGCGATCCCCACCTCGATGGGGTCGATGCCTCCTCCACTCCACGCCAGCAGTAGGTACGTGCCAACGGAGAGGACAAAAATAACCACACGCCTCACCTCCTATTTCCTTTGTACGAAACCACTGGAACAGAACAATAAAAGTCCGTTCGGACCTGGATACCCATTTGGCGCCCCTCTTGCCACCTGCAGGAGGGGCGGAAGGAATCCAGTTATGCATTATACATAATAAATTCCGACATGGACTACCTGTTCAAAAGCCATAACGAAGCGTTCAGAGCTCCTGCGTAGGTAACCCAGGCTATATAGGGGACCATCAATCAACCAGGCAGCGATCCGGTCCACTCGGGCAAAGGCCCTGATAGTGACAGCTATGGCAGCCCAGAGAAGTACCAGATCGTTCACGCCTGGCGCGAACGAGGAGGTCGAAGGAGGCATAGCCGTATACTACCGGGACCGTTTCGTATGAACCGCAGTAGGGACATATAACCTGGGATCGGACCATCTATGGAAGAACCTCCCGGCATTTTTACGCTTTCGGGATCTGCCATTGCGTGTTAGTCTTGATTCGAAAAACGACAGGGCCGGCAACACCTGGGATTTATTGTAACCCTATCCCTGAAGGAAAGGAAATGAACAAGATGATCAAAAGATGCTGGATCATTGTCGCCGTTCTTATCTTTCT
>LGGV01000139.1 GCA_001509095.1 Synergistales bacterium 58_81 | reverse complement strand
TGTGGTCGGCGTCATGAGGGGATTCGAGGGGCTTCTCGACGGCGACTTTCGCCCCCTTGGCGCCCGTGATGTGGGCGGGATCATCCACCGGGGGGGCACGATCCTCCAGACGGCAAGGTCGGCCCGCTTCATGGAGGCCGAGTGGCAGGACAGGGCTGCCGGCAACCTTTTGGGAGCCGGTGTACAGGGCCTGGTTGTGATCGGCGGGGACGGGTCCTTTCGGGGTGCCGAGGAGCTCCGCAAGAGGGGCGTGGCCGTCGCGGGCATCCCCGGCACGATAGACAACGACATCGCCGGAACTGACCTGACAATAGGTTTTCGAACAGCCGTGGAGACGGCCCTCGACGCGGTGATGCGCCTTCGCGACACCGCGTCGAGCCATGACCGCCTGTTCATCGTGGAGGTCATGGGGCGCCGTTCCGGATTTCTCGCCCTGGATGTTGCCGTGGCCGGAGGGGCCGAGGCCGTGATAGTCCCCGAGGTCCAGTTCGCCCTCGGCAAACTGATAGACCGGCTTCACGAAGCCAGGCGAAAGGGGAAGACCCATTCGCTGATAGTCCTGGCCGAGGGTGTCATGCCGGCACTGGACCTGCGCGACCGGATCCAGGATACGGCGGGCTACGACGCCAGGGTGACGGTTTTGGGGCATATCCAGCGGGGCGGCAGCCCCTGCGCCGTGGACATCATCCTGGCCTCGCGGATGGGGGCGGCCGCCGTCGAGGCGCTGGCTGCCGGGAAGAGCGGTTTCATGACGGCATTGAAGGACAACACGATAGATCTCCCGGTCCTTTCTGTATCGTGGGAGACCAAAAAACCCCTTGACCCCGAGTTGATGCGTCTGGTCGAGGTGCTCGGTCTATGATCGACCCCTCTGAGCCCTTCAAACAGGTCATTCCCGTTGTCGCCTCCGACAGGTGCGGGAGGTCGCTCCCGCGGCTGTGTTCCCCCGCCAGATTTTACGAGGCATCGGCACTACTGGAAGCCTCCTTTCGCCCGGTCATCGTGACCGGTTTTTACGTTCCCTCTGCCGGGGCTCCCGAGTCCGACGGCCCCGCGGGGGCCGCTGTGCTGGCCAGAGCCATGAAGTTGGCCGGACGCCAGTTGATCGTGGCCACCGACAGGTGGAATGAGCGTGCGGTCAAGGCCTGCTGCCAGGTAATGGAAGTCGATGAGGTCCTTGTGACCGATGAGGGAAGCTCTGTTCTCGACAAGAGGCCGGATCTTGTCGTCTTCGTCGAGAGGCTTGGAAGGGCCTGCGACGGCAGATACTACAACATGAGGGGCGAGGATATCAGCAACTGCACGGCCCCGCTGGACGGCATCGCCGGCCTGGCGATGGAAAAGGACATTCCGGTCCTCGCCATAGGCGACGGCGGCAACGAGGCCGGAATGGCCTGCCTGATGCCGCGCATGGGCGAGGCCCTCCCGGAATTCAGAAGATTCCTGTCCACCGTACCCTCGACGGTGGCCGTGCCTGTGGACGTATCCAACTGGGGAATGGTCGCCGCCGGCGCCGTCGACGGCGTAACGGGCCGCAACGAACTCTCGGTGGACGGATTGGGAATTTCCGAACACATGAAGGTAGTAGAGAAGCTGCGGGAAGTATTTAATAAATACGTCAACGGTAAACGGTGAACGGTAAAGGGCAAGGGCAAGTACTTAAAATCTTCAGAGCGTAAACGGTCAATGGGGAAAGGCGGTTTTTATGGAGATTTCGGAACGGCCTCATTGCAATCTTGAAGCCTGGAAGCAGTCTATGGAGCTTGCCAGAAGAATTTACAGAGAGACCAAAAAATTCCCTGTTGAAGAGCGTTTTGGTCTGGTTGGGCAATTAAGAAGAAGCGCGGTTTCGGTCCCGAGCAATATTGCAGAAGGGGCATGTCGTGGCTCCAGGAAGGACTTTATCAGGTTTCTCATGATCGCCCGGGGATCACTGGGCGAAATTGAGACCCAGTTATATCTTGCGAAAGATCTGGGCTATCTGGAGGATATCGACGATATTATCAACCTGACGAACCGTGTTTTTCGTCTGATCTGTGGTTTGATAAGCTCTCTGAATTCAGATAATTAGAGATATGTTGTGGATTAACACACTTTGGTTGCGCGAAGGCCGCGCCGATGCCCGTCTGGGCGATGTCGGTCATGAGCTCCACCGGGGCGACCTTCCAGCCGTAGAGGATGCCGGCGCTGGTGGTGTAGCCCGCTATCATGACCGCGGCTCCTGCTGCAATGGCCATGATCCGCCCCCTGGGAGCCAGCCTGCCCACTATGTAGCCTTCAAGCCCTTTAATTACAAGGGTAAGGGGCGCCCAAAGCGGATAGCCGAGAAGTATGTCCGCAAGTCCGGCCCCTACCCCCCCGCAGAGCCCCCCGAAGCGGGCTCCCAGAAGAATGGCTATTATGTAGATAAGGCCCTCGCCAAGGTTGAAGTATATTCGAAGCCCGGGGAGAGGGACATGAAGCATTGTTGAAAGGGTTACGGTTGCGGCAAGTATGGCCCCAAGGGCGACACGTTTTGCGATGTTTTTGTCCATTCCTTTTTCCGCCTCCGGTTTTTTCGTTTGTACACAGAGTCTAGACGTGGTAGAGTACTGTTCATAGAGCCAGTGCGTATCGAAAATTGGGGCTATATGGACCGGTTTTCTTAAAACTATTGCCTTACTGCGGGGTACATGGAGTATAATGCAGAGGACCGGCAGATTTTTCTTCGTCATGATCATCGTGCTGTCAGTTCCG
>LGGV01000138.1 GCA_001509095.1 Synergistales bacterium 58_81 | reverse complement strand
GCAGTTGCTGAGCTGAGCGAGGGTTGGTTTTTGTTATTCCGTTTACCGTTTACCGTTTACGCTTTTTGTCATTTCATCCACCCTTACCGCCCCTTCCCCGGCGGCGACGATCAGAGGGTCCCTCGAAAGGACCGTCCCAGGGGCGGCCCCGGTGTCCTCATTCAGGGGCGTCGCCTTCCAGATGAAGACTTTCTCCCCGTCGAGGAAGGTGAATGCACCCGGGTAGGGGCGCGTGACGGCCCTCACCAGGTTGCAGATATCCCTCGCAGTCGCGTTCCAGTCTATCTGTCCGTCCTCGGGTCCCCTCCCCCCGAAGCAGGTCGCCTTCGAATGGTCCTGGGGTATCCTGGGAGCTTTTCCCCTTTCCAGGAGGGGGAGGTTCCTGGCTATCACCCTTTCCGCTGCCTCGGCCACCTTTATCATCACGTCCATTGCGGTGTCGGTCCCGGTTATGGATACCCTCTCCTGGTCGACGATATCTCCATCGTCGGGTCGGGGGGTCATCCAGTGGAGGGTGGCTCCCGTCTCCGTCTCCCCGTGGATAATGGCCCAGTTCACGCAGGCTCTCCCCCTGTATCTTGGGAGGAGAGATCCGTGCATGTTGAAGGCTCCGAGGCGGGGTATATCCAGGATTCGCTGGGGGATCATATCGCGATAGTAGAAGGAGAACATCAGTTCCGGCTCCAGGCTTTCGATCAACTCGACCGTCTCCGGGTCCCTCAGGCCGCGATGGGTAAAGGCGGGGATACCTCCTGAAAGGGCCAGTTCCTTCACAGATCTGAACCAGGCGTTCTCGCCGGGGTCATCGTCGTAGGTGAAGACACCCCTTACATTGGCTCCCAGGTCCATCAGCGTCTTCAGACAACGATACCCCACCTCGCTGTAGGCAAATACGACGATCCCCGGCCTGTCACTCATCGCCGTAGACCCTGTTCACCAGGTACCTTGGGCGCTTCCGGATCTCCTGGAAGATCCTGCCGATGTACTCTCCGGCGATACCCACGCAGAACATGGTCACGCCCATAAGGAAGAAGTTGATGGTCATAAGGGTGAAGAGCCCTTCAGCCTCCGGCCCCACCAGGAGCCTCCTCAGGACCATGTAGATGGAGAAGACAAAGCTCAGCCCCGCGATCAGGAGCCCGAGCATGGTTACCGCCTGAAGAGGCACCAGAGAGAAGCCCGTCATGAGGTCGAAGTTAAGTCTTATGAGCCTGAAGAGGCTGTACTTGGACGTCCCCAGCTCCCTCTCCGAGTGTCCGACCTCTATCTCGGAGGGGTTCAGGGCGAACTTCTGGGCCAGGGCGGGGATGAAGGTGGTCGACTCGGGGCAGCTGTTGATCAGGTCCACCACCCGCCTGCTGTAGGCTCGCAGCAGGTCGAACGGATGGTTCCCACCACGTCGTGTCCTCTGTCCATCTCCTCCAGGAGCCTTGGTATCTCTTCAGGCGGGTTCTGCAGGTCTGCGTCCATGGTCACGATGGCGTTGCCTTTCGATATGGCGAATCCGGCCATGATGGCCATGTGCTGTCCGAAGTTCCCGTTAAAGTCCACCACCTTTACCGTCCCGGGGTGTTTGTCGACACAGTCTAAAAGCAGGGCGAGAGAACGGTCCCTGCTCCCGTCGTTTACGAAGACCACCTCCCAGCTCCGGTCCAGCTCCTCCATGACGGGCAGGAGTCTTTCGAAGAGGCCAGGGAGTGACTCCTCCTCGTTGTAGACGGGTATAACCACTGAAACCTCCGGAGCGGTCTTCTCCAAGGGTGTCGTCACCTCCCGCATATCTGCCTGACCGCTTCAACCACGTCGGTCACATCGCCGTCGGTCATGGCGGGGAAAAGGGGCAGCGAAACTATCCGGTCGCTTACGTGCTCGGCCTCGGGGAAGTCGCCCCTCTTCCATCGGTAGTTCTCCCCGAAATAGGAGAAGAGGTGGACCGCCTGGTAGTGAAGGGCCGTGCCAATGTTCATCTCCCTCATCCTGGCCATGAAATCGTCCCGGGAAAAGCCAAGGAGGTCGATATCCAGGAGGGGTGTGAAGATATGCCAGGAGTGGACGTCACCCTCATTTGGTTCGGGCGGCAGTCTCAGTCCCTTTAACTCCCCCAGCTCCTTCCTGTAGGTCGAGCATGTTGTACTTCAGCCCCGGAAAGAGAATGTCGTAGTGAGGGTTTCCAGTGGCTGCGTAGCGGTTCCAGGCTCCCTTGCTCATCCCGTGCTGCCTCAGGACGGAGATCTTCTCGGCGGCTTCCTTGCAGCCAGTGCAGACCATTCCCCCCTCCCCGCAGGTGATGTTCTTGGTGGGGTGGAAGCTGAATACGGCGGCGTGTCTCTCGCCGACAGGGGAACCTATAAGCCTGCCCCTGCAGGATGCACCCAGGGCATGAGCGGCGTCCTCGACAAGTACCAGGTCGTTTCTCTGGACGATCTCTTCAAGGGCCTGCATATCGCAGGGGCGCCCTGCGAAGTGCACCGGGATGACGGCTTTGGTCCTGGGTGTGATGGCCCTCTCGATCAAATCGGGCCTTATGTTCAGCGTAACGGGGTCGATATCCGCAAGAACAGGCGTGGCGCCCGTCAGAACGACGGTGTTCAACGTGGCTGCGAAGGTCATGGGAGTCGTTATGACCTCGTCGCCGGGGCCGACGCCGAAGGCCAGAAGGGAGAGGTGAAGCCCTGCCGTGGCTGAGTTGACCGCAAGGGAGTAGGGTGAACCTACGCACTCTCCGAAGGACTTCTCGAACTTCTGGGTCTTGGGCCCCGTGGTGATCCACCCCGACCTCAGGGAATCCACCACATCGGCAATGGCATCCTCGCTTATATCTGGTCTTGCGAATGGCAGAAAGGTTTCTCTCATTGGTCCTTTTCATCTCCCTTGTTGGTCAACACAAGTTTGCCCGAGACCTGTGCAAGGACCACAGGAGTCACCCCCCGGGTCTCGAAGAGATCGGTGGACTGCTCCTCCCGCATCACCAGCAGGATCCTTTTGTCTGAGGTCCAGTAACGCTCGATGAACCCCTCGGTGTTCAGGAACCAGTCCGACTGGTC
>LGGV01000039.1 GCA_001509095.1 Synergistales bacterium 58_81 | reverse complement strand
AAATTATTGTGTCCGCTGCTTCCGGTGGCGTGGCGATAAGGAGAGGAACACGGGAAATGGCTGTAAATTCGACCTACATGGCAAAGAAGGAACAGGTAGAGAGAAAGTGGTTCGTCGTTGACGCCACCGACAAGGTGCTCGGAAGGCTGGCCGCCCAGGTTGCCATGATCCTCCAGGGCAAGAACAAGCCGACCTATACGCCCCATGTGGATACCGGCGATTTCGTGGTCGTCGTCAACGCCGACAAGATAAAGATCACCGGGAGGAAGCTCGAGAGGAAGTACGTCTACCGCCACAGCGGGTACAAGGGCGGACTGAAGGCAACCTCCTACGGAACCTTCATGGAAAAGTACCCCGACCGCCTCTTCGAGAGGGTTGTCAAGGGAATGCTTCCCAAGAACCGCTTGCACTTTGAGAAGAAACTAAAGGTCTATGCGGGCCCGGAACATCCGCATACGGCTCAGAAGCCGGAGCCGCTTGAGATCTAGGAACGCCACAGGGAAGGGAGGGAAAAGAAGATGAAGAGAACCGAATATTACTGGGGTACTGGGAGACGTAAGGCCTCCCTTGCAAGGGTAAGGGTGCGTTCCGGAAGCGGGACACTTAAGGTCAACGAGCGCTCTGCCGATGAATACTTCCCTCGTGGCGTATGGCAGACCCAGGCCTTCGAGGCTCTAAGGGCCTCAGGGCTTGAGGGCAAGGTCGACGTCTTCGTTAATGCCAGCGGAGGCGGTCTGACCGGGCAATCAGGTGCAGTCAGGCTGGGTCTCGCAAGGGCTCTGCTCAAGATGAACCCCGAGCTGAAGCCGACACTCAGAAAGTTCGGGCTCCTTACCAGGGACCCCAGGATGGTTGAGAGGAAAAAATTCGGCCAGAAAGGCGCTCGTGGAAAGAGGCAGTACTCGAAGCGTTAATATTCCGCGGTTTTGCCTGCAACGGATAGATCAAGACGCCCGCCTGAAAGCGGGCGTCTTTTTTCTTGTTGACTGCACTGTCAGACGAGTATAGGATGAAATCGGAGGTCCATGTTACAGTAACGAAGGAGATGGAAATGGAAGAGTGCCATAGTAGCGGTTCACAAGGTGAGGGTATCGCAAAAGAGAGGGTGATGACCGGGCACGGTTAGGAAGCAGCACTTTCCCCAGGCAGCGCCTCCCGGCAGAAAGAGATCCTTCCCGCCCGCCCTTATCACCCTCGGAACAAAGAACATGCAAGGACCAGAGAGACCAAGGGACACCCGCGTATCGTTCCCCGGTAAAGGGGGAGCAGGGGTGGTGACGGACCTTGTCCCTGGTCAGGCCGAACGGGGGTGCATCAACCATGAAAGAGAGACTGGACCGTCTATACAGCCAGATAGAGGACCTCATGTCGGAACACAGGTTCCCGGAGATCAAGGAGGCACTGTCTACGATGGAGCCTGCCGACATAGGCGAGATGCTGGTGGAGGCGCCCCGGGCGAAGAGGGTCCTCATATTCCGTCTATTACCGAAGGACCTTGCCATAGAGGTTTTCGAGCACATGGAGGGAGCGGAGAGGGAGGAGCTTCTGGACAGCTTCACCGAGAAGGAGGCGGCGGAGATCATCGAGGAGATGTCCGACGATGACCGTACGGCTCTTCTTGACGAACTTCCGGCGAAGACGGTGGAGAAGCTGATGCAGCACCTTTCTCCGGAGGAGAGGAAGCTGGCGAACCGTCTTCTGAACTACCCCGAAGACTCTGCCGGCAGGATCATGACGGCAGAGTACATAGGGCTGAAGGCGTCGATGACGGTGACGGAGGCGCTGCAGCACATACGCAGGGAGGCCCGGAGCAAGGAGACCATATACAGCTGTTTTGTGATGGACGGCGAGCGCCACCTTCGTGGGGTTGTGGACCTGGAGGACATGATACTTGCCCAGCCCGAGACGCCCATATCGGACCTGATGGATGACGACCCGGTGTTCGTGACGACTCTTACTGACCAGGAGAAGCTGGCCCAGGTGATGTCTCGATACGACCTTCACGTGATCCCTGTGGTGGACCTTGAGAACCGTCTTGTGGGTATAGTGACCTTTGACGACGTTCTGGACATAGTCGAGGAGGAGGCCACCGAGGACTTTGAGCGCATGGCCGGTATACAGCCCATAGAGGAGAAGTACCTTGATACGGGGGTCTTCACACTGGCGAGGAAGCGGCTTCTCTGGCTGGTCATATGCATCATGGCCCAGGCAATAAGCTCTTCGGTGCTCAAGAGATATTCAGTCACCATCGAGAGCGTAGTGGCCCTGACCTTTTTCATCCCCCTGCTGATAGGTACCGGCGGGAACGCGGGCATGCAGTCGGCCACCCTTATGATACGCGGGATGACGTTGGGGGACATAGACTGGAAGAACCTGGGCCATATATTCCTGAGAGAGATACTGACGGGGCTTCTGTTGGGGATCCCCCTGGGGCTTCTGGCCATTGGGAGGGCCTACATGCTCGGAACAGGGCCGAGCGTGGCGCTGGTGGTGGCCTTTGCCCTTATCTCTGTGGTCATGCTGGGCAACCTTGCCGGGGTGGCTCTTCCGGTAATAGCGAGGGCAGTAAGGATCGACCCGGCGGTCATGTCGGGCCCCTTCATAACGACCACCGTCGACGTGGTGGGACTTTTGGTCTACTTCGAGATCGCCCGCCGCGTGCTCGGGGTTGGGTAAAGACCGGTTACCGTTGACGCTTTTCGGTTTCCGCTCTTCCGTCTCGCGGCAGTTTTTCACTTGACAGACCGGTCAGTCTGTGATAGCTTCCTTGCTGTTGTGCAGACTGTTCGGTCTGGAGGAGATGCGCATGGCCGACCCTGGCGAGACAAGGGAGAAAATAATGCAAGTAGCCCGGAGCAACTTCGCGCGGAAGGGGTTTCACGGTACGAGCATGGATTCCATCGTCAAGGGCACCTCCTTGAGCAAAGGGGCCCTCTACTGGCACTTCAGGAGCAAGGGGGAGCTTTTTGCAGCAGTCCTCAAGAAAGAGGTCGAAAGTATCATCCAGGACTACGTTGAAGCCCCCTCAGAAGCCGAAAAAGACGCAAATGCCTTCGTCACCCTTCGGGGCGAGCGAATTATCGACATGCTCTGGGGCGACCCCGAGATGCGCCTCCTCTTTTTCACGCTTTTCATAGAGAGGCTTAGAGGCGGAGAAGAGGGCAGGGAACTTTCGGATATCGCGGGAGATCTCCTGGCTTCGATTCAGGAGAAACTGTGGCCCGTTGCACGGGAGGCCATATCGGCCTTCCGCGACAGCGAAACCAGGGACCTCTACGATAAGGTCCTTATGACCCTGCGGTTCCTGATGCACGGAATAATCATGGAGATGGGTTTTCGTCTGGATCTTGATTCGGCGAAGGAGTGCTGGCGGTTCGCTATGAGCCATTTCGATTTCAAAAGCGAGGGTTGAAGATGACACGGCAAAGAAGATATCTTGCAATTGTTTTTGTGATGTTATCCCTTCTGGTGATAGCACTGGGAAGAAGGGCATGGGCCGATACGGAGCCCCTGATGCACGAGGCCCTGGTGGTATCACTTGCGATGGAGAATAATCCGCAGATGGCCATCGCCGACAAGAGAGTTGAACAGGCAAGGGCCAGGGCCGCCGTGGCCGAGGAGGCTTATGAGCTTGCACAGGAGCACAGGAGGAGGGTCGAGGCCCTCTAACAGGAACGGGATAGTGGCAAAGAACGAGCTCCTGAGGGCGGAGGTGGCCGTGCGACGCGTTGAAGGCCTGGTCTGACATGAAACTGGCACTTGGTGAGGAACCAAAGACCCTCGGGGATAAAAGGTGATAGACATGAGAAAGACACTGGTACTGATAGTAATTGTTGCTATCTTCGCAGGACTTATCGTTTTCAGGGGATATCAGCAGAAACAGGTCAAGAGTGCCCCCCCCGAAGAAGAGATCGCAAGGGTGGAAACGGTCTCACTCCGGGAGATGGACCTTGCCGAGGTCGTGGAGTTCACTGCCAGCATCATGCCCGAGGAGCAGTCGGCGGTCGTTCCCAAGGTCCCAGGAAGGACCGTTCTTGAGGTATTCGTATCCGAGGGGGACAGGGTCAAGAAGGGGCAGCCCTTGGCCTCCCTCGACACAAGCCTGATCAGGCAGCAGCTAGATGAGGCCAGGACTTTTTACGAGACCGCCGCAGCGGACCATGAACGCTACCAGTCCCTTTACAAGGATGATGTGGTAAGCCGTCAGACTGCAGACCAGGCGAGAGCCCGTTACATGCAGGCAAGATCGGCCTACGAGCAGGCCAGGATAATGAGCGGCTACCATACTATCACCGCCCCGACGGATGGAATTGTTGCAAGGCGTTTTATCGACCCCGGCGATACGGCCCCTCAGGGGCCGGCCTTTTTGATCTTCAGGCAGGATAAAGTAAAGGCTGTGGGTGCTGTCCCCGAAAGACAGTTCCCGACCATAGGGACAGGAGACAGGGTCCTCCTCTCGGTGGACGCCATCCCTGGCATGGAGTTCGAGGCCGTTGTTAGCAACATATCCCCCGTCATAGACCCCGTAACCCGTACGGGTAAGGTGGAGGTAACCTTACCCTCCGAAGGGGTCATCCTGCCCGGGATGTTCGCCAGGGCCAGGATAGCTTCCGGTGAGAGAAAGGCCATGGTGCTCCCCCGCGAAGCCGTCAGCCGCCTCGCTGGAACCGGCGAGACTGTGTGCTACGTTGCAGAAGAAGGCCAGGCCGTTCTTCGCATCATCGTCACCGGACTGGAGCAGGGGGGTTTCGTAGAGGTCAACGAAGGTCTCGAGCCCGGTGAAGAAGTGATCACCACAAGGTCCAGGAATGTCAGGGACGGGACCAGGATAGAGGTCTACCGAAGGTGAAGCTCCCCGAGATCTCCGTCAAACGCCCCATTATGACCTTGATGGTCTTTCTTGCCGTCCTGGTCATAGGTTCCATATCTTTCCTCAACCTGAAGCTCGACCTTCTGCCGGATATCGAGCCTCCCGTCATTACAGTGA
This sequence comes from Synergistales bacterium 58_81, assembly GCA_001509095.1. Lineage (GTDB taxonomy): Bacteria > Synergistota > Synergistia > Synergistales > Thermovirgaceae > 58-81. The sequence goes on along the minus strand of LGGV01000039.1, from coordinate 3,878 downwards.
TAACTCCATGGCCCGGGGCCTCGGCGAGCGACGTGGAGCAGAGGATAACGAAGGTTATGGAGAACGGCCTCTCCATGCTGGAGGGGGTGGACGACATTATCTCCAAGTCCATCGACAACATCTCCGTGGTCTCGGTGAAGTTCAAGTGGGGTGTGGACCTGGACGTCCGGGCCGGCGACGTGAGGGATGCCGTCAACTTTGCCAAGAGGGAACTTCCCTCCGATGCGGAGGAGTCGGTTATCCTGAGGATAACGTCGGGGACTGTCCCCGTCGTGGAGGTCACCATGACCGCCGAAAGGTCCTACCAGGGGCTCTTCCACTTCGTTGACAAGACCGTCGTCGAGGAACTGTCCAGGGTTCCGGGAGTAGGCCAGATCCTTGTCTTCGGAGGCATCGGGAGGGAGATCCAGGTCCTCCTCGATGTCGACAGGCTTGAAGCTTTCCGTTTGTCACCCGATACCATAGCGGGCGTTCTCGAAAGGGAGAACCTGAACATACCTGCCGGCTCCCTTAAAGAAGGACAGACGGAGTACTTCATCAGGGTGCCGGGAAGATTCTCATCGGTGGAGGAGATCAGGAACACCATCGTGGGGATCCACGACGGCAGCCCCGTCAAGGTCGGCGACATCGCCGACACAAGGGACGGATACCGGGAGTTGACCATGAACGGCTGGCAGGGCGACAAGGCCGCCGTCGTAATGATAATTATGAAGAACAGCGATGCCAACACCATCGAGGTCTCCCGGATGGTACTGGACAGGCTGGCCTCTCTCAAGGAGGAGAGCTTCCCCTCTGACGTGGAGTACGAGGTGGTAATGAACACCGCCGACTTCATCATGAACGCCATATCCAACCTCGGAAGGTCGCTGATGGCGGGGATAGTGCTGGTCTTTCTGGTCACCTGGGCGTTCCTGAAGAGATTCCGGGCATCGCTGATCGTTGCCGGGGCCATACCCTTCTCGCTGATCATTACCTTTATCGCCATGGGTCTTCTTGACTACACGATAAACATATTCACCCTCTCCGCTCTCGCCATGGCGAGCGGTATGGTCGTGGACAACGCCATCGTCGCTACCGACCAGATCATCTTCCACATGGAGCAGGGCAGCCGGCGACGGGTCGCGGCGGTCCTGGGAGCCAGCGAGATCGGCTCGGCCCTCTTCGCTTCGACGCTGACGACCATAGTGGTGCTCCTGCCCCTGGCCTTCCTATCCGGACTGGTGGGTGTTTTCTTCTCGGCCCTGACGATTGTCATGGTTCTGGCCGTATCGGCATCGCTCTTCGTGAGCCTTACCTTCATCCCCATGATGGCGAGCAAGTTCTTCGGGCGGGAGCCGGGGAAGCTGAGGATACACCAGGTCACTGAGAGATTCTTCTCCGTCATGGAGGATACCTACTCATCCATGCTGGCCTGGGGTCTTGAAAACCGCAAGAAGGTCATCGCATCGGCGCTTCTGTTGCTGTTTCTCACCTTCCTGGGGTTCCGCACCATCGGTACTGAACTTACCCCGGATCCGGACACGGGAGACATCTCCATAACCTTCTCCCTTCCCGAGGGCACCAGGCTGGAGGTAACCGACGAACTGGTCAGGGAGGTGGTCTCCTACTGCCAGGAGACCATTCCCGAGGCTCAACTGGTCTTCGGAATTGATGGAATGGAGGAGGAGGGCTTCTCCGTTGCAGTAGGCCTGCAGGCCGGAACCAACATCGGCACCGTTGGGGTCAAGCTTGTGGACAAGAACGAAAGGGACAGGTCCGCCTTCGAAATAGCCAACGATATTCGGAACTGGATCCGTACCAAGCCGGGCATCGAGGATATGACCGTGCTGGTCAGTTCACCGATCAAGGCGATGTTCATGGGCTCCAAGCCGCTGGACATAGAGATATACGGCGACGACCTGAAGCAGGTGACCGGGGTTGCAGAGATGATCGCATCGGGGCTTGCCGAGATACCTGGCACGGCCGACATCTCCGTCAGCCGCAGGCAGGACCGGCCGGAACTCTGGGTGGAGCCCGACACGACTTCCCCATCAGGGTGCGGCTCAGAGAAGAACAGAGGAACAGCAGGGAGATATTCGGCAGGTTGATCGTACCTTCGGCATCGGGGGCTCCTGTCCGGCTTTCTTCTGTGGCGATGATGAAGGATGAGGTCGGCCCGCCGCAGATCGAGCGCAAGAACAGGCAGAGGTACGTCACCGTCGGCGCCAACGTTCACGGGCGTTCTTTGGGAGAGGTGACCGCTGATGCCAGGAGGATGGTCGACGCCATGGAGACCCCCGAGAGCGTTAGGGTATCCTTTGGAGGGCAGGTCCGGGAACAGCAGGAGGCCTTCCAGCAGATGGGCCTTCTGGTCCTGCTCGGCGTAATGCTCGTCTACATGGTCATGGCGGGTCAGTACGAGGCCTACCTGGATCCATTCGTCATTCTCTTCAGCATCCCCTTCGCTCTCACAGGAGTGGTCTTCGCCTTCCTGGTGACGGGGCTCTACATATCCATGCAGGCCCTGCTGGGGATCATCATGCTCGTCGGGATCGTGGTCAATATAGCCATAGTGCTGGTGGATTACATCAACCTGGTCAGGGCCAGGGGTGCCCGTCTCAGGGACGCCATAGCCGAGGCGGGACGAAGGCGTCTCAGGCCGGCTTTCATGACCACCCTTACCGCCTTCTTCGGCATGCTGCCCATGGCCGTCAGCAGGGGGCAGGGCGCGGAGATCTGGCGCCCCCTGGCGGTCTCGGTAATGGGGGGCCTCCTTGTCTCCATGCTGGTGAGCATGCTCCTGGTTCCTGTGGTCTACAGCATTGTCGAAGAGAATATCAGGAAGAAGCCCAGGTTCGTTGAGGCCAGGGAGGCTGCTCGCCCATGAAGATGCTATGGATCATTTGCAATGAAAGCATAGGGGAAGAACTAATGGAAAGGGTGCTCGACAGGGACGGTGTAGAGGGGTACACCGTCTGGCGGGATGTGCTGGGGAAGGACAACGTTGGGAACAAGACCCACTGGGGTGATGCCGTTTTCCCCGGGCTGAACTGGGTCTTCATGATCTTCGGCTCTGAAGGAACGATCGACGGGGTCATCGAGCGCTACAAAACCTTCAAGGAGGAGCCCTACGCCAGAAAGGCCGGCATCAAGGCCTTCATTCACAGCGCTGATGAGGTCGGCTAGGTCCGGTCTGGCTACAGCGGCCGGACCAGCATGAGTATCGGTACACCGGCCAGTCCACTACGGTGTAGACGGAGCGGAGAGGCACGATCCTGAAAAGGACCATGGCCGAGATGAGAAGGACTATCACCGCTACCCGGTGGGAGATCATGACCCGGGCGACCTCCCTCTTTCCCGCGGTGTCCCTGCACCTGCCGGGTTTTGTTGTGGAGCAAGTTGACAACAGCGTTTCGCACGATATAATACATGAGCGTTCCGCCGGCGTAGCTCAGTTGGTAGAGCAGCTGACTTGTAATCAGCAGGTCGTCCGTTCAAGTCGGATCGCCGGCTCCAGTGAATAGCGATATCGTGGGGGGATGGCCGAGCGGTCAAAGGCAGCAGACTGTAAATCTGCCGACTCCGTCTACGGAGGTTCGAATCCTCCTCCCCCCACCATTCGTTCTCATTTCGCCGACTTAGCTCAGCAGGTAGAGCACATCCATGGTAAGGATGGGGTCTCCGGTTCGAGTCCGGAAGTCGGCTCCAGAATTCAAGAGATCCGGACTCGGGAAAAAGCCGGTTTCGGGTCTCTTTTGGTGTGTCTCATGTTGCCTTTTGGGGCAGGAAATCAAAGGGACGGGAGGGTTTTACAAGATGGCGAAGGAGCATTTTGACAGGACGAAGCCGCACCTGAACATAGGAACGATCGGTCACATAGACCATGGCAAGACGACGTT
>LGGV01000038.1 GCA_001509095.1 Synergistales bacterium 58_81 | reverse complement strand
ATGACCGCAGAATCGATCCCCGACCTGGAAGGCATGAAGATAGCCGTAGTAAGACGGGACGCCTACGCAGCGTCCTTCCGGGAGCTGGCCGACAAGTTCGGGGTAACTTGCTCCTATCTTGAGGTGGACGACTACCCTGATGTATTCAAGGCCATCGAGGAGTGGAGGGCCGAAGCCGGTCTGGTAAGTCGCCTCTTCGGTCTGGCCAACGAGAGCGACTATCGTGTGGACAGGACCAACCTCTTCATTGAACCCATGGAGCTGAGGTTTGCAGCCCCCAAGGGATTCAGTGTTACCATCCTCCAGATCCTTGATTTTCATCTCACCAAGTGGAGGACGATTCCGGACTCCCCTCTTAACATGTCTATCCAGAGCTGGCTTCCCGGCGAAAGACCCATCAGTGTGATCCCCCGTTGGTTCCCATGGTTCGTGGGGGCGGCGCTGGCCCTTGTGCTGGGGGTTCTCTTCGCCAACATGATGTTGAGGCGGCAGATCTTGTCCAGGACCAGGCAGCTGCTCAAGAGCAGGGCGGACCTCTCGCGGGAGAAGGTCTTCTTCGAAAGGCTCTTCGAGGAGTCCCCCGATGCCCTTGTGCTGGAGAGCAATGATGGCTGCAGGATCCTCCGCGTCAACAGGGGTTTCGCCAGGCTCTTCGGCTACACCCCTGTTGAGGTGGAGGGCAAGACCCTTAACGACGTGATAGTCCCTGAAGAACTGCTCCAGGAGGGTATGGCCCTTGACATGGAGACCGCCCAGGGCAACCCCGTCGCGATGGAGACGGTCAGGAAGAACAAGGACGGGAAGCCCATCGACGTCTCCCTTATCTCCGTGCCGGTGACCCTGGAGGAGGGCGTCGTGGCTTCCTATACGATCTACAGGGACATATCGGCCACGAAGGAGGCCCAAAGGGAACTCATAGAAAGCCGGGAGCAAATCCGCAAGAGCCTGGAGAGCATGCGTCGAACCTGGGAGCAGACCATTGGCGTCCTTGCGACCGCTGCGGAGACGCGGGACCCCTATACCGCCGGTCACCAGAGGAACGTATCGGCGCTCTCTGAAGCCATTGCGACGGAGCTTGGCCTGGACGAAGACAGGGTCAACTCCGTCAGGATGGCAGGGCTAGTCCACGATATCGGAAAGATAAACGTCCCTGCGGAGATACTGAGCAAACCTGGGGCCCTCGGGGAGGTCGAGTTCGCCCTTATCAGGACCCACCCCGAGATCGGCTACGAGATCATGAAGAACATCGAACTGCCCTGGAACCTGGCCGACATGATCCTCCAGCACCACGAAAGGATGGACGGTTCAGGTTACCCCGCCGGCCTTAAGGAGGAGGAGATACTCCTCGAATCGAGGATCCTGGCCGTGGCCGACGTGGTGGAGGCCATGTCCTCTCACCGCCCCTACAGGGCGTCACTCGGGATAGAGTCAGCCCTCAAGGAGATAGAGGAGAACAGGAAGAAAAAGTATGACGCCGATGTAGTCGACGCCTGCATCAGGCTTTTCAGGGAGAAGGGGTTCCAGTTCCCGGGGCCCTGATGAGGGATCACCAAGATCATGGAGGTGATAGAGGATGCGAAAGGCACTTGTGGCGATCGATGGAAGCGACATCACGAAGCCGCTGGTCAGGTTCGCCTTCGAGCGGGCCAGGAAGGAGAAGCTGGAGGGGCTTGACTTCATCTACGTGTTCCAGCCATACCCCGCGGCGCTCTTCCCCGGTATGCCGGTCCCGGTGACCCTTGAGGAGGGGCACGCCGAAGCGACCAGGAAGGCCCTGGAGGCCCTGGTCCAAAAGGAGCGTGAGGAGACAGGTGCCGAGAAGGTGGAGGTGTCCATGATCTTCCCCTACGGTAGCCCCTCGGGGGAGATAATCCGCCAGGCCGAGGAGTTCCCCTACAGGTCCATCTTCATCGGTCACAGGGGAATGGGGGGCCTGGAGCGGTTCTTTATTGGCAGCGTGGCCGCCAGGGTGGTGGAGCACGCTCCCTGCACGGTCGTCGTTTTCCGCCCCAGGGACTGAACCCCGGGGCCTCCTTCAGCCCTGGCCCTCCTTGCCCCTGGTCTTTCTTCGCGAAAAAGGGGCGACAAGGCAGTTGGGCCCGGTGCCTATGAGATCCTTCCTGCCAGCCGCCCTGAGGGCCTCCTGGACTAGTTTTCTGTTGGCCGGGGATCGGTACTGGAGCAGCGCTCTCTGAAGCTTTCTCTCGTGGGCGGACCTTGGGACGTAAACCTCTTCACCGGTCAGGGGATCGATGCCCGTGTAGAACATGCAGGTTGAAAGGGTCCCCGGTGTGGGGATGAAGTCCTGGACCTGTTCCGGGTGGTACCGTATCTCCTTAAGGAACTGAGCAAGCTCCACGGCATCGGCGATGGTGGAGCCGGGGTGGCTGGACATCAGGTAGGGGACGAGGTACTGTTCCTTTCCCAGCTTTCTGTTCGCACTGTCGAACTCCCTTTTGAACTCCAGAAAGACCTCCTTCCCCGGTTTTCTCATCAACCGCAGGACCCGGGGAGATACGTGCTCGGGGGCCACCTTGAGCTGTCCGCTGACGTGGTGTTCGCAGAGCTCCCTTACGAGCCCGGGGTCGCGGGCTGCAAGGAGATGGTCGTAACGGATGCCCGAGCGGACGAAGACTTTCTTGACACCGGGAAGGGAACGGATCTTTTTGAGGAGTGAGAAGTACCCCGACTGGTCCGTCTCCAGTCCCGGACACGGCCCCGGCCAGAGACATTCCCTGTCGGAGCAGGCTCCCCTGGAGAGCTGAGCCGCGCAGGAGGGGGTGTGGAAGTTCGCCGTCGGTCCGCCCACGTCATGGATGTACCCCTTGAAACCGGGCAGGCCGGAGAGGATCCTTGCCTCCCTGAGGATGGACCCGTCGCTCCTGGACTGGATGATCCTCCCCTGGTGGGAGGATATGGAACAGAAGGAGCAGCTTCCGAAGCACCCCCTGTGGGCCGTTATGCTGAACCGGACCTCCTCGATGGCGGGGACGCCCCCTCTTTCGTCGTACATGGGGTGGGGCGCCCTTGTGTAGGGCAGATCGTATATCCGGTCCATCTCCTCCGTCGAAAGAGGCATGGAGGGGGGGTTCTGCACCACGTACCAGGCTCCCTGGTCCTGGGCGACTGGCCTTCCCCTGAAGGGGTCCTGTTCCAGGTACTGGAGCCGGAACGCCTCGGCGAAGGCCGCTCTGTCCCGGGCGGCCTCCTCGAAAGAGGGCAGGATTACCGCGTCGGCGGGGAGGTCTCCACCTTTCGACCGGTAGCATGTACCCCTTACCCCCCTGATCTGATTCACCGGCACCCCTTGGGAGAGGGCAGAGGCGATCTCAAGGACCGGCTTCTCTCCCATGCCGAAGACGAGGAGGTCGGCCTTGCTGTCCACCAGGATGGACCTCCTGACGCTGTCGGACCAGTAGTCGTAGTGGGCGAACCTTCGCAGGCTCGCCTCGACGCCGCCGATGATCAGCGGGGTGTCCTTCCAGGCCTCCCTTGCCCGGTTGCAGTAAACCATCGTGGCTCTCTGGGGCCTGGCCCCGGCCCTGCCACCCGGAGAGTAGGGGTCATCGCTACGGGGTCTCTTCGCCGCCGTGAAGTGAGAGAGCATTGAGTCAAGGTTGCCCGCCGAGACCAAAACACCCAACCGGGGGCGCCCCAGGACAAGAAGATCATCCAGTCTCCTCCAGTCGGGCTGAGCGATCACACCGACACGGTACCCCCGTCCTTCGAGGACCCTCGGTATGACGGAGTTCGCAAAACTTGGATGGTCCACGTAGGCATCGCCTGAGATAAAGACGAAGTCTACCTCGCTCCAGCCGCGGCGCTCCATATCCGTCCCGTTAACAGGGAGAAAACCCTCAGGGCCCCTTGTCATTGGCTATCGCCACCCCGCTGTCGCGGATGTGCAGAAGGAGCTGCAGGTCCCCGCCAGGACTTCAAGGCCATTTCTCTCACAGAAGCAGACCAGTTCTTCCCTGTCGGGCTCTTCCAGGAAAAGGTCCTCCGGGACGGGCGCGTCCAGTCGGAGACGGGCCAGTTCCCTGCTCAGGAAGGCCGAGTCCCGATCCCTCTCCAGTCGGCCCCGGAGGGTCCCCTTCACGGAACTGATCCTCCCGTAAAGAGACTCCAGGTCGCCGTAGCTTTTAACCAGGGACCTGGCAGTGACCGGTCCGATCCCCGGGACTCCCGGGATGTTGTCCGCCCTGTCTCCCATCAGGGCCTGGTACTCTGCCATATGGCAGGGCTCGAAGCCGAAGGAGTCCCTGAAGAGGGAGGCGTCCATCCTGGTGAAGGTATCCCTGCCCGCCGGCCGCATGATCGTTATGTCGCCTTCGTTTAGCGTCTGGAGCAGGTCCTTGTCTGGGGTCACGATGACCACGCCCTTGCCTCGCTCGGCCTCCCTTACGGCAGCGGCGGCTATCATGTCATCGGCTTCGAAGGCACTGTCGGAGAGGACCTTGATCCCCAGAGAGCGCGAGAGGTCCATCATAAGAGGCAGCTGGGCTATGAAGTCCTCCGGAGGGATGGGCCTGTTAGCCTTGTAGGGAGGGTAGAGCCACTTGCGGAAACTCGGCCCCGGTGAGTCGAAGACCACTGCCCCCTCTCTTGCCCGGGAGCCTTCAATGATCCTTATGAGCATTCTGCCGAAGCCGTAGACCCCGTTCACCGGAACGCCTCCAGGGGACATCATGGGGTTCTTGACACCGAAATAGGCCCTGTAGGCCAGGGCGTGGCCGTCTACGAGGATAAGATCGGTCAATGGGTTCTCCTTCCGGCAAGGAAGCGGTTGTCATCCTCTCCTTGCAGTCGTATGGTATCAGTAAGTGAGGGGGTGCAACAATGGATATCGTGAACGTCGCAGGAAACAGCTGGTACATCCCGGGTCCCACCAACCTGGGGGTCTTCGTCAGGGATGGCCGGGCGCTCCTCATCGACAGCGGCAACGACGAATCGGCGGGGAGGAAGGTCCTTCAGGTTCTGAAGGAAAAGGGGTGGACCCCTGAGGCCATAATTAACACCCACTCAAACGCCGATCACATAGGCGGGAACGCCTTCATCCAGAAGAGGACAGGCTGCAGGATAGGATCTACACGGGCCGAGGCGGCCCTTATTGAAGACCCCTGGCTGGAGCCGGCCCTGCTCTGGGGGGCGTCTGCCTTCGGTGACATCAGCGGGAAGTTCCTCAGGGCTCAGCCTTCGAAGGTCACCGATGTGATACCTTCCTCAGGGACGGTCCTCGACACGGATCTTGAAGCAGTTCCGCTCCCGGGGCATTTCCTTGAGATGGTGGGCATAAGGACACCCGAAGGTGTTTTCTTCATAGCCGACAGCCTTTTCTCGGCCTCTGTCCTGGACAAGTACGGTATGGTCGTGTGCTTCGACGTGGCGGCGCAGATGAGGACCATGGAGTACCTGGAAGAGGTCGAGGCAGCACTTTTCATCCCCAGCCACGCAGAACCCTGCACAAAGGTAGGCCCTCTCGTGAAGAGGAACAGGGACGCCCTCGAACTCGTCCGCGACAGGATCGTGGAAGTCTGTACCGCCCCTGCTTCAAGGGAGGACATTCTTGCCGACCTGGCCGGTCTCTTCAACATCGCCCTGAACCCTCCCCAGTACATACTTACCCATATAACGGTATCGGCCCACCTCTCTTGCCTCGCCGACCTGGGGGTGCTAAAGCCCCTCTTCGAAAAAGGGAGAATGCTCTGGACTTCCCGGTAGGGTTTGCGGCAGGGCCTGTTTTGGAGAAGGCCTGTTTCATGATAAATTGTTCTCGGAGTGACAGGGTCTCAAACCGCAAAAAGCCGACCAGGGGCCGATCCCCATGAAAACCGGGGGAGACCGCCATCGGCTACCTGCGGATCAACTTCTCAGGGGTTGTTCATGGCCAATTTGAGCCGCAATAAGAACGATAAAAGACTTGTCGAGTTTTTGCAGAGGATCTTCGACCGCATACCCGTGGGGCTCTACAGGACGACCCCGGAGGGGAGGATCATCCACGCCAATCTTGCCCTGGCAAGGATGCTTGGATATGAGAGCGTGGAGGATCTCAAAAGCAGAGACCTCGAGATCGAGGGCTACGAACCCTCCTACCCCAGAAAGGACTTCAAGGAGCGCATTGAGAGAGAGGGATCCATTCACGGGCTTGACGCCAGGTGGCGCAGGACCGACGGGACCTTCGTGGATGTGAGGGAGTACGCAGAGGCGGTCAGGGACGGGTCCGGGAAGGTGGTCTTCTACGACGGTGCCGCCGAGGACGTGACGGAGTTCAAGAATGCCGAGAAAACCATCATGGAGAGGGAGAGGGAGTATCGCTCCCTCTCGGGAATGTTTCGGCTCCTGGCTGATAACATGCAGGACATGCTATGGGCCAAGGACCTCCAGGGCCGGTACCTGTTCGCCAACCGCGCTCTCTGCGAGAGGATCCTGAACGCCTCAGACACCAGCGAACCAATAGGAAAGACAGACATGTACTTCGCAGAGAGGGAGAGAGGGGCCCATCCTGAGGACCCCGAGTGGCACACCTTCGGCGAGATCTGTGCCGGGTCCGATGCCGAGGCACTCAGGGTCAAAGGCCCGTGCCAGTTCGAAGAGTTCGGCAATGCCCAGGGGCAGTCCCTCTTCCTGGACGTTCGAAAGGCGCCCCTGGTAGACGAAGGCGGGGACATCATTGGCGTTGTGGGAAGCGCAAGGGAAGTGTCGCGGGAGAAGGAGCTCGAGTCGGAACAGAGACGTTCCCGGAAGGAGCTGGAAAAGGCCTACCAGAGGCTCAGGTCGACCCAGGAGAGCACCCTCAGGGTGATGGCCAAGCTGGTGGAGACCCGAGATCCCTACACCTCGGGACACCAGGGGAGAGTGGCCCTCCTCGCAGTGGCGATCGCAAGGGAGATGGGGCTCGACGAGGAGACCAGGGAGGTCCTCAGGGTGGCCTCTCTCGTCCACGATATCGGGAAACTGAGGATCCCAATTGAGATCCTCAGCAAACCCGGCCACCTGGCTCCGATGGAGATGGAGCTCATCAAGGAACACTCCAGGGCGGGGGCGGAGATCATTTCTGAGATCAGGTTCTTCCGTCCCGTCGACGAGATCATTCTTCAGCACCACGAACGCCTGGACGGTTCAGGCTACCCCAGGGGGCTTTCGGATGAACAGATCCTCATCGAGGCCAGGATCCTTGCCGTGGCCGATGTCGTGGAAGCCATGTCCGCTGACAGGCCGTACCGCTTGACATTTCCCTGCCGATAACGATAATAGTCCCATTGCCGTGAAGGGATTACACGAGGTGGCGCCCCATGGTGGGCGCCTCTTTTTTTGCGTCCTTTCCCAAATACAGGAGGAATATGCTTTTATGGAACAGACCGCAACAATGGAAATAACGGAACAGGAAAGAAAGACCTTCGGGGATTTCAATCTCCGCAAGGAATTGCTCAAGGCCCTTGATGACAGGGGATTCATCGAACCGACCCCGGTCCAGGTGGCCGTTCTGGGCCAGGACAACCTCAATGCCGATCTGATAGTGAGGGCGAAAACGGGTTCGGGCAAGACCCTTGCCTTCCTTCTCCCTCTTATGAGTGACGACCAGCTGGACCCAACGAGACCGGGCGTGGTTGTGATATCTCCCACCCGTGAACTGGCGCTGCAGATCTCCCGTGAAGCTGCATGGGTGTCGAGGGGGATCAACTGCCCCTGTACGTCCCTTGTCGGCGGCATGGACATGTCCAGCCAGATAAGGGACCTGAGGAGAGGCGTCGCTTTTGCTATAGGGACTCCGGGAAGGATACTGGACCACGTCCGCAGGGGCACACTCTGCATGGACTCGGTACACACCGTGGTCCTCGACGAGGGCGACCACATGCTGGACATGGGTTTCCGCGACGAACTTGAAGGCATTCTTGACGCCGCTTCCGGAAGGAGGAGGACCTGGCTCTTCTCGGCCACAATGCCTCCCGCCGTCCGTGCCCTTTCCCGCAAATACCTTTCCGACCCCAGGATGATCTCGCTGGTGGACGAAGGTGCCCAGCACGAGGACATTATCCATACGGTCTATACGACCCCGAAGAACCGGCAGATGGACGGGCTCGTGAACGTACTGCTGTGGGAGAACTCCTCAAAAGGGCTTGTATTCTGCCACACCAGGGCCGAGACGATCGAGGTGGCCAACCGGCTTACCCAGGAGCGCTTCAGCTCCTGCTGTCTCCACGGGGATATGAGCCAGAGGGAGAGGAACCACGCCCTCTCGATGTTCGTATCTGGCAGGGTGTCCCACCTTGTCGCGACCAACGTCGCGTCAAGGGGCCTCGACATTCCCGAGGTGGAACACGTTTTCCAGTTCGGGCTTCCGTCGGATGCAGAAACATTCATCCACCGGAGCGGCAGGACGGGCAGGGCCGGCAACGAGGGGCGGGATATACTTGTCCTTACCATGGCCGAGGCCTACAAGCTGAAGGGAATGCTCAGGAACACCAATATCTCGCTCAACTGGTTGCCCGTCCCTGATTCGCAGGCCATAAGGGCAAGACAGAGGGCGAGGTACGAGGAGAAGATTTTCAGTGTGTGCTCCGACGGTCTTTGTGATACGGGAGAGTGGGCAGAAAGCCTTCTCGAGAGGAGCGATCCTGTGCAACTGGTCACCAATTTGCTCCGGATAGCGGAAAAGAGCATCCGCTCGGGATATTCCCTTAAGGCTGACATGGAAAGGGAGCGCGAGCAATCAGATTCCCGAAGGACGAAATCTGTCCCTGAAAGGGGCGGAAAGAGGCCCATGGGCCGCAGGAACAGGGGTACTCTTGTCCGGCTTGCAGTGAAGGACGCCGCTGACTGGAACGCCGGGAAGGTTCTCCGGACCGTCTGCTCCGCCCTTGACGTGAGCAGCGGCGACGTTGCAGAGATAATCCTCGGCAAGGACAAGGTAATGGTGGAGCTTTTGCCCAAAGCCCTTGAGAAGTACAACCGGAACCCCGAAAGGCTGTCAGGGTCGGCCCTTTCAAGGATCGCCTCCTCGGGTCGGCGGGGCGGTCAGGCAAGGAAGGACCAGGCCAGGATCAGGACCGCCTGATCAGGAGAGATCGAAAAAGAGAGGCCCCGGGGGTGACCCCGGGGCCTCTCTCGTCCGAGGGATCTCCTCAGGCCATGGTGACCACGGTACCCTCTCGACCCTCCAGGGCGTCAACGGCCTTGAAGAGGGAGGTTATGATCGCCTTTTTCCCGGGGTAGTTCCGGGCGAATTTAATCGCGGCAAGTACCTTGGGGAGCATGCTTCCCGGGGCGAAATGCCCCTCCTCCATGTATCTTATCGCCTCAGGAACGGTCATGTGGTCCAAAAACTGCTGGTTGGGTTTCTTGAAGTTAAGACAGACCTTGTCTATCTCGGTGAGGATCAGGAGTATGTCGGCCTCGATGTCCTGGGCGAGCTTCTCTGCGGCAAGGTCCTTGTCGATGACGGCCGCCACGCCGGTAAGGGAACCGTCCATGTTCTCTATCACAGGGATCCCTCCACCGCCGGCGGTTATCACGATGGTGGTATCCCAAAGGCGCTTGACCGCTGATATTTCCACTATCTTCTTGGGCTCGGGCGAGGGGACCACCCTTCTCCAGCCCCGGCCGGCATCCTCCTTCATTACGTAACCCTTTTCTTCGGCTATCTTCTTTGCCTCTTCCTCGGAATAGAACTGCCCTATGGGTTTGGTGGGGTTCTTGAATGCAGGGTCATTGGGGTCCACCACGACCTGGGTCACCAGCGTAACCACGGGGAGGTTCCGGTTTCGGTTCCTGAGGGCGTCCCTAAGGGCCTGCTGGATGTGGTAGCCTATGTACCCCTGGCTCATGGCCCCGCAGACGTCGAAGGGCATGGCAGGCGTCTGTTCGTTGACTTTCGAGGCTATCTCCTGGGAAAGGACTATCCTCCCCACCTGTGGTCCGTTGCCGTGTACAATGGCCATCTCGTAATTTTTGCAGCTTATCTCCGCCAGATATTCAGCTGTTCTTCTCACTACCTCGAGCTGCGCTTCGGACGTTGGAGGCGTTCCGGCCTCCTGAAGCGCGTTGCCGCCCAAAGCTATAACGACCTTGGTTGGACGATCCATAGTTCTCTCTCCTTATCCTCAAAGGGATATTTACGGAGAGAATTTTAAACCTTTCATTCAAGAAAGTTCAATAGGGGGAATTGGTCTAGATCCTGGTAAGGGTTGCCGACCAGGAGGAGATGATCCTGTCCCTGGCCATCAGTACTCCCCTGTTTGCGTAGGTGTCGGGGTTGACGCTCTTTAGGTACTCCGTGCCGTAATAAAGAACGTCGGGTGATCGGAAAGTGGATAGGATCGAGTCCCCCACAACGGCGAAGGAGCCGACCAGGGGGCCAAGAGAGGGATTCTCGGACCTCCATGTGGTGGAGTCGCTCCCTCTCTCGAAGGGGACGATCTCGCAGCGGTTCTGGATCCTCACCGGGGAATTCCCCTCTATCTCCATGAAGCCTTCGTTGATCCACAGGTCACCCTGATGCTCTATCGTGGTCATTCCTGAAAGCTGGACCGTGTCACCCTCGCCGTTGCGGAAGAACCCCGAAGCCTTCCAGGTTCCCTCCTGAAAAAGGAAACGATGACCCATCTTCCTGATAAAGATCCTGCTTTCCAAAAATACTCCCCCATTTTGTTCGATCAGATCGTGATAGAATACACGATCTTTCCCGAGGCCGCAACCGCCGGTGACGGATCAGACCTCAAAGGAAGGGTTCCCGGGTTCGATCAGCCTGACCATGGAGGTGCCTCCGCAGTGGCTCTCCAGGAGCCTGACAAGCTCCTCCGACGCCATACGGTGGGTTGCCTCGTCCATAGGTGGCATGGAGTCAAGGTTGATGGCCACGTTGGAGGTCAGGGGGGTTATCTTGCTCGGGTCGCCGTTCTTCCAGCACCACCCCCTGCAGAATACACTGCCATTTGCCGTATCGTGCAGGATTATCTCCCCCGGTTCCGGATTCTCCACGGCCTCAGGGTTCCCCAGGTGGGCAAAGACCTCGTCGCCTTTTGCCGGGCCCAGGCGAAGGTCACCCTCAAGGCACGCAAGGTCGTCACCACCGCAGGGGATGCGATACTTCAGGCTGATGATGTTGAAGATGGCCACAAGCCTGTTGATGAACGGCAGGTCCTTCCCTGAGCGCGTCCTCTTGATAAGATTGGCAATGGATGGGGGGAACTTGTTGGGGTTGAGTCCCATCTGTTCGAAGACGGAACGCCAGGCCGAAATGAGGGGGTACTCCTTGTAGTTCTCAAGTTCCGGGTCATTCCTGACACCCAGCTCGGCTTCCCTGAGCAGGTCAAGGAGGGCCGGGTCCTCCTCGGCGTTGTCCAGATCCTTTCCCACCACCACGTAGCGGCGGTACTCAGGCCACCTCTCGAAAACCTCAGGTGCTACAAGTATCCTCATAGGGAGCCTCTCCTTTCAGGCACGGTCTCTTCTCGAGTATGCCATGTATAATAACAGGACTATCCAAGGGAGGGTAAGGAATGCGGGAAGATCGCCCCGACGGAAACAGGAAGGCTCTCTTTTTCTTTTGCGTCGGTGAAGGCTATGATCACGTCTCAAGGCTGGTCTTCGATAAGGTTGTAGAGCTGTTCCAACCTGTTGAGCTGGGAATATCCCTGGACGGGTACCCCGTAACGGAGTACGTGGATGACAAGGGGGACAGCTTCTGCTTCATGCGCCAGGAGATGCTCGTCAGCTACGACTTCAGGCGCTACCTCCCCTTCCTGAGAGAGCACTTCCTTGATCTTGACCTTGCCGCCGAGGTGAACTGGCACGAGGGTGCCAACGCGCCGGACAGGGTCATTACTGTTCACACCGTGGGGGACGTGGACGCCGGGGTTTTCACCCCCGCCGTTCCTGGTTACATGAGAAACCTCCTTCATGCCATGGAGGAGGAGAGGGTCCGGGCGGGGATCGATGACTTCCGCGTGGTGACCGAGGCCACTCACTGGACGGGGACCTTCAAGGGTCAGGACCCCCACCTGCTGGACCGATTCCCCGTCCCGATGCTCGATATTGAAATAGGCAGCACACCTTCCAGCTGGGAAGATACGGCTGCTGTGGAAGTTCTTGCCAAAAGTCTGGTCAGGGCTTTCTCGTCCTCCGTAAAGCTTTTCAACATCCTCTGTGTGGGAGGGATCCACTTTGAGCGGTCCTTCTCAGAGGCCGCCCTGAACACCGGCTTCCCCTTCGGCGTTTCCCATATCCTCCCCAACCAGTGGATCGTATCCGGCGACTACGCCTCCGGGGAGGGATTTAACAAGCTTCGAAATGCTGCTTCAAGCATCAGCGGAGGCGTCGACGCGGTAGCTTACCATGA
>LGGV01000037.1 GCA_001509095.1 Synergistales bacterium 58_81 | reverse complement strand
AAATGCGACCCCCGGTATGTGACCTTTACAGGGAACGTCACCGAATCCCTGAACGTCGTCCTGAAAGGGTACCTTGAACCAGGAATGCACGCTTTGACGACCAGCATGGAGCATAACTCGGTGATACGACCCCTGCGCCGCCTTGAGGGCCAGGGCGTGAAGGTCTCGGTCCTTGGGTGCGACGACAAAGGCTTTTTAAGCCCTGAAGTGCTCCAATCCTTCCTGAAAAAAGAAAGGGTCGACCTGTTCGTCCTTTCCCATGCAAGCAACGTTTGCGGTTCCATTCAACCCCTGGAGGACCTGGCGGCGATATGCACCCGGGCCGGTGTCCGTTGCGTACTGGACTCGGCCCAGACAGCAGGAGTGATAGAAATTGACGTGGAGGGACTCGGGCTGGCAGCCTGCTGCTTTACAGGGCACAAGGGTCTGATGGGGCCCCAGGGTATCGGCGGTATCGTCTGGGAGCCCGAATTTGCCGGAAGGGTCCTGCCTTTTGTCGAAGGTGGGACTGGGAGTTTCTCCGACGACGAGCATCAGCCCGAAAAGCTCCCCGACCGTTTTGAGGCGGGGACTCCCAACCTTCCTGGTATTGCAGGGCTTTCCGCCTCCCTTGACTGGATCGTCGAGAAAGGCATAAAAGTAATAGGGGACCATGAAAGGACCCTGGGGAGACGCTTCCTCGAAGGAGTAAGGGCCATCCCGGGTATTTCGATCTACGGCCCTGACACCGACTTCGACAGACTCTCTGTCTTTGCAGTGAACATCGACGGGATGGACAACGGAAGCGCGGCCCTCGAGCTTTACGAAAGATGGGGGATCGAGACGAGGCCCGGGCTTCACTGCTCCCCTCTCGGTCACAGAACGCTGGGGACATTCCCGGCAGGGGCACTCAGGATAAGCATAGGCTACTTCAATACCGTCAAGGATATCGATACTACGGTGGAGGCCTTGAACATTCTGGCCCAAGAGGCCGGGAGGGTATGACAGCGTCTCTGTCCGATCATTCGTTTTGATGTATCATCGATCAGTAAGAAACCGATCAGGAGGTGTTAGTAGTGAAGATAGATCCCCGGATGACCGACGTCCTTCTGGCTGCCCGCTTCCTCCGTGGAAGGGTCAGACATACTCCAACGGAGAGGTCTGACAGCCTTAGCAGCCTTTCGGGCGCAGAGATTTTCCTCAAGTGGGAGAACCAGCAGATCTGCGGCTCCTTCAAGGTCCGCGGGGCGCTGAACAAAATGTTCAGCCTCTCCGAAGAGGATAGGGCCAGGGGAGTTGTTACGGCATCCAGCGGCAACCATGCCCAGGGGGTAGCCATGGCTGCAAGGGCCCTGTCGACCAGGGCGGTGATCTGCGTACCCGGGGTCTGCCCTCAAACGAAACAGGATGCCATCAGGAGGCTCGGAGGGGACCTGGTCGAACTCAGGGTTCTGGGGCATTTCTACGACGATGCCGAGGCCGAGGCTCACCGTCTTCAACAGGAGCAGGGGATGACCTACATATCCTCCTTCGAGGACCATTTCATCATCAGCGGGGCAGGAACCCTGGGCCTGGAGATGATCATGGATGAACCCCATCTCGACACGGTCATAGTCCCTGCCGGGGGCGGAGGGCTGATCAACGGCGTCGCCATTGCAGTAAAGGCCTTAAGCCCTGAGACGGAGATCTGGGGTGTCCAGTCTGTGACATCGAACCCCTACGTGGTCTCCTGGCCCGGGGGCAAGGTGCTGGACGTATCCTACGAGGATTCCCTCGCTGACGGGCTGACGGGGTGGATACCCCAAAGCCTTCTTGACCTTTCCCGGAAGAGAGTTACCAACTTTGTGGACGTTCTGGAGTCCGATATCGCAAAGGCAATAGCCTTCCTCCACTCCCGTCACCATCAAGTTGTGGAGGGGGCCGGGGCCGTCGGCGTGGCGGCCATAATGGCCGGCAAGGTCCCGGTGAAGGGCAAGCGGGTAGGTATAGTTATATCCGGCGGCAATATCGATCAGCCGCGCCTCCTGGAGATCCTCAGGGAGTACTCCGATTGAAACCCTGAATGTTTCACGTGAAACAGGGGCAGCCCGCGGGCTGCCCCTGTTTTTCGTGAAACGGGTCTCTATCGTCACTCGTTATCGGGGAGGATGTTCCTCAGAAGCTGTTCTATGACCTGCCTCTTGATATCCTCCCCGGTGTCGGTGGGGGGGCCTGCACCTTCGCCGGTGGGAATGCTTATGGTCAACTTGTGTCCATTCTGCTGGGTCTGGCCTACTCCGCCTGACTCCGGCAGCTGCCAGGCGGCTCCCTGTGCTGGGGCGATCCTGAAACTGTGGAAAGATGGGTTGGACCAGGTCCCACCGATACGGAAGCTCGTGTCACGGAAGTCCTGTCTTCCGAGCCCACCGACCACCCCGCCGATGAGGCCCTCCAGAAGGGCCTCGGGAGAGGCAGAACCGGCCGTGGCCAGACCCTGTATGGCGCCGAGGAGGGTGTTCAGGGCCTGAACGTTCACGAGCCCCGAGAAGTAGAGGTTCAGGTTGCCCCCGGGTCCTGCAGGTCCGTCCACGTTAAGGTACCGGTAAAGAGGGTCGTCCACGTAGGCCGTGGCACGGCTACCCGGGAGAAGTGACACGACGTTCCCGTCGACCTTGAAGTTGGCGTCGATCATCCTGTAGCGGATAGAGGACATCCCGTAGGCGGAGGAGATGGCTTTGAGGGCTTTGAAACCCGATATCTCCCCGTCGGTGGCGGTGAGATTGCCCCTTCCCGTCACGAGGACGTGCCTCCCCAGGGCTCCAGAAAGGGACAGGTCCAGGTCGCCCTTTCCGGAGATGCTGCCCTCCAGGTCGGCGACGGCCCTTACGATCCGGTCTATGTCGGTGTCCCTGACGGCTGCCCTGATGTTCCACCTGCCCGTTGCAGTCTCGATGGAGCCGTCGGCATTGATAGTCCCGCCGTAGAACTTCCCGACGGCGTTCTCGGTCCTGATGCTCTTCTCCTCCAGGACCACAGGGAGTGACGCGTCTTCGAAGTCGAGGCCGAAGGCGGTCATCCTTTCGGAGAAGATCTCACCCCGGCCGTTCCATTTGCCGCCTTTCATCGAGCCCGAAAGGGAGACGTCCAGAATGCCTGACAGGTCCGGGGTGCCGTTACCCTTGACCTCTTTCGTTATCCGGGCCAGGTCAAGATCTGATCCTTCCATGGAAAAGTCCATATCCAGACCATCCGGGCCGAACAGGGCCGTCCCTTTTGCAGTGAGGACTCCCTCGCCGGCGGATCCTTTCAGCTCCTCCAGGGTCATCTTCGAGCCGTTGCCCCTGGCGTTGAAAGAAAGGTCCGACAGGTTCAGGCCGGCGAGTACTATGGAAGGGGACTGCCCGGAAATGGCCAGCTCCGGGCCGGGAAGTTCGCCCTTGATGGTGAAACCGGCCTCTACGGGCCCCTTGACGTTAAAGGGGACCCTGTCGCCCAGGACGGAGAGGTCCACGCCTGAAGCGGTCCCCTTGAGGTCGATGCTGCCCGGTCTGTTGGCCGACGGTAGCCTGGCCGATCCGGTGACGGAGATCCGGGCTCCCAGGATCTCTCCCTGGGCGTTCTCGATGTTCACCGTTCCGGAGGCTACGGTGAAAGCCGTCCTCAGGTCCGAGAGGGTCCCGCCGTTGAACTGGAGCATCTCGGCTGCCATGTCAAGCCGTATGTCGGGAGTCTCGCCGGCCTGGGACATGGCCACTTTTGTAAGGATCTTCACATCGGAAAGACTCGCCTTTTCGGGAACGTCGACCCGGGGTGAGCGTATCTCCAGGGCCAGCGTGGGAGTTCTTACAGGTCCTTTAAGGTTCCACTCTGCCGAGACCCTGCCCTCAAGCCCCAGTTCTTTCAGGGCCGGGACGAAACCGGCCACGGAAGATACGGGTCCCTCCTGCAGGGTCCCCGCGAGGTCGAAGGTCCCCTTTTCATTTCCCAGGCTGGTGATCCTTCCGGACCCGGCAACCCTGGACCCCCTCCACAGGGCGCTCATGGAGTTGATGGTGATGGTCCCTTTCGAGTAGGCGAACCTGATGTCGGGCCTTTCGATGGTCTCACCCGCAGCGGTGATCCTGGCGGATTTGATGGTCCCCTCGGAGCGTATCTCGGGACCTGTACCGAAGATCCGGACCGATCCGGCGGCCTTTCCCGAAAGGGCAAGGTTCTCGACGGGGATGATCGACGAAGCCCTTGACAGGTCCAGGTCGTCGCCCGAAAGGGTGATGTCAAAGACAGGCCTCGGCCCGATTTTGATGTCCCCCTTCCCGGTCACTGGGGAATCCAGCCATCGAGCCTTAAGGTCCAGGCCAATCGTTGAACTTTTCTCGAGCTGAAGAGTGCCGCCGATCTCCGAAAGGGGTTGCCCCGCCAGGGTAAGATCGGGTGTGCTTATAATTATGGTCCCTGAGAGAGCGTTGGAGGGTCCCTGAAGCCTGACCTCCATGGAGTCGATGGTTCCATCGGCAAGGGAGAGCCATGAGAAGGATCTCCTCCAGGATTCCGCTTCGGCCTCACGGGCGGTGATTTCGATGGTGGTGACCGGTGGGGTTGAACTGAAGACGAACTGAAGTCTCCCCGATACTGCCGTCCCGTTGGCTTTACCCCTGATCTCCCCTATCTCCAGGGCCCTTCCGGAGAAGGACCATGGGGAGGAGATATCTTCCATCTCTATGCCGTAGACCTCGCCCTTGGGGATGTGGAGGTCTCCTTTGACTTCGACCTCGGGCCAGGCGCCCCTGGCTGAAAAAGTGGTTGCAAGGTTTCCGGAGTAGCCCTGTTTAGCCAGGTCCGGCCAGAACCTCTCCAGGATCTTGATATCCAGATCAGATACGACGCCCGTCAGGTCTGCGACGGGGAGGATCCTCCCTGAAGCGGTCAGCGCGCCTTCGGCGGTCCTGATGACCATGTCCCTGAGATCGAGCCGTCCTCCGGCCATCTCAAGATCCGCCTTCAGAGAGAAGGTGGTCTCCCTGAAAACAAGCGACCCCGATGCATCAATTACACCTTTCCGGAGGGTAACTCTCCCCTCTTCTATCTTGAGGTCCCCTGCTGGAGTCCTGACGATGCTTCTGTTGACCCGGAAGATGTCGAAGGGCAGGGATACTGTTCCTGAAGTCTCCTCCCCGGACAGTAGGGGGGCCACTTGCGACCATTCGAGCAGCGCTCCGCCGAAGGAGACGGATCTGATCCTCGGAGAGCCCGTCAGCAGAGAGAGAGGCTTGAAGGATACGACCACCTCCTGGGCTGAGAAGAGGAGCCGCTCGTCACGCATGATAGAGATGTCCCTGATCCTGAAACCCCTGAAAGGGTTTCCCGAAATAGAGGAGAGAGAAAGGTCGGCCTGGAGATGCTGCCCGGCGGCCTTCTCCAGTTCTGCGGCAACGGTCCCTGCCCCGATATCGCTTCTCGAAGCGAGCAAGAGGGCCGCACCGGCTGCCAGCGAGAGCAGTACCAACAGGATCAGCAGAGCTTTCCAGTATTTTCCCATAAAGCTTACCCCCAGCTTACCCTCCGAGAGGACCTTGAAGGACACCCAATAATATGTACGGAACGGAAAAGAATCAATCGGACAAACTACGTAACCAGTGAAGGGGTTTTTGAGACTTAATTATACCAGACCGTCTCGGTCCCTCAGGTTCAAGGTTGTATGCGCAAGGGCGGCTCCGGGGGTATTTCTTGTGGAGTTTTGTCAAGAAGTGCCAAAATGACCGGAAAGGGAGTGTGGAGATGTGGACAAACCTGTGGATAAGTGTGGATCAGTGGAGTGATAAAATCTGGGCCGGATCGCTCAGGATCACCTCGGGTCCATTAAATCCCGGGGTGACCTTCCCGGTTACTATCAGGGTCCTCCCGACCAGATCTTCGATGGAGCCGAATTGACCGGTATCACTCTTATGAATTATCAGAGTGGTATAGCCTTTATCAGGGCGTAGCGTGTAGCGGGTCCTGGAAGAGGAAATGCTATCCACCTTGAACCGGATGTTGATAAAACGCCCCGCCAGTGAGGGCAATTCGGCCCATACCTGGGCCGGAGTGAACAGCCTTCCACGGGCCTTTCCCCAAAGGCCGCTCCCCGAGGACCTGGCCCTGGCGAAGGCCTCCCTGAAAAGGTCCGTGTAACGCAGGTTCGGAGGGATAGCGTAAGGGACCGCCAGGCCACTTGATACCAGCAGTTCGTTGACCATGAAGCTGCCTTCGTCGCTCACCACCCAGACATAGCTCTTCAACTCTCCGGCGGGGGTGGGAGGTCTCGGGGCAGTCTATGCCTATATATCTGACTTGCTCCACCTTCCCGTCTGAAGTTTCGACGGTCACCGTATCCCCGTCGACGACCTCGACCACACGCCCCCAAAGAGCAGTCCCGGCCCCGGCCTGCAGGGGCGGCAAAAGGATCAGAAGGCAGCAGAGAGCTGCAAGGCCTTTCATTTTTTTTCAGGACAGAATCTTGGAGGCTCTCCCTCTATAAGGACCTTCCTTTCGAAGGTCAGTCCCTCCGGCACCAGGAACACCATCTCGCAGGTGTTGTTGACGGTCCCTCCGAATAAGTGGCCTCCGATGACGGACATGTCCCTCCCCGACAGGGAGGCGTGGGCATGGATGAATGCCTTCCCGTCGCTCTTCATGTTTACGGTGCCCGAAATGGAAAGTATCTCATAGGGGTCTGGGAACTGGTGCTTCTCGTATCCATCGGGGCCAAGCCAGCCTATCTCGATGTATGATAATAATACAGAAGAGAAAGGGACGTCGATCTCTTCGAACTCCGGGAAGGATGGGGAAATACTTGCCAGAGCCGTTTCCCGAGCAAAGGATCCCTGAGGAAGGATCTCTCATCGAAATGGAAAGGAACAGGGAAGGGCTTGAAAGATACGCCCTTCTCCTTGCTTCCTTCAACGAGAGGGCAAGGCTCACAGGTCCCAGGGACCCGGCGGAGATTATGGGGCATATCAGGGACTGCGCCGTCTCCCTGGTCTTTGCGCCGGACATCGGCACCGTTGTGGATATCGGGACGGGTGGAGGTCTTCCGGGTATCGTATGGGCCCTTTGCAGGCCGAACCTTAAGATCACCCTCCTTGAAAGCGTGGGGAAAAAGTGCGCTATCCTGGAGGAGATGGCCGGTATGCTGCGGCTGTCCAACGTTGACGTGGCCTGTTCCAGATCGGAGGCCCTCTCCCTGGAGCGCAGGGAGAGATACCATATAGCCCTCTCAAGGGCCGTAGGCCACCTGGGAGTCGTCGCCGAGTACGCTTCTCCCCTGCTGACGGTAGGAGGATCGGCATGCCTGTTCAAGGGGCCCAGGGTCCTGCAAGAGCTCAGGGAGATAGGGGATAGATGGGCCACTCTCGGCTTTGACGACCCCGTGATCCACCCTTATGATCTCGAAGGGAAGAGCCTCTGCCTTGTGAGGCTGCAGAAGACCGGTCCGTGCCCGGCGAGGTTCCCGAGAAATCCCGGCAAGGCCAACAAGAGCGCCTGGTGGAGGTGAAGTTATTGAAAACAGTCGCAGTTGCGAACCAGAAGGGAGGCGTCGGCAAGACCACCTGCTGTGTGAACCTGGCCGCTGAACTGGGCAGGCAGGGCAAGAAGGTCCTGGTTCTTGACATCGACCCCCAGGGCAACAGCACAAGCGGGCTGGGTGTTGACGTGGCCAACATCAAGAACAGCATGTATCACGTCATCCTTGACGAGGTCTCCCCCACCAATGCGATCATCCAGTCGTCCTGGGAGGGGGTCTGGGTCCTCCCAGCCACCCTTGACCTTGCCGGATCGGAAGTTGAGCTAGCCGGGGTCATGAGCCGGGAGACAAGGCTCGCGAGGCACATGAACGCCATGAAGGACTTCGACATAGGCTTCATCGACTGCCCCCCCTCCCTGGGGCTTCTTACCGTCAACGCCCTGGTCGCTTCCGACAGCCTTATGGTGCCGATCCAGTGCGAATACTACGCCCTGGAAGGGGTGGGGCAGCTCATGCGGACCGTCTCTCTGGTACAGAGGTATCTTAACGAGAACCTCAAGCTTGACGGTGTGGTGCTGACCATGTTCGACACCAGGACCAACCTGTCCAGGGAAGTGGCCGACGAGGTGAAGAACCAGTTCAAAGAGGCCGTGTTCGATACCATAATCCCCAGGAACGTCAGGCTCTCCGAAGCCCCCAGCTATGGGAAGCCTATATGCTACTACGATTCCGGAAGCGCAGGCGCTGCAGCGTTCAGGAACCTTGCCGAGGAGGTGCAGGACCGATGGCTCGCCCAAGGGCGCTAGGGAAAGGTCTCGGGGCCCTCATACCCGGTGCGGGGGCAGACCCCATACCCGTTGCAGGGGCGCCGGGGGAGGTCCTCCGTCTGCGACTGAAGGACATAAGACCTTCGCCCAACCAGCCCAGGAAGGATTTTGGCCGGGAGGGGCTGGAGGCCCTTGCCGACTCCATAAAGGAGCACGGCATCGTCCAGCCCGTGGTGGTCCGGAAGCTCAACGGCGGCTACGAGATCGTGGCCGGAGAGAGAAGGTGGCGGGCTGCCGAGATGGCCGGGCTCGAAGAGGTGCCCGTCCGGGTCATAGACGCTGACGAGAACAGGGTAATGGAGCTCTCGCTGGTGGAGAACCTCCAGAGGGAGGACCTATCCCCCCTTGAGGCAGCCAGGGGGATCCGGGAACTGGTGGAAAAGTTCTCCCTCACCCAGGAACAGGCGGCCAAGAAGCTTGGCTGGAGCAGGGTGGCCGTCTCCAACAAGCTCAGGCTCCTGAACCTCCCCGAGGAGATCCTGGAGATGCTGCACAGGGGAGATCTCAGCGAGGGACACGCGAGAGCCCTTCTGTCCCTGGAGGACCTCCTGGAGCAGATCCACCTGGCGAGGCAGTGCGTCGACCGCGGCATGTCGGTGCGGGAGGTGGAGGAGGCAGTTCGTAAGCCTTCAAAGGGGAAGGAGACCAGGGCAAGGAGATCTTCCCAGTCGGTCCTGATCCCCGAACCTGTCCTGAGGGTCTCGGAGCGTTACGGCATCGACGTAAAGATAAGCGGACGAGGGGACAACGTAAGGGTCATGCTGGGCGGATTGAGCGAGGATGAGGCCCGCAGGCTCTTCGAGATGATCGACCGGAGCGGGGAGCTACTCTTCCCCGACAAGTGACCCTACAGGAGGCGATGCGATGGCCAGGCTCACCGAAGATATGGCGGCATTCACGAGGGTCCTCTCCTCGGCCCTTCTCCTGTGCGGGTTCATCATCTTCGGCATGGTCGGCGGAAGGGCCCTGGTCTCGCGGGGATACCCCGGGTGGACCCTCCCGGCCGCCATCGTTGCCGGAACGGCCTTCGGGGCATGGCAGGCGTGGTCGTTTTTGAAGACGGGGATGAAGAAAGGCCGTGACTCGTAATTCGTGGATCGTGAACCGATTACTGTTCACCGTTAACGCTTTTGATCCTTTCGATCCACGGCTCACGGTTGACGATCTACGTATCTTGCCGTTGTGTTTCACGTGAAACGTACATCTCCTCAAACTGGAGAGGGGGGGTTCCTTTGGAACAGCTTTATGCGCCCTGGAGGATGGCCTACATTGACTCTGCCGACAAGCAGGAGGGGTGCATCTTCTGCGATTTCCCCAAGGAGAACAAAGACAGGGAGCGCCTGATACTGGCCAGGGGTGAGCTGGTTTTCGTGATACTCAACGCCTTCCCCTACAACCCGGGACATCTCATGGTGGCCCCCTACAGGCACGAGGGGGACTACGAAAAGTTGAGGGAAGATGAGTTCCTGGAGATGCACCGTTTCGGCCAGAGGTGCGTAGCCGTTCTCAGGGAGGGCATGAACCCCCAGGGGTTCAACCTGGGGGTAAACATCGGGAAGACCGCTGGGGCCGGTT
This sequence comes from Synergistales bacterium 58_81, assembly GCA_001509095.1. Lineage (GTDB taxonomy): Bacteria > Synergistota > Synergistia > Synergistales > Thermovirgaceae > 58-81. The sequence goes on along the minus strand of LGGV01000037.1, from coordinate 4,293 downwards.
TCGCCGGTCACGTTCACCTCCATGTCGTCCCAAGATGGGACGGCGATACCAATTTCATGCCCGTGACAGCCGGGACCAAGGTGCTGCCCGCCTCTCTCCAAGAGACCTGGGACGCTCTCAAGAAGGTCTGGGAGGCTCATGCCAGGCGGAGATGAGTTCTACGAGCCGGCCTCTTCCGCCGAGGTCGAGACCAGGCATAAACGATCCATTTTCACAGGAAGGGTCTTCCGAGCCGATTCCGAGGAGGAGGCCCGTGGCCATATCCGGGAGATATCCAGGCGTTACTCCGACGCAAGCCATAACTGCTGGGCCTACAGGGTGGGATTCCCAAACCCCGTGGAGTACTACTCCGATGCCGGGGAGCCCTCGGGGACAGCAGGGAAACCGATCCTTGGAGCGATCCTGAGGGCGGACGTGGTCAACGCCGTTGTGGTGGTCACCCGTTATTTCGGCGGCACCAAGCTGGGGGTAAGGGGGCTCATCGAGGCCTATGGGGAGAGCGCGACGCTGGCACTGGAGGCGGCAGGCCGGAGGAGGAGAGTAAGATCAAGAGAGGCCTTCGCGGAGTGCCCCTACGAGCACGCCCAGCTGCTCCTCCGGCAGATGGCGGAGCTCGGGATACCCGAGGATGCCGTCGAAACCAGGTGGGAAGCCGCCGTGATCCTTTCGGTATCGGTGCCCCTTTCCCTGGAGGACAGCGCCGCTTCCCTCTTCGAGAACTACACCGAAAGAGGCTTCATCTCCCGTTGGGGATGGAAATAACAGACCTGGAGGCGATCGGAAGTGCAGTTTTTCGACGACTATTCCTCCTTCAGCGAGAAGCTCCGCCACCCAGTCAGCAGGAGCCTTCTCCGCGACATCACCGAGGACGAACTGAGGGCCATGGCCGCCCACGAGAGGGTGCCCAACAACCAGGGGGCCTCCCTCTATGTGACGAAGATCCGCTCCCGGAGCGCTGCTTTCACCGAAGTGCTCTACGAGACGGACGAGTCCCTGGTAACGCTCCTGGAACAGATCTGGGGTTACCTTCGGTGGCAGCAGATGATACGGGTAACAGCGAGGATAGGGTCCCCGGACCGTCAGCCCCTTTTCGCGAACCTCTACGTGACGCGAAGGTACGCGAGGATAGCCCAGATGTTCGCCATGAACTTCTCCGTGGAGCTGGACCGGGACTACGCAGACATTGTCACTGTGGTGGTCCCTGAATGGCATCAGCGGAAGATCATCGTCCTGCCAAGGCAGAGGGTCACCTATATCCTGGGGAGCGACTACTACGGGGAGACCAAGATGGCCACCCTGAGGATGGCCATGCACCTGGGTCGCGAGACCATGAACGCCCTGGGCCTTCACGCAGGAAGCAAGATCATAAGGGTTAATACCCCGAGGGGACTCGAAGAGAAAGGTGTGCTGGTATTCGGGCTATCCGGGACCGGCAAGACCACCATTACCACCGCCGACCACGGCCTCGAGGAACCGGAGGGCGTGGAGGTGCTCCAGGACGACATCAACATCCTTCTCCCTAACGGGGGTGCCCTGGGTTCGGAGGCGAACTTCTACATCAAGACCGACAACGTGACCAAACAGCCTGCCCTTCTGTCGGCGGCGCGCGACAGAAGGGCCCTGATAGAGAACTGCTGGGTGGACGAAGACGGGGAGATAGATTTTGACAACCACGCCATAACCACAAATGGAAGGGCTGTCGTTCCGCGTGATGCCATACCCAACACTTCGACGCGGATAGATCTGGACAGGGTCGACTGCCTTCTCTTCAACATGCGGAGGTACGACATCCCGCCCATCGGGCGGCTCACATCGGCGGAGCAGGCCGCGGCCTGTTTCATGCTGGGAGAGTCTACGATAACCAGCGCGGAGGATCCCTCAAGGGTCGGACAGGCCAAGAGGGTGGTGGGCTTCGACCCCTTCATTATCGACAACCCCCACATCAACGGCAACAGACTCCTGAGGATACTAAGGGACAACCCTGGTATCAGGTGTTACGTCCTCAACACGGGGAGAATAGGTGGAAGGGATGGGGCCAACATGACCGCCGAAGTCACCTGTTCGGCCATCAGAGAGGCCATGAGGGAGAAACTGGAGTGGCGCTACGACGATATCCTCGGTTATGAGATACCGAAAGAGCTCCCCGTGCAGGGATCGGCAGAATTTGACCCCTACATGTGGTACTCCCGGGAGGAGTACGCAAGGATGATAGGGAGCCTTCGCCAGGAGAGAAGGGAGCATCTCCAGCAGTTCAAGGGCCTTGCCCCCGAGATCGTGGATGGGGTGTAGCGACAAGAAGCGGGAGACGGAACTGCAGATCCTTAAAGGCGTCAACGGTGAACAGTGAACGGTCTGGCGGCGAAAACCAAAAAGTAAGACAAAATACTGTAGATAAACGGGCCGATGGGGGCTTTGCCGGAAACACAGGAGCCGGATCCATGAACGGTTTCGGGCCGGAAGTCCCCCCGGAGGCCGAACTGTTTGAAGCCGGCGCTTCAGCGTTGACGCATTCGATCCAGCGAGTCACGAGTCGCGCTTTTAGGCCTTCCCTCCTCCTTGTCTTTTCTCTCCCCCTGCTGTAGTATTCCCCCATAATATGTCAACCGAAGAAAATTCTGGTTGACAATGGAGGGAGACCATGCGCTTCCCGGTGAGGATCATGACTCTTTCGGCCCTTTTTGCGGTACTGACCGCCGTCGGGGCCTTCATCCGGATACCCTTTCCCCTTGTCCCCTTGACGCTCCAGTCCTTCTTTGTGTTCCTCTCCGGGACCCTTCTGGGATCCCGGGCCGGGGCCCTGGCCCAAATCCTGTACGTTGGAATGGGGCTTATAGGACTTCCCGTGTTCACCGGGGGGGGAGGTCCCCAGTACATTCTCCACCCCACCTTCGGCTACCTGCTGGGCTTTATCGCCGCAGCCTGGATCATAGGTTTCATATCCGAAAGGTCCGGGAAGCCCTCTTTCGCCCGGTATTTGACGGCGTGCCTCATTGGGACTGCCGTGATCTACACCGTTGGGGCATTTGTCCTCTACCTGAACCTTAACCACGTTGCCGGCAAGGAGACCTCCATCAGGCAGGTACTGGGATTCGGGGTGATACCCTTCATAGCGGGTGATATTATCAAGATGCTGGGAACAGCTGCCCTGGCTTCAAGGGTGGGCTCAAGGCTGAGACAGATCTCCGGAAGATAGGTTCCCCGCAGCAGAGCACCTGCAAGCCTCATCGGGGGGTGGTAACCAGTGAGCCAGGCGCTACAATAGTGGGGAATTGCAACTTTCCGTCTTCTCCCGGGGGGCTTCGAAGTGGACCAGGAAGGTGTTCCAGGAAAACAGAAGATCATCATCTTAATGTTAATCCTCTACGCTGTATGGGGTTCCGTCTTTCTGGCCAACCGCTTCTCCCTTGAGAGTTTTCCCCCCTTCATGCTGAACGCAGTAAGGTTCCTCTCCGCGGGCATCTTTCTCTATGTCCTTCTCCGGGTGAAGGGGGAGGAGGGGTTGGACCTTCGGGGCTGGCTCGAATCATTCTTGGTCGGGGCGATGCTTTTCATAGGAGGCGCCGGACTTCTCTGCGTCGGTCAGCAGTGGGTCGCCTCAGGACTTTCGGCGACACTGCTGGCAACCACGCCCCTGTGGACAGTTCTGTTTGCCGGTATCTGGGAGAAGATGCCGACTGCCATGGAGTGGGTCGGTCTGGGGATAGGCATTGCCGGGGTCGCCCTTCTCAACCTGGACAGGGGCATCAGCGGCAACCCCCTGGGTGCCGGGATCATTCTTGTGGCTTCTATCATCTGGTCCCTGGGTTCCGTGTTGAACAACCGCTTCCAGGGCCTGGGCAAACCTATAGCCTCCGCCACGGAGATGATAGCAGGGGGGGTGCTCCTTCTCATCCTGTCCCTTGCTATCGGGGAGAGGGTCTCCTGGCCCCTGACGGCAAGGGCGACGATGGGCATGTTCCACCTCGTGGTCTTTTCCTCGATCATAGGGTTCACCCTCTACCGCTTCATGCTCAGGACGGTCAGGCCGGCCCTTGCGACCAGCTACACCCTGGTAAATCCCATCACGGCCACGGTTCTGGGAGCACTCTTTGCAGGCGAGAGCGTGTCCCTCGTCTCGATCGCCGCCATGACGGTGGTCCTTACGGGAGTCTTTCTGGTCTTCAGGGCCAGGGCCATCTGAGAAAGGGGGAGGAAGATGAGCCTGGACCTTATCATTGGAAGCGTCTCCGCCGGAGGTCTTTCGGTCCTTACCGGAGCCGGAATGAGCACCGCCTCGGGGCTTCCCGATTTTCG
>LGGV01000137.1 GCA_001509095.1 Synergistales bacterium 58_81 | reverse complement strand
GGCGGATTTTGCCCCAGGGGAGCCTTCCGGCAGTGACAGAGTTATCGGTGCTTATTTCATTTACAAGCCCAGCAGCGGCAGAACCGAATCGAGATCCTTGTCCCCTCTTCCCGAAAGATTGACAAGCACCGTCTCGTCCCTGGAGAGTTCCGGGATCATCTTCAATGCCTGTGCCAGGGCATGGGAGCTTTCAAGGGCTGGTATGATCCCCTCCAGTCTGCAGAGAACCCTGAAGGCGTCCACCGCCTCATCATCGGTGACGGAAACATAGGACACCCTTCCGCTCTCCATGAGGAAGGCATGCTCCGGACCTACCCCGGGGTAGTCAAGCCCTGCGGATATCGAATAGACCGGGGCCGGCTCCCCGTCATTATCGGTAAGGACATAGGTCCTGAAACCATGTATGATCCCCGGTTTGCCGGCTACAAGGGTCGCGGCGTGTTCGTTCGTCTCAAGCCCTCTGCCCGCCGGTTCCACACCCACGATACCCACCCCCCGGTCATCGAGGAAACCGGAGAAGATCCCTATGGCGTTGCTGCCTCCGCCGACACAGGCCAGAACATGGTCGGGCAGTTTCCCTTCCCTTTCGAGGAACTGTTCCCTGGCCTCCTTGCCTATTACGCTCTGGAACTGGCGGACGATCGTCGGGAAGGGGTGCGGCCCCACGGCGGAACCCATGAGGTAGAACGTCTCGGGGTTAAGCACGTAAGCTTCAAGGGCTGCGTCGACAGCCTCCTTGAGCGTTTTCTGGCCGTGAGTGACGGAGACCACTTCAGCCCCAAGGGCCTTCATGCGGGCCACGTTCGGCGCCTGCCTGTGAACGTCGATCTCACCCATGTAGATGGTGCATCCCATACCCATCAGGGCCGCAACCGTAGCGGTGGCGGTCCCGTGCATCCCCGCCCCGGTCTCGGCGATCAGTTCCTTCTTGCCCATCCGTTTCGCGAGGAGTGCCTGGCCTATGGCGTTGTTGATCTTGTGAGCCCCCGTGTGGTTTAGGTCCTCGCGCTTGAGGAAAAGCCTTCCCCCCCCGTATTCCCTCGAAATATTGGCGCAGTATGTCAGCGCGGATGGCCTTCCAACATATTCCTTCAGCAGTCTCGTGAATTCCTTGGCGAAAAGATCATCTTCCATTGCCGACACGAAAGCGGCCTCAAGTTCGTCCAGCCTGGGCTGCAGCTGTTCAGGAACGTAGCTCCCCCCGAAAGTCCCGAAATAACCCTTTCTTGCCTCGTCTTCTTTCCTCATGCTCTCCATCTCCTCTTCCTCCTCGGCTCAATATATTTGGGGTGTCCGCAATCAAAAAGGGGCGTTCATCCTTTCGGATACGCCCCTCGTCGATACAAAAAACGCGGGGCCGCGGTTTTATACCGCAGCCCCGCGTGATATCACGCGACGGTCTGCGGCGCCTAAGGGCGCCACCACCAGAAAAAGTTTGCGGACTTCATGGAACCTCTGCTGCACTCACCTAGCCTCATTATGCGGACACTCCCTTTGCAGGAGAATATATCAGACAGAAAAGCCAAATGCAATAGGAAGAAGACGATCCTTGTAGACCAGCGACAAGAGAACCTTGGCCAGGAGATCCCTACAGGCCGCCCTCTATGGCTATGTAGATGTCCAGCAGGGTGATCTCTTCGGCGGGTCTGGAGAGTACGAACCCCCCGCCTGGGCCACGTACGGAGCTTACGAACCCGACGCGGGAGAGTCTCTGGAACACCTTCGAGAGGTGGGCCTCCGATGACCCCGTCAGAGAGGCCATCTCGTGAACGCTCAGGCGCCCTCCGCTTTGGGCGAGGAGACCCATTCCGTGGAAGGCCAGCGATGATGCCTCGGATATCTGGATTATGTTCTTCAAATGCCTCACCTCTAAATCAACTATTACCTTCAGGGGGTCTATCTCATCCCGATGGAATACCTGTTGGTCACCATGGTCCCTGATACCGCCTTTCGGCAATTTTCGGGACTACCTGGAGAAATAGGGTATCATTATACTTATTTACTACCCTTGATTCCAGTACCTCCTCAAAGACCTATCTCTCAAGAGGGAGAATAAAGGGGATCTCTATATTCCTTCTGAGCCGCATGGCAGGCATTCCTATAACAACCACTCCGGACTCCTCGTCGACGTGGTATTTCTTCCTGTCCTCTTCC
>LGGV01000036.1 GCA_001509095.1 Synergistales bacterium 58_81 | reverse complement strand
GGGGTGGCCCTCCTGTTCTTTGCTTTCCTTCTCTCCCTTGTCTTTGAAGGGGTGGACAGGATAATCCACGCCCGGATGCAGCTCAGGCTGGGACCACCGCTCTTTCAGCCCTTCTTCGACATACTGAAGCTCCTTGGCAAGGAGAACATAGTTCCCCGAAGGGCCATTCCGTGGGCGTTCAACGGGGCGCCCTGGGTCTCGGCCGCCGCGGCCCTTATGATACTTCTCTACATACCCATGGGTTCGCTACCCCCGATCCTAGCCGGGAGCGGCGACCTTATCCTCATCCTCTACCTGCTCGGGCTCTCGGCGGTCGCGATGGCAGTGGGAGGTTTCGCAAGCGGCTCCACCTACGCCAACGTTGGCGCCCAGCGCGAGATGACGCTGATGATGAGCTACGAACTTCCCCTTGCGGTTGTTATCGTCTCGCTGGCCTGGTTCGCCTACAGGACCGGGATGCCCGGTGAACCCTTCAGCCTCGAGACCTTCGTCGGGATGCCGCTGTGGAGCGTCGTGGGGTGGACGGGCGTCTTCGGCCTGCTCTGCCTGCTCGTGGCCCTTATGGCGGTGGTACCCGCCGAGGTGGGGAAGGTGCCCATGGACATTGCCGAGGCGAAGACGGAGATCCTGGAAGGGCTCATCTGCGAGTACTCCGGCCGCAACCTGGCCATGTTCAAGATTGCCTTCTCCCTGCGCACGCTGGTAATGTGCGCCGTGGTGGTATCCCTCTTCTTCCCCTGGACCATAGGCAGGCATTTCGGCCTCCAGGGTCCGCTTCTCTTTCTGGCGGACTTCATCTTCTTCTGGGTGAAGGTCTTCCTGATGCAGATAATCGGCGTAACGACGGTACGTACTGCCTTCGGGCGTTACAAGATATGGCAGGCCTCGCAGTTCTACTGGTTCCACATAGCGGGGCTCTCCCTGGCGGGGATGGTCCTGCTGTCCCTCGACGTGATCCTTTAAGGGGGGGTTGGAATGATTAACAGGATGATGATACAGATCTTCAGGCAGTGGTGCGAGGATCCGGCCACCAACCCCTTCCCCGTTGCTCACATGCCGGACAACCTTACCGAGGCTCTCAAGGCCGCTGCCGAGGGCAAGATAAAGCTCAACGACCCGGTAAAGATCCCGGAGGGGTTCCGCGGAAGGATCGGCTACGACAAAAAGACCTGCATAGGGTGCAAGATGTGCATCAAGGTCTGCCCGGCCAACGCCATCGAGTCCCTCGATGAGGAGAAGAAGGTCCAGTTCCACATGGATCGCTGCTGCTTCTGTGCCCAGTGCACCGAGATCTGCCCTGTGTCGTGCATATGGATGACCGACGAGTTCGCCTTCTCGTCCTACGAACGGAAGAAACAGATAGTGAAGGACTCCGGAAAGAAGCCTGCCGCAAAGAAGGCCGAGGGAGATCCGGAGGCCAAGGCGGCGGAAGCGACCAAGTATCACATTGACCCTGGCAAGTGCATCGGCTGCACCAAGTGCTCCAAGGTGTGCCCCGTTCAGGCCATTTCTGGTAAGATCAAGGAGCAGCACGTTATCGACGAGGAGAAGTGCATAGGCTGTTCGGCCTGTGCGGAGGCGTGCCCTGTAAAGGCGATAAGCCCAAGGTAGGGTGAACTTGAGGGGCGGGGCCGCGGAAGTTCGCGGTCCCGCCCTTTTTTTCGGAGGTGACCCATGGGAAAGGTTCAAGTCATCTTCACCGGCGGTACCATTGCCAGCGGGTTCCTGGGAGAGAGGAAGGGGCCCGACCCTTCGGCCTCGAAGGCGCTGCACGAAAGCATATCGTCCTTCTTCGCCGATAAGGAGATGGAAGTGGAGTGCATAGAGCCATGGGGGATCCCCGGCCTTGACAGCTCTAACCTCGACCCCGGCCACTGGATAGAGATGACCCGTGCAATAGACGAGGCGGTCAGGGAGGGGATCGACGGAGTCCTCATACTCCACGGCACCGACACAATGGCCCACACGGCGGCATGGCTAAGCCTCTGCTTCTCCGGTGTGGGCATACCCATTATCCTCACTGGAAGCCAGCTGACCCTGGATTACACTCCCGAGGACGTGACCGTGAACCTCCGGGGGGCCGCCCAGGTGGTCTGCTCCGACCTTACAGGTGTATGGATCTACTGCAACTGGAAGCTCATTCAGGGTAACCGGGCCCATAAGGCGAGGGCCCAACACCCCGACGCCTTCGTCCCCGTGGGTGGCATGCCCCTCTACTTTACGCCGGAGTGGGCCAGGGACGGGGAGATCGCCGACCTGGCACACCCCAGGGGGAGGACGCCCCACTCGCTGAAGAAGATACTGGAGATCTCACCCGACAACGCCCGCCGCTCCGGTAAGAGTATCCGGTGGGCCTTCTTCTCTCCGGGAGCGGAACCGCTCCTGTCGGGCGACGAGAAGGTCCTGGCCCTGCTGGGCTTTGGGGCAGGCAACGCGCCCACCTCCCTGCTTGAGAGGATCGCCGCCGCCTACCCGGAAGGATCCCGCCCCCAGGTGATCGCCTGCAGCCAGGCCGAGGGCGACGTGAAAGACCCCTCCGCCTACCACGACGTGGGCATGGCGCTGCTCTCCTCAAGGGGTTTCGACGTGTGGGGCCAGATGGACTACCCCGTGGAGTTCATCCATCGCTACACCAGACCGTAGTGTGAGAGCCTGCTCCTTACCTCGTCCCTTCCCAGGAAGACTGCCACGTGGAAGATCCCGGGGCTGACTTTCCGGCCCGTGAGGGCCCATCGAAGGGGCATGGCCACGTCCTTCAGCCTGATCCCCTTCTCATCGCACCAGCCTTTGGCCATTACCTCCAGCTCTTCTGGTTCCCAGGACGAGAGCGAAAGCATGGTGGAGAAGAAACTCTTCAGGGTCTTTCTGTGCTCTTCGTCGATATCATCGGCGGAGTAACGCTTCTTCACCGGTTCAAAGGACAGGAAGTAGTCGGTGTACTCAGCCAGCTCTCGGAAGGTCTGCCCCCGTCCCTCCAGGAGGTTCAGAACCTCGGCCAGCCACTCCTCGGTCCTTGAGTCCGGATCAAGACCGACTTCCTTCCAGAATGGGACAGTCTGTCGGGCCCGCTCCAGAGGGGACATTCTGGCGATGTGGGCCTGGTTGACGAAGTTCAGCTTGTCAATGTCGAAGACTGCAGCCTTCCTGGTAACCCTTGCAAGGTCGAACATCTCCACCGCCTCTTCGCGGGTGAAGATCTCCCGCTCGTCCCCCGGATTCCACCCGAGCAGCGCAAAGTAGTTGAAAAGGGCGTCGGGGTGGTAGCCCATGTCCCGGTATTCATAGACGCTGGTCGCGCCGTGACGCTTGGAGAGCTTTTTTTTGTCCTTGCCCAGGATCATGGGCAAATGGGCGAAGGTGGGGACCTCCCAGCCCAGAGCCTCGTAGAGCAGGATCTGCTTCGGGGTGTTGGAGATGTGGTCCTCTCCCCTTACCACGTGGCTGATCTCCATGGTGTGGTCATCGACTACGACGGCGTAGTTATATGTGGGGAAGCCGTCGCTCTTTATCAGGACAATGTCCTTGAGGGTGTCGCTGGCCATCTCGATGCGCCCGTAGACCACGTCGTCGAAGGCCACCATCTTGCCCTGTGGGACGGAGAAGATCACCGCTTCGCCCTCGCGGTAGGCCTGTCCCGAGCTTACCAGCTTCATTGCGTGCTCCAGGTAGATGTCCCTTCTCTCCGACTGCCTGTAGGGACCGTGGTCGCCGCCCACGTCGGGGCCTTCGTCCCAGTCGAGGCCGAGCCACCGGAGACCCTGAAGGATCGTCCTTTCGAACTCTGCCGTGGAGCGGACCAGGTCGGTGTCCTCAATGCGCAGTACGAATGACCCTCCGTTGCGCCTGGCCCAGAGCCAGTTGAAGAGCGCGGTGTGAGCCCCTCCTATGTGAAGCGCCCCCGTTGGGCTGGGTGCGAAACGTACCCTTGTGGTAGAAGTCATTTCAGTTCATCCTTCCCTGGTGGTATTCTATTCGGTAGTTAAAAGAGCCGAACAGCAGTATACCCCAAAATTCCCTGTCAAAGGAGATGGGGCAGTTGCCTGAAAAGACGATACTTCTCGTGGACGGCCACGGGCTTGCCTTCAGAGCCTTCTTTGCCCTCCCTGAACTCAACGCGCCCGACGGCACCCCCACTAACGCCCTCCTGGGCTACGCCAACATGCTCCTCAAGACCATGGAGGATGTCAGACCCGACCTCGCGGCCGTCGTTTTCGACGCGCCGGGGCCCACCTTCCGGCACGAGGCCTTCGAGGCCTACAAGGAGGGGAGGCAGCCTACTCCCCCGGAGTTCAAGGTGCAGGTGCCCCTCTTAAAGGAACTCTCACGGGACCTGGGGCTCCCCGTGGTTGAGAGGCCCGGCGTCGAGGCCGACGACGTCATAGCATCAACGGCTCTTTCGGCCGCCAGGAAGGGGTTTCGCGTGGTAATACTGACGGCAGACAAGGATATCCTGCAGGTCCTTGACGAGAACCTGCAGGTGATGCGCCCCGTAAAGGGCGTCAGTGAGTTCCGCCTTTGGGACCCCAAAAGTTTCCGTGAAGAATACGGCTTCTCACCCGGGGCAATGGCCGACTACCTGGCCATGGTGGGAGACAGCGTCGATAATGTCCCCGGGATAAAGGGCGTCGGGGACAAGACCGCCAGGGCCCTCCTGGCCGAGCACGGTTCCCTGGAGGGTGTCTACGAACACCTCGACGAAATGAAGCCCGCCCTGAGAAAGAAACTGGAAGAGGGCAGGGACACGGTCTTCGCCAGTCGGGACCTTACCAGGCTTCGCCTGGATGAACCCCTCCGGGAGGAGGACCTCAGGCTGGAGAAGAGGAAAGAGGCAGAACTGGCCGCACTGCTTGACCGGTTCGCCCTGAAGAAACTGGCTGAAAGGCTCCTGAAAGGCGCTCCCGTGGTTGAAGCCGCTGCCGCGGAAGCCCCGGCCCGTGCCGAACTCAGCGAGACCTCCCTGGAGACCCTTCTCGAAAGAGATGGACTTGCCCTTGGCTGGTCAGGCACCGGGAATTACCCCCAGGACTTCTCCATCTCAGAGATGTGCCTATGCAGCGACGACGGCCGCTTCTGGAAGGGTGGGGCAGACGCTGCCGTTCTGGAGAAGATTTCCCGGTGGGCCGAGAAGGGGAGTGTCACCACCAGCGGCTACAAGGAGATCTGTGCCGCCTCTCCATCGCTGCTGAAGGACCCGGCCAGGGTATGGGACGCCCGGCTTGCCCACTACGTCCTCCACCCCGAGGTAAGGGGAAACGGGATTGTCAGCGCCTCCCCGGTGGAGACCATGGCTCTCTGGGACACCCGAAAAGATCTGGAACCGCAGGTCCTCTCAAAACAGCTGGAGAGGGTGATGATGTATATCGATACCCCTCTCTGTCCGGTCCTGGCATCGATGGAACGTCACGGGGTCCGCGTAGACAGAGAACTGCTTACGAAACTGGCCGGGGAGCTGGACATCCGCACTGCCGAGATATCCTCCCGCATTGACTCCATGGTCGGCACCCATGTGAATCTCAACTCCACAAAGCAGGTGGCCTGGCTGCTCTTCGAGAAGCTGGGGTACCCCCCTGTTAAGAAGATCAAGACGGGGTTCTCCACCGATGTTTCTGTTTTGGAGGAGCTGGCAGCTCTACCCCTGGGCGATGGAGAAGTCCCCGGGATGCTCCTGGAGTATCGCGAGATCACCAAGGTCATCACAGGCTTCATTCAACCTCTCCTGCGCCAGACCGACCTGGACACCGGATGTGTCCACACCACTTTCGAGCACACCGTCACCGGAACGGGGAGACTCAGCAGCAGGGACCCCAACCTTCAGAATCTCCCTGCCTTCGGCAACTGGGCCGGCAGGCTCCGGCAAGCCCTTAAACCCCGCAAGGATGGCTATATCTTTCTTGCCGGGGACTACTCCCAGGTGGAGCTCAGGATATTGGCTCACATCTGCGGCGAGGAACGCCTGAAGGACGCCTTCGCTCAAGGGCGCGACATCCACTCCGAGACGGCCTACTGGGTCTTCGGAGGAGACAGCGGTGTGACGCCTGAGCAGCGCCGTATGGCAAAGGTGGTCAACTTCGGTCTTCTCTACGGCATGGGCGTTCACGGCCTCTCCCAGAGGATGGGCATAGGCCGCGAAGAGGCAGCCTCGGTGATAGAGCGGTACTTCACGGCCTTCCCCAGGGTCAGGGAATACATGGAGAGCTCGGCCAGGGAGGCTCGTGAGCGGGGCTACACTTCGACCCTGTTCGGCAGGATCCGGCCCCTTTCGGAGGTCTCCACCGTCGAGGGCAGGGGGGCCGGCGCCATCGAGCGGGTAGCCATCAACACGCCTCTCCAGGGTAGCGCCGCCGACATAACGAGGATAGCCATGGTCCGCTACCATCGGGCCGTTGAAGAGGCAGGTCTGGATGCCCCGCTGGTGCTCCAGGTCCACGACTCGTTGGTGGTGGAGTGTAGCCCCGGGCAGGAGGAGGAAGTATCCCGGCTGCTGAAGGTCTCCATGGAGGGGGCCGCGAGCCTCTCTGTGCCTCTGGACGTGCAGATAAAGGGAGGCGCCACCTTCGAGGATATATGAGACATTTCCTTTGACAGGGTCACCGTTGGAACGTATCATGGTGAACGCTGTAAAAAAATCAGGCAAAAGACTCTCCGTCCCAATGCTTAAGGAGGAAGATAGATCGTGATAATGCAGGCTCTCAGGACCAAAACAAGGGCAATAATGCTGGTGGTGGTCGTCGTCTTCGTGGTCTCCATCTTTGCCATGTACATCACCAGGGGGAGTGGTCCATCAAGCCGGCCCGGTGCGGAGGGTGACCTCCCCGTCGCCACCGTTGACGGCGAGAAGGTCATGGCTTCCCACATCGATATGGGGGTCAGGAACTATGCCCAGCAGTCGGGGCAGTCGGACCTGTCGCCAGAATGGATAGTCCAGACGCGGAAGCAGGTCCTCAATAGCATCGCCATGCAGCACATGCTCCAGAAAGAGGCCGCCAGGCAGAAGATAACTCCTCCCAGGGAGGAGATAGACGCTGCCGTCAAGCGCATAGAGAACCAGTTCCCGACTAAAGAGGCATTCCAGCAGTACATGGAAAACAGCGGCATCAAGATGAAGGACCTCCAGGAGCAGATAAGTATGCAGCTGTCCCAGAGGATGGTCCTTGATGCCAATGCCGGCGATGTAGATGTCACCGAAGATGAGGCACTGGAGTTCTACGAACAGACCAGGGAGCTCTTCTTCCGCCAGCCCGCCGGTTACCACGTCATGTTCGCCCGCTTCGCCACCCTTGAGAAGGCGGAAGAAGCAAGGAAGGCCGTAGAGGGAGGGAAGAAGTGGGACGAAGTGATGCAGGACTACGAGGGGGTGGCCCTTGACTTCACCCTTTCGGGAGAGCCTGCCTTTGTAACCGAGAAGGAGTTCACCGAGGGAGCCCTTAAGGAGATAGCCGGAACTGCCATCGGCAAGGTCTCCAAGGCTGTAGCCCTTGATGAGAACAACGTGGTCATCGTCGTCAAGCAGGAGAAGATTGATGAGAAGATCGCCTCCTACGAAGAGGCGAGCGGCGACATCAAGGGAATGATCGCCCAGCAGAAGAGACAGGCCAACCAGAACGAGTACCTCAAGGGGTTGCTGACGAGGGCCAATATCCAGGTCCTGGTCCCTGAGTTCTTCGAAGTGCCGGCTCAGCCCGAGGCAGAAGGAGAGCCTGTCCCCGCCGAAGGCCAGGAGGAGCCGGAGGGGGAATAACTCGCGTTCTTGACACACCCTTTTAGGGTGCCTAGAATAGATCGAGCACAACTTTACAGGGTGGGATGGCCGAGCGGCTGAAGGCACTCGCCTGCTAAGCGAGTAGGGGGGCTTAAACCTCCCTCCAGGGTTCGAATCCCTGTCCCACCGCCAAATGGTTTCACTTATTGCGCGCCGGTAGCTCAATTGGATAGAGCATCGGACTACGGATCCGAAGGTTACGGGTTCGACTCCTGTCCGGCGCGCCACTTAAATAACGAAAGGCCCCGCTCCAGGCGGGGCCTTTTTCATTCCTCCTGCTTCCGGGCCTCCAGGATCCTGTCGAATCTGAAGGTTCGGCTCTCGCCTCTGAGTGCGCACCAGGCCTCGAGCATCACCCTTCCGCCTACCCGGACCAGCCCAGTGGGTTCTATAAGCCTCTCCGTCACGGCGCCGTTACCACCCCGGTAGACAATGAAGACCTTCCCCGAGACCTCCCAGGCCTCCCTTATGGCATCGAAGCCGGAAGGCCACTGCAGGGGGGCGGAGCTCCGCTCCAGGGCCAGCAGTGACCTGAAGGAGTAGTCCATCTCGAACCTCTCGTACTCCATATCCCCGACCGGATCGATCTTCTTCATGCACTTCAGGAATATCCCCATGGCTGCCATGGAGTCGTCCAGTGCCCTGTGGCTGCGCCCCGTCGGCACACCGAGGGCCCGGGCCAGGCTTCCGAGGCTGTAGCTGGGCAGCCCCGGGAAGATCACCGGTGCAAGAAGGCAGGTGTCGAAAAGATCGTTGTCAAGTTGTCCGGAAAAGCTTTCCCGGCGTACGGTATCGATGAAGCCCATATCGAAGGGGGCGTTCTGGATGACCAGGGGTCTCTCCCCTACGAAGCCAGCCAGCGTCGACACCGCCTCGGAGGGCGTTGGAGCGCCCTTCACCATGCTGTTGGTAATCCCGTGGATCGCCGTCAGGGCAGGGGTTATCCTCAACCCGGGGTTGACCAGGGTCTCGAAGGTGTCTATCATCTCGTCCCCCCTGAAGATGACCGCCGCCGCCTCGACGATGCGGTCATTAAGGGGGTCAAGTCCGGTGGTCTCCAGATCCAGCGAAGCGAACTCCGTGGTCCGTACAGTTGCCAAGTTCAACACTCCCGCCGCTCTTTCTCTTCTATCTCATCAAGAAGTTCTGCAGCAATGACGGCAGCCCTTCCTGTGATCCTCGTGCAGAGCTCCCTCAGGTTGTTCTCCCTGAAAAGAGCCTGACCTTCGGGTGTCCCGAGATCGCAGTCCAGGATGCCCATGCAGTTGGTCGATCCGAACTCCTCTTCGAACCGTCGGATCAGTCGCCCCACTGCCTCGTATGCCCTTTCAACCGATCCTTCAGCGTTGTCCCGGCCCAGGACCAGTCCTAACCCCATGATCGCCCCCGAGAGCGCACCGCAGGTTCCGCAGGTGCGTGCCATCCCGCTGCAGAACCCCGTCGCGGCCCTGGGAAGGATCTCCGACTCCACCCCCTGCGATGCGGCGATGGCAAGAACGGTGCTCTCGGCACAGAAGAGGCCGTTGCTGAAAAGGTCTTCTGCATTTTTCCCTGTTTCCGATGGAGACCTTTGAGCCATATCGGCAACCTCCCTGATGTTTTCTACAGCATATATCAATTTGAAAAACTGGTCCAAGACCCTTTTGATACCACATCCAAAATGTCGCCTGCCCCCCCTAGAATGAGATCCAGGAGGTGGTAGAAATGAAGACCGTCATAGAGAGTTTCTTCAACAGCCTCAAGACGGGCGAGCCCTGCAGCTTCAAGGGGCTCACGGCCTTCCCGGTTTTCTCCACCCTTCCGGAAGGGGTGGATTTCGCGACCCTCACCGAAGCCTTCAGGGAGGACTGGATCGAGATCCGGGAACTGACCCAGGGAGGATCAGTGCCGGAACTGCTTGTCATCAACAAGAGCGACCGAAACATCCTCATCCTCGACAGCGAAGAGCTACAGGGTGCGAAGCAGAACAGGGTGCTCAATATAACCGTGCTGGTGACAGCCTGGTCCAAGGTGGTGGTTCCCGTCAGCTGCACCGAAAGGGGGAGGTGGCACTACCTCTCGAACGTCTTCAGCGACTCGGGCACCATGGCTGCCCGGACGGTGAGGTTCTCCAAGAACCGTTCCGTGGGGGAGAACCTCAGGAGGGACAGCACCTTCAGGTCCGACCAGATGGAGGTCTGGGACAAGGTGGACGAGCTCTCCATGAGATCAGGCACCATGTCGCGGACCCAAGCCATGCGGGACGTGTTCGTGGACATGGACGAAAAGCTTCGCTCCTTCGACAAGGCCTTCCCCCTCTCCGAAGGTCAGAGAGGGGTGGTCTTCTTCGCCGGAAAGGAACCTGCCGGTTTCGAATACGTCTCGGAACCCCGGGCCTTCCGGGACCTCTTCCCGAAGATACTCCGAAGCTACGCCGTGGAATCCCTGCTCGGAGAGGCAAAGACCGCCAGGGCGCTCTCGGGGGATCAGGCCATGGCCTTCATTGAAAAGGCTCTTTCGGCGGAGACCACGGTAAAACACTCTGCCGGCAGGGGGGAGGATATCAGGTTTTCGGGCGATGGCGTAATAGGTTCCGCCCTGGCCTACGAGGACGAGATCCTCCACGCCGTATTGTT
>LGGV01000136.1 GCA_001509095.1 Synergistales bacterium 58_81 | reverse complement strand
CTGTCAACGATCTCGTCGGCGGTGGCATCAATGCCCTGCACCAAAAGAATGTCGGACTCTTCGGTAATGATGTTGTTCTCGTCTATGACGAGCTGCGTCCCGAATTTGTCGGGGATGTTCCTGATGCAGGGTAGCCGTTCCACGATCCAATCCTCGAAGACCCGCGCGGTTTTACCGTCGGGCATAAGGCAGACAATGTGGATATCCTCCGAGGACTGGACCTCCAGCCCGGGTATAACCTCTACATCGGAATCCTCAGAAGCCCTTGAGAGCGCTTCTGTATTCCGGGCCGAGTTGTGGTCCGTTATGGCGATCATGTCGATCCCTTCGTCCCTGCAGCGGGCGATGATCTCCGGCGCCCCCATGTCCAGTTCAGCACAGGGAGAGAGGACCGTATGGATGTGAAGGTCCACGTGATACAGGTTCATGTTCCTGGTCAGTTCCTTACCCCCATGGCGTGAAGCCTTCCGCAGGCCTGGAATGAGTCCAGATCTGTCGTTGCCAGGGCGATCCCTTCCCTCTGGCACTGATCCTTCAACTCCGGAGAAGGAGACCTCCCGGATGCGAGCAGAACCAGCGGGATCTCTTTCAGCAGCGCCACAGCAGCAACGTTGACGTGGTTCTGTATGGTCACCCACAGGGCGCCTTCGGGGGCTGAGCCCATCACGAAACTGAGAAGATCCCCTGTAAAGCCCTTGGTGACCTCCACTCCTTCCCTTGGGGCCACGTGGACGGTGACCCCCTCCAGGTTCTCAAGGATATCACTGATCTTCATTCCTTCTCCTCCGGGGTCATGGTGTGTACAAGCCTCTTCGAAAGGTCATGTCTCTGTCAAAACCGTAGTTCTCCACCTTGAGCCGACTCAGGAAGGAGGACTCGGCGTTGGCTATCCCCCCGATGCACCCCATGTCGCAAACCCTTGCTTCAATGAAATCGACTCCCTTGAGCCGGCGGAGCTCGATGTCCTGCAGAATGCCGATGACGCTCCTCATTCCTGAAACGGCAAGGGTCTTGAGGGGTCTATTTTCGAACAGCCTTACATGCACGGCCTCTCCTCCGGAAGCAGACCAGTTGACCCAGCGGGAGTTCGCCTTCGGGATGGCCTGTTCCCTGGAGGGGGCGTAGTTCCTGGAGAGTATCTCCTTGGCGACCCTTGCAGTGGAGACAACATGGTCGATGGAGCTGGCCTCCCGGCCGACAGGCTTGTTCACCATGGCTATCCGTGCGGGGCACGGTGCCACAAGGGCGGAAGGCACGTCGTATCTGTTGTGGCGGGTCCTCCAGAGGTCGATGCTGGTCTCAAGGGGGGATTCGACGGGGGAAAGGTTGGGAATAAGCTCTGGGAATCTTATCTGGACAAGCCTGACTACAGAGGGGCAGTAGGTCGATATCATGGGCAGTTCCCGGGTATCATCCCCCTCTATCGAGCGGGCCTGGGCCATCGCCGCGAGGTCGAAGGCAAGAGCAGTGTCATCGAATACAGGATCGAAGCCGATATCCCTCAGGATGTCCTCCAGGATACCCGGATCCGGGGGCCAGGAGAACTGGGTGCAAAGTGCGGGGTCCGTCACCAGAAGCATCGACCTGTCATCGGCGATCGAAGCCCATTCGGATTCCTTCAGGGATATTGCCCTGTGCCGGCAGATCCTGAAGCATTCACCGCAGGCAATGCATCGCTCGGCGATGATCTTTAGCCGGCCACGGATCACTCTCATGGCCTCGGTAGGGCAGGCCTTGATACAATTGACACATCCCCGGCAGGACTCCCCCGAGATCTCTATGCCGTGAGGCACTGGTCGTTCCCCCCTGTCACTCTAGTCCCTGAGATATATTACTGCCCTGAGGGTCATGCCCTTTCCGGGCTCGGTCTCTATTTCGAGTTCATCGGAGTATTTCTTGATGTTGGGGAGCCCCATACCGGCACCGAAACCCATCTCCCTGATGAAATCGGGTGCGGTGGAATAACCCTCCTGCATCGCCAGGCTAACGTTCTCGATCCCGGGGCCTTCGTCCTTTGCCACTATTGTGATCCTGTCCCCTGACAGCTCCATGGCTATCACGCCTCCGCCTCCATGAATGACGGCGTTCATCTCTGCTTCGTAGGTCACTATCGAGGCCTTCCTGCAGATCTCGGGGGCTATCCCCAGGGATTTCAGGGTCTCCTTGAAGTCGGAGGCCGTTTCACCGGCGGAGAGGAAGTCCAGGGGCTTGACCTCCCTTTGGATCACGAAGGGTTCCTGTCGGCTCAAGGGCTTCACCTGTTGTCGCAGCGAATAGGTTTGATCCCGGCCTGGTAGAGCAGCCCGCAGGTCTCGAACATGGTCTTCGATGTCATGATGAAAGGGATGCAGAGTTTATCTGCAAGCTCTATGGTCTCCCTGGGCGGTTTTTTACCCCGGACGAACACGACTGCCGGCATGTCCACCATGCTGGCGGTCCTGACGATCTGGATATTGGTCAGCCCCGTGATCATGAGGGTCCCCGGTCTTGCCAGGGCCAGGACATCGCTCATGAGGTCCGCGGCGAAGGCCGACTGGATGTCTATATCAAGATCGATCTCCTGGCTGAGCGGTTCTGCT
>LGGV01000004.1 GCA_001509095.1 Synergistales bacterium 58_81 | reverse complement strand
CCCTTTAGCACTCTATGAATGGGAGTGCTAATAAATCAAAAAACAGGGAGTTGCTTCCAAGTGTTGAGCGAAAGACATCTTGAAGTGGTCTTGGCCGTGGTCTACGAGTACATCAGGACCGGTGAACCCATAGGTTCAAGGACCATCGCAAGAAAGTTCCTGAGAGACCGTAGCGCAGCCACCATCAGGAACGAGATGGCCGACCTGGAGGAGATGGAGTATCTCTACCAGCCCCATACCTCCGCCGGGAGGATCCCGACTCCAAAAGCATACCGGGTATATGTGGATGCGATCCTGAGAAGACAGAGGCCCTTCCCCTCGGGGAGCGAAGGCTGGATAAGGGAACTCCGTGAACGAAGGAGGGACGTTGAGGAAGCCCTGGTCTACGCCACCAGGCTCCTGGGAAGGATCACCCGCTACATTGGGGTCGCTGCTCTCGGGCCTGCCCAGGAGACGGTCCTTCAGCGGGTGGAGTTCCTGCGCATGGGACACGGCACGATCCTTGTTCGAGAGTTGTCGGTCCGCCCTGAAGGAGATGGACGGCCTGCTAACGGAGCAGCCTTTCCAGTTCTTCACAGGCGGAACACATAATGTCCTCGGTCTACCCGACTTCAATGACCTGGGCCGCCTCCAGACGATCATGGCTCTCCTCGAGGAGGATGAGTCAATAGAAAGGCTGGTCCGAAACTGCTCCACCGAAAGGGGTCTCTCTGTGACCATAGGTGACGAGAACCCCGAGCTGAAGATGCCGGACTGCTCGATAGTGATGGCTTCCACCGTCACCGGCGGCCGGAGGGCGGTCGTCGGTCTCATTGGGCCGGTAAGAATGGATTACGAGAGGTCCATCTCGGTCCTTGAAGGGGTTCTGGGGACCCTGGCAGAAAAGAACGGGAATATGAACGACGAAGAGGAGGTACATTAAATGTTCGGATCCGGGGAGAAAAAGGATCCCGGGGCTCCCTTTGAAAAGAAATGCGGGGAGGCCGGGGTGTCCCCAGAGGATAACTGCGGGGATAATGATCTGGATGAGCTCCTTGAGGAAGAGGCAAAAGAGAGCGCCCCAGCCGATAATGAAGAGCTCCTTTCGGAGCTGGAGGATGCAAAGGCCCTTGCGGAACGTCTGAATGAAGAGAACAGGGAGCTGCGCGAGGCGATAGCGAGAGCCAGGGCCGACTTCTTCAACTTTCGCCAGCGGGTCGAACGCGAGCAGGAAAAACTCAGGACCGTGGCTGGAGAGAGCGCCGCTGCAGCCCTTATTCCTGTCCTCGACAACCTGGACAGGGCTCTTTCGGCCGACAGGTCTGACACGGTCTCCTTCTTCAGGGGCGTCGAGATGGTCAGGAACCAGTTCTTTTCGGTCCTTGAGGATCTTGGCGTCGCCGCCATAGAGACCGTCGGCAAACCCTTCGATCCGACTGTACATGAGGCTGTGGCAGTGGAGGAGGCCGCAGAGGGGATAGAGGACGGGACTGTGACCGAGGAGATCCAGCCGGGGTACACAATTGCCGGTAAGGTCCTCAGGGCCGCCAGGGTAAGGGTTGCCAGGAGAACCGCCTGAGGCGTCAACGTTCATCAAGGGGGCTTCACTATAAAATCCATGCGGGGTGAATAGTTAATGGGGAAGGTAATAGGCATCGATCTTGGAACGACCAACAGCTGTGTGGCTGTCAAGGAGGGCGACCATATTACGGTCATTACCAACGCCGAGGGTTCAAGGACGACCCCATCGGTGGTGGCATTCACAAAGGACAAGGACAGGCTGGTCGGCCAGCTTGCCAAGAGGCAGGCCATCGTCAACCCGGAGAGGACCATCTCCTCTATCAAAAGGAAGATGGGCTCCGACTACAGGATAGATATCGACGGAGTCTCACAGAGCCCGCAGCAGATATCGGCGATGATCCTGCAGAAGCTCAGGCGTGATGCCGAGGAATACCTGGGTGAGAAGGTCGGACAGGCGGTAATAACCGTACCTGCCTATTTCACCGATGCCCAGCGGCAGGCTACCAAGGATGCCGGAAAGATCGCAGGCCTGGAGGTCCTCAGGATAATCAACGAACCTACCGCTGCGGCCCTGGCCTACGGGATGGACAAGGGCGGTGAGAACAAGATACTCGTCTTCGACCTGGGAGGAGGGACCTTCGACGTATCGGTCCTTGACGTCGGGATCGAGGACGGAGTTATCGAGGTACTTGCCACCTCGGGGGACAACCTTCTTGGTGGGGACGACTGGGACCAGAAGATAGTAGACCTTATGGTGTCCGAATTCCAGAAGAACGAGGGGATCGACCTCTCAAGGGACAGGATGGCCCTTCAGCGCCTTCGCGAGGCCGCCGAAAAGGCGAAGATCGAGCTCTCTACCTTGTCGGAGACATCCATATCGCTTCCTTTCATTACCGCTGACAGCAGCGGGCCCAAGCACCTTGAGATGTCCCTTACCAGGGCGCGTTTCGAGGAGATAACCCGTCCTCTGCTTGAGAGGGTGGTGGAGCCTACCAGAAGGGCGTTGAACGATTCGGGGCTTACCAGGGAGGAGATC
Organism: Synergistales bacterium 58_81; assembly: GCA_001509095.1. GTDB lineage: Bacteria > Synergistota > Synergistia > Synergistales > Thermovirgaceae > 58-81. Next base: position 37,818 of record LGGV01000004.1, on the reverse strand, counting down.
GACAAGGTCCTCCTAGTCGGCGGTGCCACCAGGATGCCTATGGTCCAGAGGAAGATAGTGGAGCTCCTCGGTAAGGAGCCCACAAAGGGGATCAACCCCGACGAGTGCGTTGCCGTAGGAGCGGCGATCCAGGGCGCAATACTCACCGGGGAGCACAAGGACATAATACTGGTGGACGTAACGCCCCTGTCGCTTGGAATAGAGACCCTGGGCGGTGTCTTCACCAAGATCATAGACCGTAATACAGCTATCCCGGTGTCCAAGAGCCAGATCTTCTCGACCGCTTCGGACAATCAGCCCCAGGTGGAGATCCATGTCCTTCAGGGGGAACGGGCCATGGCGGCGGACAACGTTACCCTGGGGAAATTCTTCCTCGACGGGATCCCCCCTGCGCCCAGGGGGGTGCCTCAGATTGAGGTCACCTTCGACATAGATGTCAATGGCATCCTCAATGTGAGAGCCAAGGACAAGGGGACTTCCAGGGAGCAGCATGTGACCATCCAGTCCTCCAGGCTCACCGAGGCGGAGATCGAAAAGATGCGCCGTGCGGCCGAGGAAAACCTGGAGAGCGACAGGAAGAAGAAAGAACTGGTCGATGCCAGGAACGAAGCAGACTCCCTGATCTACAGCACCGAGAAGATGTTGGTGGATCTTGGCGAAAAGGTAACCGACACCGAGAGGGCCACTATACAGGGTGAGATCGAGGAAGTCCGCAGTGCCCTGGCAGGGGAGGATCCTGGAGAGATCCGCAAAGTCTGTGGAAAGCTGACCAAAAGCCTCCACGAAATGTCCTCCCGGCTTTACGGACAAGATGCCGGTCAACCGGGGGCCGGTCCGGAAAAGCCAGCGGAGAACGCAGACGGCGAAACCGTTGATGCTGAGTTCGAAGAGAACGGGAAGTCCTAGGGAGTGAAGCCCAGTGCCCTCTGAGGATAGCCGGGACCTGTACGCGACCCTCGGGATCTCCCGGGAGGCCACACAGGAGGAGATCAGGAAGGCCTACAGGAAACTGGTCAGGAAGTATCACCCCGATGCCAATCCCGGCGACGCCGAGGCTGCGGAGAGGTTCAAGAAGATCAATCTTGCTTACGAGATACTCCAGGATCCCCAGAAGAGAGCTGCCTATGACCAGTACGGGACCCTGGGTGAGGCACCTCACGGAGGGACTCCCTTCGGAGGGTTCGGACCCTTCGGGGATATTTTCGGGGATATTTTCGACAGCTTTTTTGGCGGCGCAGGCAACCCCTCCAGGGGGCCTGTCAGGGGCGAGAACATAGAGGTGCCCCTGTCAATATCCCTTGAAGATGCCTTCAGTGGGGTGACAAGGGAGGTGTCTGTACCCAGGCAGGAGACCTGCGGACGTTGCGGAGGATCAGGTAACGAACCGGGTTCGGAGGTCAGGACCTGCCCCAGCTGCCGTGGATCAGGTCAGGTGGAGGTCCAGCAGAGAACACCCTTCGGGACCTTCGTAAGTGTCTCCCAATGCCGGGACTGCAATGGCTCAGGGAAGAAGATAGATGTCCGTTGCGCCAACTGCGGTGGATCCGGCCGGGTCAGGACCAGGCACACCGTTGAGGTCAGGATACCGCCGGGAGTGGATTCCGGGACCAGGCTCCGTGTGGCTGGGGAGGGCATGGAGGGATCCCAGGGAGGTCCTCCGGGGGATCTTTTCATCTCCATAAAGGTCGAAAGCCACCCCCTCTTCGAAAGGGACAGGGACGATCTGCACACCAGGCTTGATCTCAAGTACCCCCAGGTCGTGCTCGGAGCTTCAGTTGAGATCCCGACTCTTGATGGGACAGACAGGATCGAGATCCCCCCGGGTACCCCGGGGGGAAAGACCTTCAGAGTAAAGGGCAAAGGCATGCCTCGCCTCAGGGGTTCAGGAAGGGGAGACCTTTTCGTCCATGTTGTTAGGGAGGCGGGCGGCCTCCCTTTTCTTTTAGAGCCGAAAAACCGGAGGTGTTCAAGGTCATGAGCGAAGAAGGGTTCTGGTGGTATATAACGCTCGAAGGTCAGGACGGCAACGAAGAGGATCTGTCCGCTCTGGCCGATCTCTCGGGAAGTATCGGCTCTGAGATCATGGAACTCCCGGGCGGGATAGCACTTAAAGCCTATTTCCGTAGCACCAGGGACCTGGGGTTCTGGATCGGAAGGGTCCAGGACGTAATTACTCCCTGGCCGGGTGTCAGGATCGTTGATATGGGGCGGATAGAGAACCGCCAATGGCACACCGCATGGAAGGATGCCTTCCCCCCCCTGGGGGTTGGCGGCAGGTTCGTTGTGATGGCTCCCTGGCATAAGGGGAAGGAGCCTGAAGGCAGAACACCTCTTTACATCTATCCAGGAAGCGCTTTCGGAACTGGCTACCACGAGAGTACCCAGATAGCCCTTGAACTACTGGAGCATACTGTCAAACCGGGCATGAAGGTCATAGATGTCGGTACCGGGTCGGGGATCCTTGCCGTGGCCTCAATAAGGATGGGGGCATCCGGCGTCATCGCCACGGACAACGATCCGGCCATCATCCCCGAGATCAGGGAGAACCTGCGTCTGAACGGCATACCTGAAGGGGCGGTGGATATCCGTACGGGAGACCTCCTTGAAGGGATCCATGGAAAGGCGGACCTCGTCTGCGCAAATATCGTTTTCGACCCCCTGGTATCGATGATACCGGAGATACCGGTACTTCTGACAGAGGAGGGCCTGGCTGTCTTCTCCGGTCTTACCCTGAAGGAAAGGGACAGATTCCTGGAGATGTTGCCCTTGGGTGGTCTCACGCCGACAAGGGAGATCAGGAAGGGGGATTGGTGGGGTGTCGCTTCCTCGCGTAAGGCTGGAGTCGTCGATTCAGGAGAGTGACAGCGCCTGGATCCTCGATCCCGGAGAGGGTCACCATCTCATCTCGGTAAGGCGTTGCCGCGATGGGGACCTGTTCGAGGGGCTGCTCCCTGGAAGAAAGATCCTGATGAGACTGGATCTTTCGTCGGAAGGTGCAAGAGGGGTAGTTGTCTCGGAGAGTCCTGAGGGCTCGGGAAATGAGATATGGTTACTGGCGGGACTTCTTAAAGGTGATCCCTTTGACAGGCTCGTGGCACAGTCCGTGGAGACAGGCGTCTCGGTCCTGGTCCCCCTGTTGTGTATCAGGTCGGTGGTGAACATACCTCCTGGAAAGATCCGCTCCAGAATGGAGCGTTGGAGAAAAATAGCCATGGAGGCCACCAAGCAGTGCGGTCGCGCCGATCCCCCGGAGATCCTCGATCCGATCCCCGTATCGTCCATCCCCTCTCTTGAATTGCCTTCTTACAGATTCGTGGCAGTCACGGGCCCGGCCCCGACCATTCTGACATCACGACCCCGTTTCGGGGCGGCGGTGGCCGTCGGACCCGAAGGGGACTGGACCGGAGAAGAGCTGGACGAACTGGAGAGAGATGGCTTCAGCAGGGTCAGCCTGGGTCCCAGGGTGATGAGGTCCCACACAGCCGGGGTCGTTGCAGTGGGCGTGCTGACAATGATGTTGGACGGAGATGTCAATGTATGACCGCCTCAGGGGAATAAGGGTACGGATACTTCCCATGGGCTGCCGCACCAACCTGTTCGAATCTGAAGCCCTGGGCTGTTACTTCACGGAGGCTGGCGCCATCCTCTCGGAGGAGGAAGTGTTCGATGCAGCCGTCGTCGTTACCTGTTCCGTTACCTCCGAGGCGGACAGGAAGTGCAGACAGATCCTGAGAAGGCTTCGAAGGCAGAACCCCGATGGTATGATCATTGCCGCCGGTTGCTGGGCCCAGAGGATCTCTCCGGAGGAGGCCCGGGACCTTGGGGTGGACTGCCTGGTAGGGAACAGGCTCAAGTCCAGGATCCCGGGGATAGTGGCAGAGATGATGGAACATGGGAGGCCCCGGGGGGGAATCCGCCTCGAAAGGGTCGATGTGCAGAAGAACCACGAGTGGGACCATCTTAGTCTATCTGAACGGAGGAACCGGACCAGGGCCTTCGTAAAGATCCAGGATGGCTGCGATCATAGATGTACCTACTGCCTCATCCCGGAGCTGAGGGGAATGCCGGTCGAGAGGGATCCAGGGGAGATCCTCCAGGAGGTGAGCATGCTCGCATCTTCGGGGTGCAGGGAAGTCGTCTTCACGGGGACCAACCTGGGTATGTTCGGCAGGGTCTCAGGGTTCCCACTAGGTGAGATCGTCAGGCGTACCGGGCAAGTGGAAGGGATCGAGAGAGTCCGGTTCGGATCCCTGGAGCCCTTCTGGCTGACCGAAGATCTCCTTGAAGCTCTGGCCGATACTCCTCAATTCTGCCCCCACCTTCACATCCCGCTCCAGAGCGGCGATACGGACATTCTGGACAGAATGGGCCGTGGATACACACCGGGAGAGTTCGAGGCACTGGTTGAACGGGCAAGGAATTTCCTTGGAGAGGACCTTCACCTGAGCACAGATATCATAGTGGGTTTCCCGGGTGAGACCGATAAGGCCTTCCGTTCCACTATGGAGATGCTCGAGAGGATAAGTGCCGGCAAGGTCCATGTATTTCCTTTCTCCCCGCGGGAGGGCACACCTGCCTCACTTATCGATGGTCCTGTTCCCGCCGGTGTGGTGCGCTCAAGGATGGATCAGGCACTGTCATTGGCTTCAGAGCTGCTGGAACGTTATTCCGGCCGATGGGTGGGGAAGGCAGTGGAGATCCTGGTGGAGAAGAGCCAGGGAGGAGTGATCGAAGGTCACTCCGGTCACTTTCTGCGTGTCAGGGCCTCTGGAGGGGCTCTCCCGGGGGAGATCACCATGGTGGTTCCCGATGATTCGAAAAAAGGGGTCCTACTCGGAATGGTGTGATATAATTCCCTACCAGATATTGCCGTGTCCCTTTCGCAAGGTGGGGCGGAAGCCCCTGGGCCCGGCCGTTTGGCATCAAGGTGACGGACGCTCTGTAAGCGGGGAGCTGATCATTTGAGCCGCGACTGTCTTTTCTGCAGGATCGCCGAAGGGAGCGAAAGGGCGGATATCGTTTACAGCGATCCCGATGTTATCGTAATACGCGATATCCACCCCAGAGCACCGGTACATCTTCTGGTGATACCCAGGCAGCACCTCGGATCCGCCGATGAGGTCGAAGATCCTTCGGTATGGTCCTCGGTAATGAACGCGGCCGTCAGGGTCGCCCGCGATATGGGCCTTTGCGCAGGCGGGTATCGTCTGGTGGTCAACTGTGGAGCAGGAGCCGGACAGACAGTGTACCATCTTCATGTCCACCTGCTCGCCGGACGGATATTCCAGTGGCCGCCGGGATAACCCTGAGTGAGAGAGAAGGGGGGGAACGCAAATGACACAGGTCGTTCGACGCGATAACGAATCCCTCGAAGATGCTCTCAAGCGCTTCAAGCGAGAGGTATCCAAGGGAGGCATCCTGCGCGAGGCGCGCAGGCGCAAGCATTACGAGAAACCAAGCGAGGCGAAGAAGAGGAAGAGAGAGGACGCTTCGAGAAAACGCAGGGGGAAGTAGCAGGTATATGACCGGGCTGGAGGAAAGGATCCACCTCGAGATATTAAAGGCCATGAAAGCAAGGGAACAGAATTCCCTTGTGCCGCTGAGGATGCTTAAGACAGCCCTGGATAACGCCAGGGTCGAGAAGGGTCGCGGCGGAGTTCCTCTCTCGGAAGAGGAGATCGTTACTGTCGTCAGAAGGCTTGTGAAGCAGCGCAAGGACGCCGCCGAGCAGTTCGCGGCCGTCGGGGCCTCCGCGCGCGCAGAGGAAGAGAGGCGGGAGGCGGATCTTCTCTCCTCTTTCCTCCCGCCCTCCCTGGGAGACGAGGACATTCTCGTTGTGATCCGCTCCGTTGCAACCGAGGCGGGCGCTAAAGGACCATCTGACCTGGGAAGGGTCATGGGCAGGGCGATGAGCCAACTCAAGGGTAAGGCCGAGGGCGAAAGGATACGCGATCTTGCCGCCAGGTTCCTGGACACGCTCTGACCAGAAACAGGTCTTTGTAAATGAAGAACGGGGTCACGCTCAAGGCGGGGCCCTTTTTTTACGGGTTGATACCCAAAATATAGTGGTATAATATCAAAAACATCCTAGATATAGGGAGTTAAATATCATGCGATGTCCCAGGTGCGGCCTCATGGAGACCAGGGTTCTCGAGACAAGGACCGCCGGCGAGGGGAGAGTGATCCGCAGGCGCAGAGAGTGCCCCGGATGCATGAACCGCTTCACCACCTACGAAAGGCTCGAGGATCGTCCCGTGCTGTGGATCGTCAAGAAAAGCGGACAGAGAGAGGCTTTTGACAGGGAGAAGCTTCTCAAGGGTCTTGCCAAGGCCTGTGAAAAGCTTCCCGTCCCGCTGGAGCAGATAGAGGAGGCTGTATCCCGGATAGAGGAGACCCTGAGAGAGACAGGCCAGGGCGAAGTCTCGAGCATGGCCGTAGGTTCCCTTGCCATGAAGGAACTTAGGGATATCCACAAGGTCGCCTACGTGAGGTTCGCATCGGTCTACAGGGAATTTACGGACGTCTCCAGTTTCGTAGAGGAGATATCAAGACTCCGCGATGAAAGGAATGGTCACAGGTGAAGACTCCCGAAAACGTCGCTCAAGTGGAAGGTGGCAGCCAGGGGGAACTGTCAGCTGGAAGGCAGATGCTTATCTTCTCAGGCAGGGGGGAGACCACGGACCTGGCCCTCATGGTCGAGGCTCTCGCCCAGGAGGATCGTTCGCCCTGGAACGCTTCCCGCATACGCGATGCCCTGATCAGAGAGGCAGGGGTCGACCCGGCCTCCGCGGAGGAGATAGCCCTCGAGGTCGAGGCAGATATCCTCCGGCACGGTAAGGAGAGGGTCACCACCTCTACTATACGGGAACTGGTCAACGTCAAGCTCTTCTTCCGTGGCCTCGATGCAAAACTCGCGGACCATTCGCGGCTCGGGCTGCCTGTCTATGACCTGGAATCGATGATGCTAAGCCCTAACCGGGAGAACAGCAACACATCCCACAACCCCGAGTCGATCAACCTCTCCATCGCGGAGATGATCCTCAAGGAGTACGCCCTCAAGAAGGTCTTCCCCGGCGAGGTGGCCCGCGCCCACCTCGCGGGGGATATACATCTTCACGATCTCGGGATGGTGAACAGACCCTACTGTTCAGGACAGAGCATGGCCTACGTCATCAGGTACGGGCTTGACCTACCCTCCATCACAAGCGTCTCCGCCCCTGCAAGGCATCCCGATGTTCTTCTCGCCCATATTCTCAAGATGACATCGGTGCTGCAGAACAACTTCGCAGGAGCCATCGGATGGGATGCTGTTAACGTATTCTTTGCCCCCTTCCTGACGGGGCTTCCCTACGAAAAGGTCAGGCAGCTTGCCCAGATGCTCATCTTCGAGTTCAATCAGCTCGCCGGGGGCAGGGGGGGGCAGGTCGCCTTTACCGATATCAACCTCTACTACGAGATACCCGATCATTTCATGGAAGTACAGGCGCTGGGGCCCGGCGGGTTGCCGACGGGCAGGACCTACGGCCAGTACTCCGAGGAATCGAAACTTTTCCTGAGAGCCCTTTTCGAGGTCTACCTGGAGGGTGACAGCCGCGGACAGCCCTTTTTCTTCCCCAAGCCCCTTCTCCACATAACTGACCGCTTCTTCCAGGAGCCAGGGTGGGAAGAATTCCTTCGTTTTGCCTGCCTGGTAGCATCGGAGAAGGGGAGTACCTATTTCGTTTTCGACCGGGGGGGTGTAGCAAAGCTGAGCGAGTGCTGCAGGCTCAGCTTCGAACTCTCCGAGGAGGACCTGAGGGAGGCGGCCACGCCCTGGAAGATGCGTTACTGTGCCCTGCAGAACGTCACGATAAACCTTCCAAGGATCGCCTATCGGGCCGGTGGTGACAGGGAGAGCCTCTTCGAGATCCTCGACAGGATGATGGAGGTTGCCGCCCTTGCCCATGTCAGGAAGAGGGAGTTCCTCTCGGAGATGCTTTCTTTGGGATCCAAGGGGCCCCTGGCGGTCCTCTGTGTGGATCACGACGGCGAGACCTATATCAGGTTGAACAAGAGCAGCCACCTGATAGGGCTCATCGGGCTGGAGGAGATGGTCCACTGCGTTACCGGGAAGAGAATGCACGAAGACCGCGAGGCCATGGATCTCGGACTTGCCGTGACCAGGTACATGGACCTGAAGTGCCGGGAGCTGACGGAACGGCTGGGCCTCAAGATCGTTCTGGAGCAGACCCCGGCGGAGAGTACCGCCTACCGGCTTGCCCGGCTGGACCTCAAGTTCTTCCCGGACCAGGCCTCAATGTTCGTTAAGGGAGACCCCGACAGAGGGGAGGTCTACTATACCAACAGCACCCACTTCGCCTATGATGCCGACCTCGACCCTGCAACCAGGGTCTTCGAGGAGGGGCGTTTCCACCCTATGATAAACGCCGGGGCCATAACCCATGTATGGATGGGAGAGCGCAGGCCCGATCCCGGGGCGCTTGCCTCTTTCGTCAAAAAGGTCTTCGAGGGGACCGCTAGCGCCCAGATCGCCTTCAGCCCGGAATTCACCATATGCAACGACTGCGGCAGGGTGGACCGGGGACTTCTCGATGTCTGTCCGGTCTGCGGGAGCAGCGATGTGGACGGGATCACCCGAATCACCGGGTATTTCACCAGGACATCATCATGGAATCCCGGAAAGAGGGGGGAGCTTCGGGACAGGAAGAGGGTTGGCATCGGATGACAGGTTTCCTCGTCCCGCTGGGCGGATACCTCAGGATCTCCTTCATCGACTGGACCGGTCATGTGGCGCCGGTCCTTTTCCTTTGCGGATGCAACTACCGGTGTCCCTACTGCCATAACCCGGAACTGGTGACCCTCTCCGCAGGAAGACTGCCTGTCCTTGAAGTATTGGAGGACATAAGGCAGAGGTCGGGTTTTCTCGACGGCGTTGTAGTCAGCGGCGGGGAGCCCACGGTCCATGACCGGCTCCCGGAGTTCCTATCAGCCCTCAAAAACCGGACAGGTCTCAGGATCAAGCTGGATACGAACGGGAGCCGTCCCCGGATGTTGGGGTCCCTGGTGACAGAAGGGCTAGTGGATTCCATATCCATGGACGTCAAGGCCCCATGGGACAGGTACCCCAGGATCACCGGACATGACGGCGAGCCAGTCAGGGAATCCCTGGAGATACTGTCCCGGTCGGGGATACCCCATGAGGCCAGGACCACCTTCGTTCCTGACCTGATGACCCTGGAGGACCTGGAAATGGTCAGAGAACAGATCCCGTTGGGGGTACCCTGGATAATACAGACCTTTCGGGGCGGCAAGACCCTTGACCCATCGCTGGAGAAAGGTGCCCTTCCCGACAGGGAAGGATTGAAGTTCAACTTTCCGGATGCAATAATCCGCTGATAGAGTATAATTATCGCGTGTAGTAAAGATGTAACTCTCAAGGCCATGCCCGCTGCCGGTGTCGAACGCTGACTGTTCTCCCGGTGGCGGCCTTTTGTGGGAAGAGAGGTGGTAGCCTCTTTGGTACCGGGTATTCCTTGATGTCCTGAACAAGGCAGGATCGTGTAGAATCTGATGTGCGGTGAACAATCATCTGGAGGTGAGCATAAGTGAAGAAAGGTCTCTTGTTAGGTTTGATCGTGGTAATCGCGGTCATAGGGTTCATGATGATGCAGGGGCAGAAGGCCCCCGAGGCACCAGCCCCGGAGCCGGCTGCCGAGGCTCCAGCTCCCGAGCCCGCCGAGGAACCGGCGGAGGAGGCGGCAGAGGAACCTGTTGCGGATGCAGGCCCGATCCGTATCGGCGTATATCTCCCGCTGACAGGTCAGAACGCATTCGGCGGACAGCTTGAGCTCGACGGGGTCAGGATGGCCCACGAAGAGAAGCCCGAAGTTCTCGGCCGCAAGGTGGAACTGTTCGTTGTGGACAACAAGTCCGACAAGGTCGAGTCCGCTAACGCCGTCAAACGCCTGATCGAAAGGGAGAAAGTTGTCGCCGTTATCGGCACCTACGGATCTTCCCTTGCCATGGCCGGCGGTGAGGTGGCGGAGAGTGCAGGGATCCCCATGGTCGGGACATCGTGCACCAACCCCCTTGTTACCCAGGGCAAGAAGTATATCTTCCGCGTCTGTTTCATCGATCCCCTCCAGGGCGCAGGTGCCGCCACCTATGCCCACAAGGTCATAGGAGCCCAGAAGGCTGCCCTTCTGACAGACGTCGCCAACGACTACGCTGTGGGGCTTGCCGGCTTCTTCGAGAGATCCTTCCTGAAACTGGGCGGCGAGATCGTTGCCAAGCTGAACTACAACTCCGGTGACCAGGACTTCACTGCCCAGCTTACCGAGATCATCAGCAAAGAACCTGACATCCTGTTCATTCCGGCCTACTTCGCCGAGGGTGCCATTATCATGAAGCAGGCCCAGGAGCTCGGTGTCGAGTTCCAGATAATGGGCGGCGACGCAATGGACAACCCCCAGATAGTCGAGATCGGCGGCGATGCAGTCGAGGGGTTCGTACACACCACCTTCCCCTATGATCCTTCGATGGAGGATATGAACCCAGTCGCCAGGAGATTCACAGACAACTGGATGGCCAAGCGTTCCGACGACCCGAACGTCAACGCAGCTCTCGGCTATGACTCCTACATGATCCTTATCGATGCCATAGAGCGGGCCGGAAGCGCCGACCCCGAGGCCATCACCGCTGCCCTGGCAGCCACCAAGGACTTCGAGGGTGTGACGGGCCTTACCACCATCAACGAGACCCACGACGCAGAGAAACCCATCGGGATCGTGCAGATCAAGGATGGCAAGAAACAGTACATAGCGACTATCACTCCTGAGCTTTAGGCTTTTCGGAGCCACCCTCCACGGGAGAGTCAACGGAGTTTGTGCGGGGGAGGGTACCTTTTCCTCCCCCGCCTTTACGTGATTACAAGGGGGAGCTCATATGAGCTTGGCAATGTTCATTCAGCATTTTTTTAACGGACTCACCCTGGGAAGCCTCTATGCCCTCATCGCTATCGGTTATACCATGGTCTACGGTATCCTGAGGCTTATCAACTTCGCTCACGGTGAGATATTCATGATGGGGGCCTATTTCGTATTCTGGGGTGTGACTCTGTTCCGCCTGCCCTGGTTCATCGCAGTGATCGGAGCTATCATAGTCACCTCCTTCGCGGGGATAATGGTTGACCGGGTTGCCTACAGGCCCCTCCGCAACGCACCAAGGATATCGGCCCTTATAAGTTCCATAGGCGTATCTTTCTTTCTCCAGAACTTCGCCATTGTCGTCTTCTCGGCGATCCCTCGCCAGGTCCAGAGGCCCGACTGGCTGGTGAAGGTGATAGTAGTGGGGAAGGTCCGGATCCTTCCGCTGACCATCGTGGTCCCTCTCCTTTCTTTTGTTCTGATGATGGGATTGCTGTATATCGTCTACAAGACCAAACCGGGACTGGGCATGAGGGCCATATCCAAGGACATCGAGACAAGCCGTCTTATGGGTGTTCCCGTCAACAGGATCATTGCCCTCACTTTCGGGATAGGCTCGGCACTGGCTGCCGCCTCGGGGATAATGTGGGCGCTCAGGTATCCCCAGCTGCAGCCGGTAATGGGAGTGATCCCGGGTTTCAAGGCATTTATAGCTGCTGTCTTCGGCGGGATAGGGTCAATTCAGGGCGCTGTTATAGGGGGGCTCATCCTGGGATTCATGGAGATAATGATCGTAGCCTTTATGCCCGCCTTGGCCGGTTTCAGGGATGCTTTCGCCTTCGTTCTTCTGATCATCATTCTTCTCATCATGCCTACCGGATTGATGGGTGAGAAGCTGGAGGATAAAGTATGATCGACCCTAAACTCAAGAGAAATTACACGCTCAACGGTGTTGCGGTACTTCTCCTGGCCGGCATCCTCTACTGGGCCGGCGGCAACCTTGACGGCTACAAGATCCAGATAATGAACCTGGTCGCCGTCAATATCATTCTGGCACTCAGCCTTAACCTCATCTACGGTTTCACCGGGTTATTTTCGCTGGGACATGCCGGTTTCATGGCCATCGGGGCCTATACCTGCTCTCTTCTCATACTGCCTGCCGCACAGAAGCAGGCCATGTTCATCCTCCAGGCCCCGATGTGGCCCTTCTCGGTCGTGCATGCTCCCTTCCTGGTGGCAGTGGTGATCGCCGGGATGGTAGCGGCCTTCTTCGGGATACTGATAGGTCTGCCCGTATTGAGGCTCGGGGGGGATTATCTGGGGATAGCTACCCTTGGCTTTGCAGAGATCATAAGAGTGCTGGCCAACAACATGCCCCGGGTTACCAACGGTGCGCTCGGGCTGAAGGGAATACCGTCATACTCCAACCTTTGGTGGAATTACGGATGGTGTCTGCTGACGCTGTTCGTGATCATCCGCCTTGTAAGGAGCAACTTCGGGAATACCCTCAAGGCCATAAGGGACGATGAAGTTGCTGCCAGGGCCATGGGGATAAACACCTTCCGCTATCGGCTGACCTCCTTTACCATCGGGGCATTCTTCGCCGGGGTCGGGGGGGCCCTTCTGGCCAGTCTTCTGACGACAATAGATCCGAAGATGTTCCTGTTCATTCTCACTTTCAATGTTCTCATGATAGTTGTTGCGGGCGGCCTTGGTTCAATAACAGGGACGATCCTCGCCGGGGTCGTTATCACGGTGCTCCTTGAGTGGCTGAGGTTCGTCGAGAACCCCATTTCACTGGGAAACATGACCATACCCGGTATTCCCGGGATGCGAATGGTGGTATTCTCCCTGGCCCTTCTCTTCATAATCCTTTTCAGGCACCAGGGTATCATGGGAAGGCGAGAGTTCAGCTGGGACTGGCTCTTCGGCCTCTTCCGGAAGAGGGGTGAGGCCTGATGCCGGGCAATGATTTCATTCTCGAGACTGAGGCGCTCACGATGCGCTTCGGCGGTCTTGTCGCGGTCAGGGATTTTTCAGTCCGTGTACCCAGGGGGAGTATTGTCGGGCTTATCGGGCCCAATGGGGCGGGAAAGACGACCTGCTTCAATATGGTGACGGGTTTTTACAAACCCACTGAAGGAAGGATACTCTTCAGGGGGGAGGACGTAACGGGCTGGCCTCCCCACAGGGTGTGCGCGGCAGGCATGGCAAGGACCTTCCAGAACATAAGGCTCTTCAGCACTGCCAGCGTTCTGGAGAACGTAATGGTAGGGGCAAGGGTCCGCCAGAGCACTTCCTGGTGGCACGCCCTTCTAAGTCTTCCATCCTACTGGAAGGAGGAGAGGGAGGTAAGGGACAAGGCCATGTTCCTCCTCGAGGCCGTGGGGCTTCAGAAACTCGCCGGCGAAGAGTCCGGAGGCCTGCCCTATGGGGCACAGCGGAGGCTGGAGATAGCAAGGGCCCTTGCCACTGACCCGTCCTTCCTGCTTCTCGACGAGCCCGCTGCCGGGATGAACCCTAACGAGACCCAGGAGCTGATGGGCTTCGTCAAGGACATCCGGTCCCGGTTCGACCTTACGGTGCTGCTTATAGAGCACGATATGAAGGTGGTAATGGGCATCTGTGAGCATATCTGGGTCCTCGATTACGGGGTGACCATAGCCGAGGGCAGGCCCGAGGAGATCCAGTCCAACCCCAGGGTCATCGAGGCCTACCTGGGAGAGGAGTTCATCCAAGATGCTTAGTATCAGCGACCTCAATGTACATTACGGCGGCATCCACGCCATCAAGGGCATCTCCCTCGAGGTACCCCAGGGAAAGATAGTCACCCTGATAGGGGCCAACGGTGCCGGCAAGAGCTCCACCCTCCGGGCCATTGCGGGTATCGTGAAGAAAAGCAAGGGCTCCATTCAGCTCGATGGGAGGGAGATATCGGGGTCTGCCCCGGAGGAGATCGTCAAGTCAGGGATAATGATGGCCCCCGAGGGGAGGAAGATCCTACCCCATCTGACAGTCCTGGAGAACCTGATGCTGGGCGCCTTCAGCAGGAGCGACTCCGACGGGATAGCCAGGGATCTTGACTGGGTCTACGAGCTCTTCCCTAGGCTTAAGGAGAGGGCGTGGCAGAAGGGGGGCACCCTCTCCGGAGGGGAGCAGCAGATGCTGGCAGTCGGCAGAGCCCTTATGGGGTCTCCCCGTCTTTTGATGCTGGATGAACCCTCCCTGGGTCTGGCGCCCCTCCTCGTCAAGGAGGTCTTCGATATCATCCAGACCATCAACAGCGAGGGCAAGACGGTTCTCCTGGTGGAACAGAACGCCTATGCCGCCCTGAAGATAGCCGACGCGGCATACGTCCTGGAGGTGGGCAGGATAGTTCTCTCCGGGACAGGAAAAGAGCTGCTTGATGATCCAAAGGTCCGGGAAGCCTACCTGGGGGGCTAGGGAGACAGGGGCCCTGAAATAAGACAGGGCTCCTTACGCGGTACTGGAGGTGTATTAGCCTTGACCATCTGGAACCTTCCCAACATCCTGAGCCTCTCAAGGGTGTTTCTTGCCCCCCTCGTCATGGTATTCCTTACCCTGAGGGGGCAGTTTGGGAACATTCTTGGACTTCCCTTCGGAGACATTCTCGCGGGACTGGTCTTCACCATTGCTGCTCTCACCGATACATTTGACGGGTACTTTGCCCGAAAACACGGAATGGTAACCAATCTCGGCAAGCTCATCGACCCTCTCGCCGACAAGATCCTGGTTATCGCAGCCCTTATATCTCTAGTGCAGCTTCAGCGACTGCCGGCCTGGATCGTTGTGGTCATCATCTCCAGGGAGTTCTTCGTCACCGGTCTTCGCATGGTTGCCGCCACGGAAGGGGTTGTCATCGCCGCATCCAGGGGAGGCAAGGTGAAGACCGTTACCCAGATCGTGGCGATCCTCTTGGTGATCTTCAACTTTCCAGGCGGACTGGCCGCCATGTGGGTCGCCATGATAGCCACCCTCTGGTCGGGTATGGACTACCTGGTCGAGGGTAAAAAACTCCTTACCTGAAACCCTGTACCGGGCAATGGACCCCCTCCTCCCGGGTCAAGAGGGCCGGATGAAGGGTGCTATAATTAACCGAAGCGAAAGACGAGCCTGGCACCACGAGAGGCACCTCCAGCCGAGCCGAAGAAAAGCAGTAGGAGGTCTTGTTGGATGGTTAGGAAGATACAGCCTGAACCTTTCCGGATCAAGATGGTGGAACCTGTCACGGTACCGGACCAGGCACAGCGGGAGGATGCCCTCAGGAAGGGCCATTTCAATATGTTCGGCCTTACCTCCCGTGACATCTACATCGATCTGCTGACGGACTCTGGCACAGGGGCAATGAGCAAGCAGCAGTGGGCGGCCCTGATGAGAGGTGATGAGGCCTATGCAGGGGCCGACAGCTTCTTTGCCCTGAAGGATTCCGTCCGTGAAGTGCTGGGCTTCGAATACGTAATTCCGACCCACCAGGGGAGAGCTGCCGAGAACATCGTCTTCGGGACCCTCCTGAAGAAAGGCGACATCGTACCCTTTAACATGCCCTTCGACACTACCCGGGCTCACATCTTCAACATGGGTGCCGATCCCGTCGACTGCGTCGTTGACGACGCCTTCGATCCTTCCTCCGACCACCCCTTCAAGGGTGATGTGGACATCGGAAAGCTTGAGGATACCATCAGAAATTACGGCAAGGACAGGATCCCCCTGATAATGGTGACCGTCACCAACAACTCCGGTGGAGGCCAGCCGGTAAGCCTGGGTAACCTGAGATCAGTTTCGGCCGTTGCGAAGAGGGAGGGGATCCCCTTCTTCCTCGATGCTGCAAGAATGGCGGAGAATGCATACTTTATCAAGGCAAGGGAGAAGGAGTGCGCCGGTATGTCCGTAGCGCAGATCCTGAGGGCCATGATGGACTGCGTCGACGCCATAACCGTATCCTGCAAGAAGGACCCCCTCGTCAACATTGGAGGGATGATATGCTGCAGGACCGAGGATATGTACCAGAAACTCCTCCCCCGGGTCATCCTCTACGAAGGTTTCGTCACCTACGGCGGGCTGGCGGGAAGGGACCTGGAGGCCCTGGCCCTAGGTCTTCGGGAGATGACCGACGAGCAGTACCTGGCACACCGTGTGGCCCAGGTGGCCTACCTCGGCGATATCCTGGAGGAGGGCGGGGTCCCCTACGTTAAACCGGCAGGGGGGCACGCCATCTTTATCGATGCCGCGGCATTCCTCCCCCACATCCCACAGAAGCACTACCCGGCCGATGTGCTGGGCATCGAGATATACCGTGAGGCGGCCATAAGAGGGATCGGGCTCGGAGCCCTGGCCTTTGCCACAGAGGACGAGAAGAGCGGAGAGATGATGCTTCCCAGGCTTGAGCTCTTCCGCCTGGCCATCAACAGGAGGACCTATACCAACAGCCATATCGAGTACGTAGGCGAGTCCGTTGTGAATGTCTTCAAGCGCAAAGACAGCATACGCTACGGCCTGAAGGTCACCTACGCACCGCCTGTCAAGGGACTTCACCACTTCCTGGCCCACCTTGAGCCTTTCGATCTGAAGTGAAACCCCTCGGGGGGACGGCCTGGCCGCCCCCCTTTTTTGACGCTCCTTCCTGCGGGGAATATAATGTCACTCTGGAAGGAAAACTCCCCGTCCCTAATGCCGATTGAGGTGAACTGAATGCTAGAAGCACTGAAAAAGTCCCTGGGGCTCGACCGGAACGAAAGGACCCTGAAACGCTACGCTTCTGTGGTTTCGAGGATCAACGCCCTTGAACCGTCAATGCAGTCCCTCTCGGATGACGAACTTGCCAATCTGGGACCCCTTTTCAGGGAGCGAGCCATTGGCGGCGAGTCTCTGGACGAACTGCTACCCGAAGTGTTTGCCGCTGTCCGTGAAGTGTCAGGGAGGACCCTGGGACTCCGGCACTTCGATGTCCAGCTCATGGGGGGAATGGCGCTCCACGAGGGCAAGATCGCCGAGATGAAGACCGGCGAGGGCAAGACCCTGGTGGCGACCCTTGCAGTGGTCCTTAACGCGCTGAAGGGCGAAGGGGTGCACCTGGTGACCGTCAACGACTACCTGGCCCAAAGGGACGCAGAGTGGATGGGGCCCATATATAAATTCCTGGGACTCTCCGTGGGAGTGGTCTACGCTTTCATGGACCAGGCCGAGAGAGTGGCGGCCTACAAGGCGGATGTCACATACGGTACCAACAGCGAGTTCGGTTTCGACTACCTCAGGGACAACATGGCCGTAAGCGCCTCCCAGCTTGTCCAGCGTGAGCACTCTTTCATAATCCTCGACGAGGTGGACTCTATCCTTATCGATGAGGCAAGGACCCCCCTGATCATTTCAGGCCCCTCCGAGGACAACGTGGAGGTCTACAGAAAGGCTGACGAAGTTGCCAGGAAGCTTCGCAAGGGAGAGGATTTCGAACTCGAAGAGAAGGAGAGGAACGTAGCCCTCACAGAGGCGGGGATCGCCAGGTGCGAGAAGATCCTCGGTCTGCCGGACCTGTTCACCGACTACCAGAGATCCGAACTGGGGCACAGAATAGTTCAGGCACTCAAGGCCCACCACCTGTTCCAGAGGGATGTCCACTACGTCAACAAGGACGGCGAGATCGTAATAGTCGACGAGTTCACCGGAAGGCTGATGTTCGGAAGAAGGTACTCCGACGGACTTCATCAGGCGATAGAGGCCAAGGAGAGGGTCAGCGTCGGGAGGGAGAACCAGACCCTGGCCACCATAACCCTTCAGAATTACGTCAGGATGTACAGGAAAGTGGCAGGGATGACGGGTACCGCTGCCACCGAGGAGGAGGAGTTCAAGGATATATACGGGCTGGAGGTTGTCGTAATACCCACCCATATGCCCATGATCAGGAAGGACAATCCCGATGTGATATTCCGGACCAGGCAGGAGAAGTTCGCTGCCGTGGCCGATGACGTGGAAGAGACTCACCGGACGGGGCAGCCGGTCCTGATAGGGACCACCTCCATTGAGAGTTCCGAGACCCTTGGAAAGATTCTGAAGGCAAGAAGGATCGAACACAGGATCCTGAACGCCAAGTATCACGAAATGGAAGCTCAAATCGTTGCCCAGGCCGGAAGGCTTGGGGCGGTCACCGTCGCGACCAACATGGCAGGCCGCGGAACGGACATAGTCCTCGGCGGCAACCCCCTCTTCCTCGCTCGCGAGGAGGCCCAGAAGAGAGGAGTGGACCCTGGTTCCGACAGGGATACCTTCGAGAAGATCCTTGCCGAAAAGAGGGAGGAATGTTCAAGGGAGCACGCCGAGGTGGTAAGGCTTGGAGGTCTCAAGATCATCGGTACCGAACGACACGAGTCTAGAAGGATAGACAATCAGCTCCGGGGGAGGAGCGGCCGTCAGGGGGACCCCGGGTGCAGCACCTTCTATCTTTCTCTTGAGGATGACCTCCTCCGCCTCTTCGGCTCTGACAAGATAAGCGGGTTCATGGAAAAGCTGGGGCTCGAGGAGGGTGAATACATAGAGCATGGTCTTCTCACCAAAGCCATAGAGACGGCCCAGAAGCGGGTGGAGGAGTTCCACTATGATATCCGGCGCCAGCTTCTTATGTACGACAACGTGATGAACCAGCAGAGGGAGGCCATTTACCAGGAGCGCAGGAAGATCCTTTCCGAACCGGATCTTTCAGGGCATGGCCGTCAACTGGTTGAAGATGCCCTTGAAAGCATTATCGAGCGCTTTTTCCCCGAAGGGGAGGAACCTCAGCCCCAGGCTGTAGCTGTATCCCTTAAGGGTGTCTTCTGGCCGGGACTAGAAAGACACCTTGAAGGGGTCCAGACCCCTGAGGACCTGGAGGTCTCCCGGGCGGCCATTATGGAGGAGGTCTCCCGGAGAATAGACCAGAAGCTGGAAGAAATGGGTGCCATCAATGCCACCGAGATGATAAGGTTCCTGCTCCTCAACGTTCTTGATTCGGCCTGGAAGGAGCACCTTCTGGCCATGGACGAACTGAGGAGGGGGATAGGGCTGAGGGCAATAGGGCAGAAAGATCCCCTTCTTGAATATCAGTTCGAATCCTATAATCTTTTCCAGGAGATGATGGAGAGGGTACGCCTCTCCTTCGCACAATACTTTTTCAGAGTTACCGTGATGTCCGAAGGGTCGGCCCCTGCCAGACACCAGGACGCCCTGAAAGAGACCAGAGATATTGCCCTGCCTGTTCCCGCCGTTCAGGGCACAGGTTCAGCCAGGCCCCAGCCTGTCAGGAGCGGCGGCAAGATAGGGAGGAACAAGCCCTGCCCCTGCGGCAGCGGGAGAAAATACAAGCACTGCTGCGGAAAGAACGTCTGAGAATCGAATCGACCGTCCTGCCCCCCGGACGCAATGGAGTGATCCTTTTGAGACCGAGATCCTTGTTCCCTGCACTGGTACTGACCATAACGCTAGTCCTTTGCGGCAATGTCCACGGTCAGGATATTCCGGCCCTTCTCTCCAGGTCCCTGAATGAAGCTCCGTCCCTGGAGGTCTTTGGATCCGGTAAAGGTTTCGTGGTACTGAGAGACATCAGCTACCGTCTTCTCGCCGATGGGAGTACCGAGAGGCACACCATCATCTTCCTCCATGAAGGAGGAGGTCTCCCGGACCGATGGAGGAACTGGGAGATCGTCGTCCCCAGGGGAGGGGAGGCTTCAGTCACCGAGGCCGCTCTCTACGACCCCACCAGTCGCCGGATCCAGTACCCGCTGATCCCGAGGGAGACAGAGAGGGACGGCGTAGAAATGATAGAGGTGAGGCTCCCCAACAACTTTGAGGGCAATATCCTTGCACTGTCCTACCGCCAGGTCTTCCCTACGAGAATGAACCTCGAGGACGCTGTCCCAATCGATCTGGATCTTCCCCAATGGGAGCAGAGGATCTCCCTGACGGTCCCGTCCGGTGCTGAGCCGGTCTGGCTCAGCGAGAAGCTTCCCGACCCGCAGGTAAACAAGGGAGGGGCCGAGGACATATACACATGGAGCGTGATCAATACTCCGGCCTTTGAGGACTCTTCTCTCTCCCCCGACAGGGGACGCTGGATACTTTTCAGTCTGAGGAAGGGTCTAAGATACTCTCTATCTGAAGCAGATTCTATCGCCGCTTCCCTGAAAGTGGATCCCCCTCCCCCTGTTGCCTCCATGATGGGAGACCAGGACAGGACAAGGGGGGGGATCCGGATCATGGAATTTATGAACGATCCTGACCGCCTGAACAGGACACTTCCATCGGATCTCGTCAGAACCCTGGGAAGCATCCCAATCGAAGGCCCATGGACAGAATGGGAAGCATCGTTCCTTCTGGGGGAATGGCTGAGAAAGGTCGGATGGGGCGTGGAGATCCTCTGGGATGCCCGTGTTCCCCTCGGGGATCAGTCGCCTGCCACGGTAAGGGCCTGGGAAAGACCGGTCCTTTCGCTGACGCCGCCTACGGGAAAACCCTTCATGTTCGAGATAGGACAAGCCGTCAGACCGGGCTCGACGCCTCCCAGATTATGGGGAAGGACCGTCTACTCCCTGGAGGGAAGCTCCCCCTCGCGAAGGGTACTGCCCGCCGGCGGCCCGGGAGATCACAGGCTTTCATTCGACTGGGCCGTTGATGTCTCTTCAGACGGAATGGCCACAGGAGAAATGGTGATCACCGTCAGGGGCGCATGGGTCGATACGTTACAGGTAAAAGGGCCCATCGACAAGGACCAGGTCACAGCTATCCTGGGCTCTTTTACATGGCCCTCCATCCCTGGATTCTCCTTTGAAGGGGCCCTTATGGAACCGGCAGGGACAGGTTTCAGGATCAAGGTCCCCGTTAACGCCCGGATCGCCATACCCGGTGGAGAGGGACTTCTTATCAGGATGCCCTCAGTGGTGATGCCCTGGCAGAGTTCCATTGCAGAGAGGGGAGCAGGGGGTGGTATCCGGTTCCCCTTCGTCTACGAGCAGTCAGTCAGTATAGGTATCCCTGAAGGATTCGATGTGATGGTCCTTCCGGAGACCCGACCCTATGACGCAGGAACGGTCAAACTGGAGGAGTCCATCAGGGTCAGGAGAGGACGGACACTGATGGCGGAACAGAAGACCGTCGTCTCAACAGCGAGACTGGATGAACAGGGGAGGCAAGCCCTGGTGAATGCCGTTAGACAGGGTCTGGGTTGGACCGGGACCACTGTACCCATGAAGAAAAGGTGACCGAAAGCGGGGAGAGGCCATGAAAAAGGATATTGTTGCTGTCATTACGGAAATGCTGGAGGAATCCATAAGGAAGATCGCCTGCGAAAAGGGGGTCCCCCTTGAGGCAAGACCCCTCGTAGAGTTAGAGAGGGGAAGGAGGGAGGGCCAGGGAGACTGGGCCACCAACGCCGCGATGCAGTGGGCGAGGACCTTCGGGGAGAAACCCTTGGATGTGGCCCGCAGGATAGTATCCCTTCTTCCGGAGAACCCCCTCGTGGAAAGGGTCGAAGTGGCGGGACCGGGCTTTATCAACTTCTTTCTTTCCAGGTCCTGGATCACCGGGACAGTAGAGCACATTCTCGAATGCGGTCCTGACTTCGGCAGGGTAAACAGCGGAGGGGGGCGCAGGGTCCAGGTCGAATTCGTCAGCGCCAATCCTACTGGGCCTCTCCATGTCGGTCACGGCAGAGGGGCGGCCGTAGGCGACATATGCGCGAGGATCCTCTCCTTTGCAGGGTGGGAAGTTGAGAGAGAGTACTACATCAATGACGCCGGACTCCAGATGGAGCTCCTGGGGAGATCGACCCAGTCAAGGTACTTCGAGATATGCGGTTGTCCCGAAGAGGCCCCCTTCCCCGAGGATGGCTACAAGGGCGGGTACATCTACGATCTTGCACGGGAGATCCTGGATTCCGAGGGGGAGCGCTTCCTTGCGATACCCCTTGAGGAGTCCCTGCCCTTTTTTACGGAGTACGCAGGAAGGGTCATCCTGGAGGGTATCAAAAAGGACCTCGAAGATTTCGGGGTAACATTCAACGTCTGGTTCTCGGAGAAGTCCCTCTACGACGGCGTAAGGGTCCCGAGGATGCTGGAGACCCTCAGGAAGAACGGTTTCGCCTTTGATGCGGACGGAGCTACCTGGTTCAAGGCCACTGCCTTCTCTGACGACAAGGACAGGGTCCTCATCAGGAGCAACGGTGCCCCCACCTACTTTGCCTCCGACATAGCCTATCACAAGGACAAGTTCGACCGGGGTTTCGACATGGTAATTGACGTGTGGGGTGCCGACCACCACGGCTACATCCCTAGGATGAAGGCCGCAGTGCAGGCTTTGGGGAGAAAGGAGGAGGATCTCCAGGTCCTCCTTATCCAGTTCGTGAACCTCCTCAGGGGTGGAGAGCAGGTTCCCATGTCGACCAGGTCGGGTGAGTTCGTAACCCTCAGGGAGGTCATCGACGAAGTGGGAGTGAACGCCACCAGGTATTTCTTTGCCATGAGACGCTCCGACAGTCACCTTGACTTCGACCTGGATCTGGCCAAGAGCGCTTCCGCGGACAATCCTGTCTACTACGTCCAGTACGCCCACGCGAGGATACACAGCATCTTCAGGGAGGCGGCGGCCAGGGGGATCACAGTCCCCGATCCCTCCGGAGCAGACCTTTCCGTCCTGGTCGAACCGGAGGAGATAGCCCTTGTAAAGAGGCTCTCTGCCTTTCCCGAGGAAGTGGAGAAAGCCGCGAACGACCTTGCGCCCCACAGGATAGTCTTCTATGCCTACGATCTGGCAGGTGACTTCCATACCTTCTACAATGCCCACCGGGTACTGGGGGTGGGGGCAGAGCTGGAGGGAGCGAGGCTGCTTCTGGCTGAAGCATCACGGACGGTTTTGGCCAACGCTCTTTCACTGCTGGGGATCAGCGCACCGGAGCAGATGTAGGTATGATCCGACTGCGCTGGGTGGCCCTGATAACGGCAGGTCTCTGCTTCCTGGCGATCGTTGGAACGGCTTATATCCTGGAGCTGAAGAAGATAAGCAGGCTTGGGTCCCTCGTCGATGAAAGGATGGAACGTCTTGTCGCCGTTACTAGGGATGTCCAGGTTCTCAGGGAGAAGATCATTTTCTACAGGACCCCGGAGGGTGTAGCCCGCCTCGCCAGGGAGCAGTTCAACCTGACCTACCCCGGTGAGCAGATCTTCAGGATCGAGCTGGTATCGGAGGACTCCTTGCCGGAAGACACTCCGTAGCGTATAATGCTTTGCCGTATGTCCCTGTCTCTCCGGAACCGGGGAGACCATAGGCCAAAGGGAGGAGGTGAATGACGTGCGACTATATGAAATGGTTACGATCTTCCAGGCAGACCTTGAGGACCATAAGGCGGCCGTGGAGGAGATCGAGGGGGTCGTGCGCAACCTGGGAGGCGAGATCGAAAAGAGCAGTTCCTGGGGGAAGAGGCGTTTTGCCTATCCCATCCAGAAACAGACCGACGGGTTTTACGCGGTCCTCTCCTTCAGTCTCGAACCTTCGCAGGTCAGCGAACTGGAACGATTGCTGAAGCTCAAGACCCAGGTACTGAGGCACCTGGTGATAGCTCTGGATGAAGCCTAGGGAGTGATTACCGATGGCCAGAGGTTTCAACAAGGCGATCTTAATGGGGAATCTGGCTAGGGACCCGGAAGTGCGCTATACCACTTCCAAGCAGGCCGTTGCCAGGCTCACGGTGGCCGTCAATCGGCAGTGGAAGAACAGGGACGGGGAAGTCCAGGATCAGGCGGACTTCATCCCTGTAGTTGTATGGGGATCCCAGGCAGAGAACTGCGAGAGATATCTCCGGAAGGGGAGCCCCGTTCTCGTGGAGGGAAGGATCCAGGTCCGCAACTACGAGGCTGGAACGGGAGAGAGGCGCTGGGTGACAGAGGTCATAGCCCAGGGGGTCACATTCCTGGGGACCCGCAGGGAGAGCGGTGAAGGGCTCTCCCCCGACCCGGACCAGGGTTCAAGGAGTGGAAGTCTCCGTGAGAAGGGCTTCGGTGAGGATTTCGTCATGGATATTTCCGAGATGGACGACATCAAAGACGATGGGGAGGACGCAGATATCCCCTTCTGACGTTTAGTGAACAGCTGAAGGAAAGGAGGATCGTGATGGCCTTTTCACCAAGGAACACCGGCAACAAAAGGAACAAGAGAAGGAAACCCAAGGTCTGCATGTTCTGTGTGGACAAGATCGAGCACATAGATTACAAGGATGTTGAAAAACTCAGGAAGTACATAAGCGAGCGCGGTAAGATAGTCCCCAGAAGGGTGACGGGAAACTGCGCAAAACACCAGAGGCAGCTCACGGAAGCGATCAAAAGGGTGCGTTACCTTGCGCTCCTTCCGTACAGCGCCGAGTAGAGGCGATAACCCGTGTTCCTCGCGGGGGGAGGAGCCGAGGCTTCTCCCCCCGTTCTGTTAGGGAGGTTGTAAGTAATGGACAGGACCAGGGCTATGGTCGAATCTTCGCTGCTCGTTGCCCTCTCCGCAGTGCTTTTTCTGGCGGGTCACTTCCTGCCCATAGTCGGGATGGCCTTCTCGCTCGTATGTCCTGCCCCCCTTGTCGTTCTTGGTCTCAGACACAGCCTGGGGAGGGCAGTTCTTGGCGTTGCGGTGGCTACGGTCATTACGGCTGCCTTCACAGGGGCTGTGGGGGCTCTTTTCTTCTGTTTCGGGTTCGGTTTCCTCGGGATCGCCCTTGGGGCTCTGGGGAGACGTTACGACAAGGCCGTTGACATAGTTCTTTACGGGATCCTCGTCTCCATAGGGAGCAAACTCCTCCTCATGTTAATAGCCGTCAAGCTGACCGGCATCAACCCCTTCGGCCTCGAGGAGGCGGAGATAATGCCGATGATCGAGAGGATCGCCTCGATATACTCGGGTCTTGGCATGTCTGAGGAGGCGCTTTCTCTGGCGAAAGAGCAGATGCGCGCCACTCTGTCGCTGATCCCCGTGATCTTTCCCGCTCTCCTGGTAATGGCTGCGACGGTCGACTGTTTCCTGAGCTATATAGTAAGTGCCGCGGTCCTGAAAAGGCTGGGCAGGGAGACGCTCCCTCGACTCCCCGAGTTCAGCCGGTGGCGTTTCCCGAAGAGCATCTTCTGGGCCCTTATCGCCTCCATAGCGCTCCACCTGGCGGGGGCCTATTACCCTTCAATGGCATTCCTGCAGAGGACGGCTCTGAACCTGCGCCTTCTGGTTACAGCCCTTTTCTTCTTTCAGGGCCTGGCCGTAGTATGGTTCTTCATGCAGGCAAGGGGCCTGGGCCGTTTTCTCCGGATCGCACTGACGGTGCTCGTATTTGTCGTTTCATTCCTTGCACAGATAGTCCTTGTTTTAGGTATTATTGACATGTGGTTCGATCTACGTTCCAGGTTTCGGGGGGGAAGAGCATGAAGGTGATCCTGCTTACAGATGTTCCCAAGCTGGGGAAAAAGGGCGACCTCATCGATGTGGCTGAAGGCTACGGAAGGAACTACCTCCTTCCCAGGAAGATGGCCGAAGAGGCGACCAGGGAGAAGCTCGAAGAGTGGAACCAGCGCCAGAGAACGAAGGAGGTCAAGGCCAGACGCCAGGAAGAAGAGGCCAGGAGCCATAGGGCCCTTCTCCAGGGGAAGCAGGTGGTCCTGAGAGCTACAGCGGGAGAGAAAGGGAAGCTCTTCGGAAGTGTAACGGCAGCCCAGGTGGCGAACAGCATCCAGGAAAAGTACAGGATCCCGGTCGACAAGAAGGACGTCAAGCTCCCCTCGCCTGTGAAGGAGTTGGGCTCCTACCCCTTTACCGTAAGGCTTTTCCAGGGAGTTGAAGCTGAGATGACCCTTCAGGTGGAGGACGAAAGGGTTGAATGACCAGCTCTTCGAGAGGATACCGCCCCATAGCATCGAAGCCGAAAGGGCGGTAGTAGGAGCCTGTCTCCTCGACAGCGATGCCCTTACCATATGTCTGGACTCGCTTCTGCCCGAGGATTTTTATGACGGGAGCCACCGTCAGGCCTTCCAGGTAATGAGGGAGATGGCCGAGAAGGGTAAGCCCGTGGACCCCCTGACCTTCCTCGACGAGCTGTCGAGAAGGGGGCTTGCGGCTACCCTGGGAGGGCAGGCTTTCATCGCGGGTTTCGTGGATTCAGTTCCCACGACTGCCAACGCCGAATATCACGCAAGAATAGTAAGGGAGAAGTCCATTCACCGAAGGCTGATCCAGGTCGGGGCCGAGGTAGCCCGGCTGGGCTACACTGAGGACAGGGAGATCGAGGACGTGATGGACCAGGCCGAGAGGGCCGTCTTCGAGATCACCCAGAGAGGTACCCAGACCCCTTTCCGAAGGGTAGGGGACGTCCTTGGCCCCACCTTCCGTGACATTGAGGAGAAATTTCACTCCCCCGACAGTTCCGTCACCGGAGTGCCCAGCGGATTCGACGATTTCGAGCGGCTTACCGGGGGGTTCCAGCCGGGCAGCCTTAACATAATCGCCGCCAGGCCATCCATGGGGAAGACCGCCCTGGCGCTCGACATTGCCATGCACGCCTCCGTTGAAAGAGGGATCCCGGTGCTGATGTTCAGCCTCGAGATGGGTGCGGAACAGCTTGTTCAGAGGATGCTGGGGTCAAGGGCCAGGGTCAATGTCCACGACCTCCGAACGGGGATGTTCCATGAAAGCGCCTGGGAGAAGCTTGCCTCGGCCGCCGGTGATCTTTCAAGGGCGCCCTTCTTCATCGACGACAGCTCCGTGCTCACTACGCTGGAACTTCGGGCCAGATCCAGGCGGTTCAGGTCCCAGGTCATGAAAGCAACCAATGGCCTTATAGTGGTCGATTACCTCCAGCTGATGCAGCTTACCAAGAGGACGGAGAGCAAACAGCAGGAGGTCGCCGAGATCTCACGGTCCCTCAAGGCGATCGCCAGGGAGCTCGAGGTCCCCGTGATCGCCCTCTCCCAGCTCTCAAGGGCAGTCGAATCCAGGACCGAAAAGAGGCCGCAGCTGTCGGACCTGCGTGACAGCGGCGCCATCGAGCAGGACGCCGACCTGGTCATCCTGCTCTATCGTCCCGGGTACTACGATGCCCCCTCGGAGGAGAGCGACAACACCGCCGATGTCATCATAGCCAAGCACAGGAACGGCCCCACCGGCACTGTCAGGCTGACCTTCTTCAAGGAGCATGCCCGTTTTGCAAGCCAGGCCTGGATGCCCTAGGGTCTTAAGGTAACGGGGTGAGTCGATTGAGCGAGATCGCCGGCGGCAAGGTACCCCAGAAAGACACCTGTCACTTCCGGCCCGAAGGCGGCTGCATTGTTCCAGAGCCTGTGGCCACGGTCCTTATCCTGTTCATGCTGTCCGCCCCCAACCTGGTCTTCTCAGGCGCCTTCTGGTTCGAGACCCTGCACCTTATGAAGTGGGCTACTGTATTTGTGCCTGCGGGTGTGCTGGTTGCCGTGGCCGGCGCCAGGATAGCTTTCATAGAGGATGTCCGGAACAGTTTTGTGCTGGACCCCTTCGGTGCGGTCTGGCTCTTCCTTGTGCTGTTCCTTGTCCTACAGCCCCTCTGGGCCCCTGTTACGTCCATGCCGACCTTCACCAGGGAATGGTTCTTCTTCGCTTCCCTCTGGGGTTTCTATACAGTAATTTATAACGGGTTCGACAGCAGGAGGCTGTATCTACTTCTCTGGCTTGCGGCGTTGGCGGGGGCCGTCAATGTTCTCTTTGCCGAGCTGCAGATCCGTGAAATGCACCATCTCTTCCCATTCATCTACCCGACGCCAGGGAAATACATCGGGAACACGGGGCAGCAGAACATGTTCGGGCTCTGGGTCGCCATAGCAATGCTGGGATCCTCCTGGCTATTCATGAGAGTCGGCACCGACGAAGAGGGAGGAGAGAAAAAAGGGGCCGCCGTGGCCGCCAACCTTCTCCTGTTCACCGTAAACGCCTGGGGTATCTGGAATTCCACCAGCAGGTCAGCCGTTCTCTCTTATGCCCTCGGGCTCTTCGTCCTTTCACTTCTCCTGGTCAGGTCGATAGGCGCAAGGAGGGTCTTGGTACGCCTGGCGGTTATTATCGCCATTCTCGTCGTGACCTTTTCCGCTACCCTTCTCTTCGGCCGGGGCAACGCCTTCGTCATGAAGACCGTCCAGATGGTGGAGAACTTCCAGACCTTGGGAAAACGGGACAGTATCTGGCTCACTACCGCGGAGATGTTCAGGATGCACCCCGTGAGCGGGGTTGGGCTGGGGCACTACAAGTGGAACTACCTGGAGGCCCAGAGGAGGATGCTGGAGAAACATCCGGGGATGAAGTGGCAGTATACCTACTGGGCCCATAGTGAGGTCTTCCAGTGGTTCTGCGAGACAGGGGTCTTCGGCGGCCTGATCCTCGCTGCCCTGGGTGCTTGGTGGCTCAAATGTCTCTTTTCGAGGCTAAAGAGGGGTGACCCCCTCTCCCCGGAAGGTATATGGGCATCGTCTTTTCTGTTCCTGATCTGGTTCAACGCCCTCTGGACCCGCCCCTTCCACAGGGCCGAGGATGCCCTGTGGATGGTGCTGGCCTTCGGTCTGGCAAACAGGGAGGTCCTTCCCTCCGGGTTCTCATGGACGGAGATCAGAAAGGACTGGATCCTCAGGGGCCTGGGGTTAACCATGTGCGCCGTTGCTGTTGCGGGGCTGCTGTTCTTCGCCAGGGGGATGGGAGGCGACAGGCTTCTGAGGAGGGCCCACACGACCGCCAATGCTGCGGAGCAGAGGCAGCTCATTGAGAAGGCCGAAGGCCGCCTGATGGTCAGGGATATCGCACAGAGGGAACTGGCCTATCACTATATCAGGACCGCAAGGGAGCAGAAGAAGGGAGAGTTGCTGGCCGAAGGGCTCATGAGGCTCCATCAGCATTTCCGTCAGCAGCCCCACTCAAGGGAACTGGTACGTCTGATGGCCTGGTACTCGGATGTCAGGGAACCATATCTGCTGGAGAGTGTAGCCAGGTACCTGAGACCTGGCAGTTACAGCATCAGGGATGGACAGCTGCTGCTGTCCTCGGAGGATCTCGGGTTCTTCTTCGGCTCTAACTGAGATCTCCCCACATCGATCGATGGAGGACGGGGGCGCCTTGAGCAGGTCGCCCCCGTCGAGTAAAGGACCATCGTCGGCTGCGGCTCAGTTAGAGAGAAGGATCTCGCTGTAACGCGGGTAGGGCCAGAAATCCCGGGAAACCGTCCTCTCTGCCGCATCACACATTCCCCTTACGCCCTCCAGGACAGGAACCCCCTTTTCGGTAAGAATTTCTGCTCTCTTCTCAAGATCGAGCCTGCCAATTCTGTCCCTCAGGGAGGTCATCCTGTTGATCCCCTCCAGGAGTCCCTCCTTGAGGGTGACAAGTTCATCGATCTGCTTCTCCCAGAGGGGGGTCCCGCCTTTCCGGAAAGAGCCCGCGATCTTTTCGAAGGCCGAGGCCTCCGACCCTATCTGCCTAGTGATCGCAGGCAGGACGCCTGTCCGGATCATATCCTCCATTACGTTCATCTCTATCTCCAGGGTCTTCACGTACTGCTCCAGCCTTGTCTCGTAGTAGCACTGGATCTCGCGATCAGAGAAGATGCCCAGGCCGGAAAGAAGCCCCCTGTTCTCGGGGACCAGGAAGAGAGCCAGGGCCTCGTTGGTGCTGTGCGCTATCGGCAGGCCCCTTCTGGATGCCTCCTCGTGCCACTCCTGGGAGTAACAGTTGCCCTCGAACCTGATGTTGCTGCTCTGGAGTACTGCATTACGGATCGCATCAAGGGCCGCGTCGGCCACATCGGTCTCTCCGGCCCTGGATTCTATCATCTGCGCCATCTGCTCAAGTCCCCAGGCCCAGAGGGACAGGATCATTGTCATGGGACCGGCCGGTGACTGCGATGCACCGGGTGCCCGGAACTCGAACTTGTTGCCGGTGAAGGCTATGGGAGCTGTTCGGTTCCTGTCGGTATTGTCCATAAGGACGTCAGGGAGGCGGTTGAGCCCCAGGTTGATAAAGGCCTTCGAGGGTAGGTTTTCGGGCAGCCCTTCTTCGATGCGGTCGAAGATGCCTGTCAGCACATCCCCCAGGAAAACGCTCATAATGGCGGGGGGTGCTTCGTTCCCTCCGAGCCTCTGCATGTTTCCGGGGTTGGCGATGGACGCCCTCAGAAGTCCTCCATAACGGGATATTCCCAGGAGCAGACCCGATACCAGGGTTAGAAACTGGATGTTCTTCCTCTGACTTGAAGACGGTTTCAGAAGGTTGCGACCCTCGCTGTCCATCATCGAGAAATTAAGGTGCTTACCGCTCCCGTTGATCAGGGCGAAGGGTTTCTCGTGGAGGAGGAGGCGGAACCCGTGGCGGGAAGCTATCTGACGCATCTGCTCCATAAGTATCTGGTTCTGGTCCACTGCCAGGTTGGCCTCGGTGAACTGGGGCGCGAACTCGAACTGGCAGGGAGCCACCTCGTTGTGTCTGGTCTTGAGAACGATCCCAAGGGCGCTCATGTGGTGGTCAACTTCCTGCATGAAAGCCAGGACTTTCGGGGGAATAGAGCCGAAGTAATGGTCTTCCATCTGTTGTCCCTTTGGTGTGGGCGCCCCCATTATCGTCCTTCCGCAGTACTGCAGGTCAGGCCTTTCCGAGGCTTTCCTCTCGTCCACCAGGAAGAACTCCTGTTCGGCGCCCATGGTCGCGCGGGTCCACCGGACGTTCCTGTTCCCGAAGAGCTTAAGGATCCTAAGGGTAACCGTTTCTATCCGGGAAAGGGATTTAAGGAGAGGGGTTTTCATGTCAAGAGGCGTTCCGTCGTTGCTGATGAAGACCGAAGGGATACAGAGCGTACCGCCATGCTCGCCGCTTACGACGAAGGCTGGGCTCGTCGGGTCCCAGGCCGTGTAACCCCTGGCCTCGAAGGTGGACCTCATACCCCCTGAAGGCAGGGAGGATGCGTCGGGCTCACTCTGGATCAGGTCTCCGCCTCCGAAGGAGTCCAGGGGCAGCCCGAATTCGTCCACCGTGAGAAAGGCGTTATGTTTCTCAGCGGTGAGGTCCGTCCTGGGGTGGAACCAGTGAGTGTAGTGGCTTGCGCCCCTGGAGATGGCCCACTCCTTCATGGCGGTGGCAACGATCTCTGCCACGTTGAAGTCGAGCTTCTCGCCGCCGGAGACAGCCTCCTGGAGCTTCTGGTAGATCTGTTTCGGGAGTCTCTCCCTCATTGCCCGGTCGTTGAAAACGTTGATACCGAAGACCTCAGAAGGCTTCTTTTTCAAATAGGACACCCCTTTCGGATAATAATCACTGTATATATCAGAAAGGGGACGATCTTGCAATGCAAAAAGCAAATATGATGCAAATTAATGCTAATCTGACTTCTAAAAAATAGGAAAATAAGTGTATACGCTATCCAAGAGGCTTTTTCAGACCTTCCATGGAGAGATGAACGTGCTTTCTCATCAGTTCGACGGTCAGGCTTTCGTCTCTCTGCCTCAAGGCCTTTACGATCTCGCGGTGTTCATCAAGGCTGGGGTTGGTGTCGAAGTCGAAGAATGATTCAAAAAAGACCATGTAGACATAGGTCCTGGCCAGAATGTTTACGACATATTCGGAGAGAGTGCGGTTTCTTGAGGCTTCGGCTATGATCCTGTGGAACCTGATGTTGACCTCGAGGTACCTTTCAAGGTCCCTTGAAGCAAAGATCCCCTCCTCCTCGTCAATGGCCTCTTCAAGGAGGCAGAGCTGAACAGGGGTGATATTCCGGGTGGCCTTCGCTGCGGCAAGGACCTCCAGATGCTCCCTCACCTCGTAGCTCTCCCTGACCTCATCGAGAGATGGTGAAGCGAGCCTGGCCCCCGAATTTGGTACCAGGTCCACCAGACCCTCATTGGCCAGTATCCTGAGAGCCTCCCTTACGGGAGTCCTGCTCACGGAAAGCCTTGAGGCGAGAGCCGCCTCCGGAAGTCTCTGCCCTGGTTTCAGTTCCTTGAGAAAGATCCTTCTCCTGAGCTCCCGGTAGACCTGTTCAGTCGCAGTTGAGTCACGTCCGGCTCCGTTGGGTCCCATTGTCGTCCCTCCATGGGAGATCTTGTATGCTGTTGACTAAAAATCTCAAAAGAGGTACAAAAGGATACAGTATACGTAGTATACCACGTATACTATGAAAGGAGGACCTTTGCATGTATCCGGATCTTGCGGGGAAAAGGGTTGTAGTCACCGGAGGCGCGAGCGGGATAGGTTTTGCCACCGCCTTAAGGTTTGTCCAGGAGGGTTCCAGGGTTGCCATATTTGACCTGGACAGGGCTGCTCTCGAGCGGGTACGACTTGAACTGCCTGCTGTCGAGCTGCTGGTGGGAACGGATGTCTCCGACCCCCTATCGGTCGCCTCAGCCTTCAACGAGTTGGACTCCAGTCTCGGTGGGATCGATATCCTGATATCCAATGCCGGTGTCAGCGTCAGGAACAATTTTGCCGATATCACCTTTGAGCAGTGGGAGAAGGTCCTCAGGGTCAACCTGGCCGGGATGTTCCTCTGCGCCAGGGAGGCTTCAGTGCGTATGAGATCAGGGGGCGTGATACTGATGACGGCCTCTACCAACGGGATGGAGGGACACCCTTACTATGCCGACTACAACGCTTCCAAGGCCGGTGTCATCCTGCTGGCCAAGACCATGGCGCTGGAGTTCGCCCCCCTTATAAGGGTCAACTCGGTCAGTCCTGGCTACGTTCTTACGCCCATGCAGAAAGCCGAATATACCCCAGAGATGCTGGACAAGGTGAACGAAAGGATCCCCTTCAGAAGACATGCGGATCCCTCGGAGGTAGCTGCCCTCTTCGCATTCCTCGCATCCGAACAGGCATCCTATATAACCGGTGCCAACATTCCAATAGACGGTGGCGAGACCGCGGGACTCCAATAGGATCACAGATGGAAAAGGAGGAAGAACAGTTGATCGATGAAAAGTTGTTCAGGCTAGACGGAAAGGTTGCCGTGGTTACAGGAGGCAGTTCGGGCATAGGACTGGGGTGTGCCGGGTTCCTTTCCGAAATGGGCTCATCCGTGGTCCTTGCCGATATCGACGAGGCTGGCGGGCGTTCCGCCGAGGCAGGTATCGGCAGGGGAAGCCTTTTTGTAAGGTGCGACGTCTCCAGTGACGAAGACTGCAGGAATATGGCCTCCGCGGTGATAGCCCGCTTCGGCCGGGTTGACATTCTGGTCAACTGTGCCGGGGTGATCAAGAGAAAGGACGTGGTGCAGCTCACAGAAAAAGAGTGGGACCTTTCCATAGATATCACCCTCAAGGGTATATATCTGGTCTCCCGGCACCTTATCCCCTTCATGGCAAGGGGGGGAGGCGGGAGCATAGTCAACATAGCCTCCGGCTGGGGGATCAAGGGGGGGCCGAAGGCCGTTTCTTACTGCGCTGCCAAGGGCGGTGTGATAAATATGACAAGGGCCATGGCCATCGATCACGGCCCCCAGAATATTCGTGTCAATTCCGTCTCTCCCGGTGATACCGATACTCCTCTTCTCCGGGACGAGGCCCGACAGCTGGGAATAGACGAGACGAAGTGGCTCAGGGAGAGCGCTGAAAGGCCGCTGAAAAGACTGGGTACTCCCCAAGACATTGCTATGGCGGTCTATTTCCTTGCCAGCGACCTCTCTCCATGGATCACCGGCGCCAACCTCGTCGTCGACGGCGGCGGGACGGCCTAAACGACAAGGTCAGGAGGTCATTGGATATGGCTGAAAAGAAAAGGGTCTATCCCTATATCCCGAATTCGGAACCCCGGATCCGGGAGGCGATGCTTAGGGAAATAGGTGTGGAAAGTGTGGACGAACTTCTGAGAGACATCCCCGACGAGCTCAGAATGAAGGGCAAGATGAACCTTCCCGAGCCGTTCTCCGCCGAGGCGGACCTCAAAAGGCACGTGGAAGGGATCCTGTCAAGGAACATCACCTCCGGGGAATATCTCGGTTTTCTCGGAGCCGGATGTTACGACCACCACGTTCCGGCGGTCGTCGATGAGATCATCGGAAGGTCGGAGTTCCTCACCGCCTACGCGGGCGAGCCCTACGAAGATCACGGGCGCTTCCAGGCCCTCTTCGAGTACCAGAGCATGATGGCCGAGCTTCTCGACTTTGATGTCTGCAACGTCCCCACCTATGACGGTGCCCAGGCTGCCGGCACATCCCTCAGGATGGCATCCAGGATAACTGGACGCAAAAAGGCGCTGCTGGCGGGCAACATGAATCCCGACAGGCTCCGGGTTATCCAGACCTACCTCGACCCCGTTATGTCAGTCGAGATCATCGGCTGGGACAGGGACTCGGGGCTCCTGGACCTTGAGGACCTGGGATCCAGACTTGCACCCGACGTTGCAGCCGTCTATTTCGAGAATCCCTCCTACCTTGGTGCAATAGAGGACCAGGGCGAAAAGACAGCACAAATGGCCCATGAAGCGGGGGCCCTGATGGTCGTCTTCGTAGACCCCTCCTCTCTTGGTGTGATACAGCCCCCCTCAAGGTACGGCGCAGATATCGCCTGCGGGGATATCCAGCCCCTTGGGATACACATGAACTATGGCGGAGGGGTCGGAGGGTTCATATGCACCAAAAGCGACAGGGAATACGTTGAAGAGTACCCCTCCCGTCTCTTCGGAATAGCCCCTACGAGCGGGAAAGAGTGGGGTTTCGGGGATGTTGCCTGGGAGAGGACATCCTTCGCCAACAGAGAGACCGCCAAGGAGTTCGTGGGTACCCACGCGGCCCTCTGGGGAATAGCCGCGGCGGTCTATCTGGCCTCCATGGGCCCTAAGGGGATGGCCGACCTGGGGAAAGTTATCATGCAGCGCTCCCTTTACGCGAGGAAGGTAATTGGCGAGATACCCGGCGTGTCCACCAGCACCCCTTCGGCGGTCTGTTTCAAGGAGTTCGTGGTCGATCTTACCAAAACCGGCAGGAAGGTTCGGGAGATAAACGGAAAACTCCTTTCCAGAGGCATTTTTGGGGGTAAGGACCTTTCGGAGGACTTCCCGGAGCTCGGACAAAGCGCCCTCTTCTGCATCACCGAGAAGATAACCATGAGGGATATCGACAGGCTTGTCGAGGTTCTCGGGGATATCCTCCGCTGAGCGCGGGGACCGAAGAAAGGAGTGAACATCATATGACCAGTCGAATAAGGCCTTTCCATCACATGAGATGGAACGAACCCATAATCTACCAGTTGAGCGTCGAGGGGCAGCGAGGGATCCTGGTGCCTGAAGCCGAAGAGGAGATAGAGCAGGTCGTCGGGGACGGCCTCTCGTCCATCCCAGACAACATGAGACGGAGCGATCCGCCGAACCTGCCTGAGATGGCCCAGCCCCAGGTGGTAAGGCACTTCAACCATCTTTCCCAGGAGAACCTCGGCGCCGATTCCAACATCGACATAGGTCAGGGTACATGTACGATGAAGCACAGTCCAAAGATAAACGAGGTCTTTGCCAGGTCCCATAAGATCACCGACCTTCACCCCTACCAGGACTTCTCCACAGTGCAGGGGATCCTGGAGATCTTCTACCGCACCGAGGAGCTGTTCAGGGAGATCTCCGGACTAGACTGCTGCAGCGTTCAGCCCGGCGGCGGGACCCACGGAGTGTTAGCCATGGCATCAATGGTCAGGGCATGGCACAGGGACAGGGGCGAGGACCAGCAGCGCGACGAGATCATAACCACCCTCTTCTCTCACCCCGCCGATGCGGCTGTTCCCAAGGCAAAGGGGTACAAGGTGGTGATCCTTCCGCCCGACGAGGAGGGACTTCCTGATCTCGAAGCCTACAGGAACGCCCTTTCTGAAAAGATTGCCGCCATATTCTTCACCAACCCCGAGGACACGGGTATCTTCAACTCCAGGATCCAGGAGTTCACCGAACTCGCACACCAGAAGGGGGCACTCTGCTGCTACGATCAGGCCAACGCCAATGGGCTCCTGGGGATCGCAAGAGCCCGGGAGGCAGGTTTCGACATGTCCTTCTTCAATCTGCACAAGACCTTCTCCTCTCCTCATGGATGTGGAGGCCCGGCCACAGGCCTTCTCATGGTGGACAGGAAGCTGGAGAATTACCTCCCGGTACCGGTGGTCAGGAGGAACGAGAGGACCGGCAGATACTTCCTGGACTTCGATCTCCCAAAAAGCTGCGGCAAGGTGAAGGCCTTCTTTGGGGTGGCTCCGGTAGTTCTCAGGGCTTACGCCTGGATAATGTCCCTCGGTGCTGATGGGCTGGAAGAGGCCTCGAGGATAGCCGTACTCAACAACAACTACTTTATGAAAAAGATGCTGAAGGTAAGGGGCTGCTCCATCAGCTTCCCCAGGCACCCGGCCAGGGTAGAGCAGGTACGCTACAGCTGGGAGAAACTGAAGGAGGAGACCGGTTTCGGAACTGGTGACGTGCAGAGGAGGATAGCTGACTTCGGGACCCATTACTGGACCAGCCATGAACCCTGGGTGATCCCCGAACCCTTTACCATAGAACCCAGCGAATCCTATTCAAAGGACGACATCGACGAGTACCTTGAGATCATGGAGCAGATCTCCCGGGAGTGCTACGAGGAGCCCGAGGTAATAAGGCATGCCCCCCATAACAGCACGGTCCATCATATCGACCACGAATACCTTGACGATCCCGGGAAATGGGCAATTACGTGGCGGGAGTACAGTAAAAAATACACCGGTTATTTCCAGGAGAGATGACAGAAAAAAGCAGCAGGGGCCGCAAGGTCCTCGGCCTCATCGTCAACCCCGTCGCCGGTATGGGAGGGTCTGTGGGCCTCAAGGGGACGGACGGTAGAGAGGTCCTGGAGAAGGCGCTTTCCATGGGGGCTCTCCCCAGGTCCCCTTTGAGGGTGCGTGAATCTCTTGCGGCCCTGAAGCGGATAGCAGATGATGTCAGGATACTGACATGCATCGGTGATATGGGTGCTTCGGAGTCGAAGAGGGCTGGACTTCCGACGGAGGTCCTCCCAATAGGGGCAGGTCCGTTAACCTCTGCCGAGGACACAAGGGAGGCAGCAAGAGCGATGGAAGCCTCCGGCGTGAACATGATCCTCTTTGCCGGGGGTGACGGAACGGCCAGGGATATAGCGGGAGTAGTAGGAACTAGGGTGCCCGCACTTGGCATCCCGTCGGGGGTCAAGATCCATTCGTCCGTTTTCGGGCGCAACCCGGCCACGGCCGGAGAACTGGCCGGACTGTTCATGTCCGGAGCGAAGGTTGCTCTGGAGGAACGGGAAGTTATGGACATTGACGAAGAGGCTTTCAGGGAAGGGACTCTCAGGGCAAGCCTCTTCGGCTACCTTCTGGTCCCTTTCGAGAGGAGGTTCCTCCAGGGAGGGAAGGCGGGGGGAGGAAAGAGCGGTGCTGTGGAACTGGACGGCATAGCCCAGGAGATCATCTCCAGGATGATGCCCGGGGATCTGTACCTTGTCGGTCCCGGGACGACGACCGCAGCGGTCATGAGGCGCCTGGGGTGTGAATATTCGCTTCTGGGTGTTGATGCCGTCAGGGACGGGAAGACTATCGGGATCGACCTTTCGGGAAAGGATATCCTGGACCTGGCAGTGCAGGGAAGGACCTGGCTTATTCTGTCGGTCATAGGAGGCCAGGGCTTCATCCTTGGAAGGGGGAACCTTCAGGTTACCCCGGAGGTGCTAAGGGTCGTCGGCAAGGAGAGGATCCTCGTCACGGGTGCCCCCGAGAAGCTGAAAGATCTTTACGGCAAGGCCCTGCTTGTCGATACCGGGGACCCTTCGCTGGACCTTGAACTATGCGGCTATATAAGGATAGTGACCGGGCTCGGTGAGGAGACCCTTTTTCGGGTGGAGAGATAGAAGAAGGGGCTTGCC
>LGGV01000135.1 GCA_001509095.1 Synergistales bacterium 58_81 | reverse complement strand
CTGGACAGAACCGACTGGGAGATATCGGCTTTCGACATAAGGGACTTCAACCTTGGCAAATGCCTGGGGCGGGACCGCTTTTCCCTGAGACTGGGCGACTTCTACGCTGACGACGAATGGATAGAAGGCGAAGTGAGGTCCAGCGACGCCGTTCTCCCCCTGGTGGGAATAGCCAAACCCGCCTTTTACATAACAAACCCCGTTATGACATTCCACCTGGATTTCGAGGCCAACCTCAAGATCGTGAGGATGTGCGTAAAGCACGGCAACCGGGTGATCTTCCCCTCCACCTCGGAGGTCTACGGCATGAGTACGCTTTTCAGGCCCTTCAACTGGATCGGACCGAGGTTGGACACCTTCGAGGATGCGAAGGAACGCAAGGCCCGTTCGATCACCCAGATCCTCTACGACATACTGCATGAAAGGGACGTCTCCCTCGTGGGAGGGGGACGCCAGAGACGAAGCTTCACCTGGATTGGCGACGGGGTCAAGTGTCTGGAGCCCGAAGTACGGTCACCTGGCCGGGAAGGCAAGGTTCCTGGAGATAGACTCCAGGGACTACTACGGCAAGGGTTACGAGGATGTTCTGGACAGGGTGCCGTCGGTGGCAAAGGCCAGGAGGCTTCTCGGCTGGGAGCCGAAGACGCCACTCGACGAGGCCGTCAGTCGGACCATCGAGGCGACGCTGATGGAGAACGGCCTGTAGTGCTATGATAAAAAGAGATCTTTTCAACAGGGGGGAGTCCCGATGAAGCTTGCGGCCAACATATTCAGGGAGTACGACATAAGGGGTAACGCCGACGAGGAGCTTACAAGCGAGACCGTCAGGGCCATAGGCCTGGCCTACGGAACGTTCCTTTCGCGCGAGGGGGTTCGGAAGATCACCGTGGGCGGAGATGTCCGCCTTTCAACGGACAGGATCAAAGGTGACATCATCGAAGGTGTGACAGGAGCCGGAGTCGATGTGGTCGATATCGGCATGGTCACTTCTCCGCTGCTTTACTGGAGCCTCTACCACCTGGACCTTGAAGGGGCAGTCATGATCACCGGGAGCCACAACCCCAAGGAATTCAACGGTTTGAAGCTGGCATTCGGCAAGACGACCCTCTACGGGGACCAGATCCAGGAGATCAGGAGGATGATCGAGGCCGACGATTTCGAGGTGGCACCTGAAAAAGGTTCGGTAACAACGATGGACCTTTCGGACGATTACCTCAAAATGCTGGGATCGAAGATCAGCCTTGGGCCAAGGAAGCTCAAGGTGGTCACAGACACGGGGAACGCCACGGCCGGTCCCATGGTTAACAGGTTCCTCCGTGTATTGGGATGCGATGTTATCCCTCTGTTCGAAGAGCCCGACGGCACCTTCCCGAATCATCACCCCGACCCCACCAAACGCGAGTACCTTGTAGACCTGATCGACACCGTCCGCCGCGAAGGCGCGGACCTCGGCCTGGGTTTCGACGGAGACGCCGACAGAATCGGCGTCGTTGACGACAGGGGCGAGGTGGTCTGGGGGGACATTCTCATGATCCTTTTCTGGAGGGAGATCCTGCCCCGCCACCCTGGAGCAGAGGCCATTGTCGAGGTCAAGAGCTCACAGGCCCTTGTGGACGAGATCAAAAGGCTGGGGGGGAAAGTGGTCTGGTGGAAATCAGGGCATTCCCTCATCAAGGCCAAAATGAAGGAGCTGAACGCCCTGTTCTCCGGCGAGGTATCGGGGCACATGTTCTTCGCCGATGAGTACTACGGCTTTGACGACTCCTTCTACGCCGCCGGGAGGCTGCTAAGGATCCTTTCCAATACCAGCCTGAAGTTGTCCGAGATGCTTTCGGATGTGCCGGTGTATTACAGCACCGCAGAGACGAGGATCGCATGCCCCGATAATATCAAGTTCGACGTGATCGACAGGATAAGGGAGGATGCCCTCAAGGAACATGAGGCTATAACAGTGGACGGTGTGAGGATCCTCTACCCACGCGGGTGGGGTCTCGTAAGGTCGTCGAACACGCAGCCCGTAATCGTGGCAAGGGCCGAAGGGAAGACCGAAGAGGACCTGGCGGAGTACTCCGCCGACCTCAAGAGAAGGATCATGAAAGCCGGCGTCGAGGAGTTCGAGTGGGAGTATTAGAGATCTTTATATTCGTAAGTCCAGACGGGACGTGAATCGTGAGTGGTGCTGAGGGCGCTTTTCTAAAGCGCTTTCTCCACGAACATTTCCAGCCGTATGGACATCCTCTCCCTGTCGCCTTGCTTCAGGTTTACCCTCTGTGCCCTCTGCGTCCTCCGTGGTGCAAGATCCGGGTTCATAAGGAACCAG
>LGGV01000035.1 GCA_001509095.1 Synergistales bacterium 58_81 | reverse complement strand
GAAAAAAGATATAATTCAAGTCTAGACAGAATGTTTTATTAACTTCCTCTTCTGCATTTTCTTAATTTATCCCTGGAGGTGATAGGAGAAGCACTAAAACAGTGTGAAAAGAGCGAAAGAGAGAGGCAAAACCCGTGAACAATTGAAAGGAGTGGGATCGAGTTGGCCGAAAAGAAGAAACTTCCCCTTATCTGGAAGATTGCGATCGGTTTTGTGGCCGGGATCCTGGCCGGTTTGATCTTCGGAGAAAAGATCTCTTTCATTGCTCCCATAGGCACCATCTTTGTAGCACTGCTGCGGATGCTCGTCGTTCCCCTGGTCTTCGCAAGCCTGGTGGTCGGTACGGCCTCCATCGGCGACCCCCTGTCCCTGGGCAGGGTTGGAGTAAAGACCGTAGCCCTCTATCTCTTCACCACCGCCATAGCCATCGCCATAGGGCTTACTCTTGGGAACGTCGTCAGCCCCGGTGTCGGTATGGGGCTGGGGGCTGACCTATCGGGGTTCCAGGCCCCGACCCCCCCGAAGATGGGAGAGGTCATCATAGGCCTCTTCCCGAGTAACCCCGTGGCATCCATGGCACAGGCCAACATGCTTCAGATAATCGTCTTCGCCCTGTTCCTGGGGATCTCGGCGGTCTTTGCCGGGGAGAAGGGCAAGATCCTGATCAACGTGATGGACTCCGTAGCAGAGACCATGTACAAGATGACCGGCCTGGTAATGAAGTTGGCCCCCTACGGCGTGTTCGCCCTGATCGCCACAACGGTCGCGAAGTACGGGATCTCGGTGATGGCCCCCTTCGGGAAGGTCATCTTCGCTGTATACCTGGGATGCATCATCCACGCCGTCCTGGTCTATTCAGGATTGCTAACGGTCTGGGCAAGGGTGTCCCCGATCCGTTTCTTTGACGGTGTAAAAGAGGCAACGCTGACGGCGTTCGTGACCCGTTCCAGTTCAGCAACGCTTCCTATCACCATGAGGGTGACCCAGGAGAACATAGGGGTCTCGGAGAAGATATCCTCCTTCGTGCTGCCCTTGGGCGCCACGATAAACATGGACGGCACGGCTCTCTACCAGGGCGTATGCGCCCTGTTCGTCGCCCAGGCCTTCGGGATCGAACTATCCATCGGCGCACAGATCGGGATACTGCTTACCGCAACCCTCGCCTCCATCGGGACGGCAGGGGTTCCCGGAGCGGGTCTGATCATGCTGACCCTGGTACTCACCCAGGCGGGACTCCCCGTTGAAGGGGTTGCTCTCATTGCCGGGATCGACGCAGTTCTCGACATGGCCCGTACGGCCATCAACGTCACCGGCGATGCCATGGTCGCAACGGTCATAGCGAAAACGGAGGGTGAACTGACGGATGTCAAGAAAGCCGCATAAGGTCCTTGGTGTGCTGGGGGGGATGGGTCCGGCCGCCACGGCGGAGTTCCTTCGCCTTCTGGCCGAAATGGCCGGAGTCGCAAGAGATCAGGACCATCCCAAGGTCCTTCTCTTCTCGAACCCCCAGATCCCCGACAGGACCGCGGCGATAACGGGGGGCGGGGGAGACCCCGCCCCCCTTATCCTTGAGGGACTTAGGAGGCTCGAATCATGGGGCGCCCAGCTTCTGGCGGTCCCCTGCAACACGGCCCATGTATTTATCGACAGGTTTCGCGAAAAACTTCGGGTACCTCTCGTTCACATAGTCGAGGAGACCCTTTCCAGGGCGCGCGTACAAAGCCCGTCAGGGGCCTGGCTCACGGCTACCAGCGGTACCGCTGCCTCAGGCATTTACAGTCGTGAGGCCAAAAGGCAAGACTTTGAACTACTCCTTCCCAACGAGGACGTCCAGAAGGAACTGCAGGAGATCGTGACCCTGGTCAAGGCGAACAGGCTGGACGAGTCCGGAAGGGCTATGGCTGACACGGTCAGGAGGCTGCGAAGAGAAAGGGACCTCCCCGTGGTTGCGGCCTGTACAGAGCTTCCCCTCGCATACCAGGCTTCAGGACTGGAACCTTCCGGAATGATCTCAAGCCTGGGATCCCTTGCTGAAGCCTGCCTGGAAAGGATCTACTCTCCGTCCTGAGGTGGGGGGCTCTCATCATCGGGCCTCCTGACCTGGTCCCGTGGGAAGAAGACCCTCCGACCTCCAGCCCGAAAATGGCACCCGGAACGGGTGTGCCGAAGATAGCCGAGAACCCCGCCGATATACCGCAGACCACCGATTTTTTCCTGTCTATCTCGTTAAGCCTTAACAGACCCGCGCACCGATCTGGGCACGGGGTCACTCCTTGCCGGCAGATCCACCTGTAACAATTGTTATGATCGTGGCGGACAGCTTCACCGGCACCGTTGGAGGGGATATGCGCCCTGCCATGACCGATAGCGCCACCCGCTTGATGAAAGCGTACCCGAGTACAAGCTCTTCTTCAGCGATGTTCCTGAACCAGCGTCTCAATATTCCCTGTTCTCA
Organism: Synergistales bacterium 58_81; assembly: GCA_001509095.1. Lineage (GTDB taxonomy): Bacteria > Synergistota > Synergistia > Synergistales > Thermovirgaceae > 58-81. The sequence goes on along the minus strand of LGGV01000035.1, from coordinate 5,659 downwards.
CTTCCTTTTCCCGTAACCTGGTCAACCTTCTGCATGAGGGCGTCCCACTCCGGTATCCCCCTGAAGACGACCTCGCCGTCAAGGACCCAAACGGCCTCGGTGTTGTTGACACGGTAACGAAGGACGTCCAGGAGATAGGCAATGTTCCTGGGATCGATCAGGTCGGCCCGGAGTTCGTCGCCGTATCTCTCCCTGAGCCGGACAAGCAGGGACCCTATATTGATCCTGTCTTCGGCTATGGGAAAACTCTTCATCTCTTCCTCGCCGTAATCCAGGTCGACGCAGCCGACCGAAAACCCTGGCTGTTCGATGAATACTTTCAGCCTTGCCTTCTCAGGCATCCTGTATACCTCCTATACCTCCTCGCACCTTATTACACGACACTTCCTTTTTGCTGCAGATATAATCAAGAATAAGGCTCCAGGCAGCAAGGTCATCAACGTCCCTTGGGGGGATGAGCAAGCCTTTAGGGACAAGCCTGCGAAAACCCCGGGGAGGGTGGATCCGCCAGTAGAGATCCCTGCCCCTGAGCGTGGAGAAGCTCTCGGGAACCTTTTCAACCCTGAGACCTGAAGAGACGAGCCTTCCGATGCACTCTGAACTCCCCGTGCCTGAACCCGCTATCACGAAACCAGGGAAGGAGAAGCTGTATGGGACGGCGCTTCTTTCAACTGCCCTCTCCTCAAGGAAGCCTGTGTCGCCCCTCAGGACCGCTTTTGTCCATTCGTCAATATCTCCTATCGGCGAAACTCCGGAGAGAATCAGGTCACCCGCATCACCTGAGACAGCCCAGCCGAACTTTTCCGTACCCGGATCCATTGCTATCAGCATCTCAGCGGTCCCCCGTCGTAGAAGCCCATCTCGGGTAGAGCCACATCCAATGTCCGGGATAACGGGTGATCCATTCGCTCATGGTGTCGTTACAAAGCTCCAGGGACGCCTCCACGTCTTTCCCGAAAGGAAGCCCCCCCGCTTCGCCGAGAGCGGGCTGGATGTAAAGATCGTGGTGAATACCATCAGGGCGCCTGACTATGAACATTGGAACCACTGACGATCCTATCCTGTCCGCCATTTTGACGGGACCGAAGGGGGTGCTGGCCGGGATGCCCATGAAGGGGACCACCATACCATTCCCTCCGAAATCCTGGTCAAGGAGTACGCCCAGCGCCTCACCATCCCTTAGGCAGCGGATCGCCCCCTTCAGATCAAAGCCCTTGCTCATCGTCTTCACTCCGCAGGCAGATCGGAGTGATACGACCAGGTTCGTTATCCTGGGATCCCTCTGATCGGCCCCTATGGCGTTCATAGGGTAACCCTTTACGGCAAGCACTGCAGCCGAGTACTCCCAGTTCCCGAAGTGGGCGCCCAGGCAGATGACCCCCTTGCCTTTCGATAAGGCCTCCCGAAGGTTCTCCTCTCCGTGGATCTCTACGTAGTTCATTATTCCCGAACCCAAGGTGGGCAGACGAAGGACCTCGGCCAATCCCCTCCCCAGGTTCCTGTAAGACTCTTTGACTATGGACCTCGCTGTCGTTACACCTACCTGGAGCACTTTCACACACCTTGCTTCGGCCCTGTCCACCCTGGAAGGGCTGAAAAGCCAGACAAGGAGTCCGATCCACTCTCCGAGCTTTACGGAGAAGCTATGGGAGGCTCTGTTAACTATCCATCTGAATCCTTTGAGTGTGAACCAAGTGGCGTTTTGAGATAGTTTCAATAGCCATCCTCCCTAGGGTGTAATGGACCGACCTGTCCTTGACTGCAAAACAGGGTCTGGTAAACTAATTTAGTCTAGCACAAAATTAAAGGGGGCATCCGTCATGTTCAGAAGAATACTCTTCCCGTTGGATCTCTCCGACCTTTCCCGGAAGGGCCTTGCCTGGACCGCCGGCAACGTTGCCGACCCGTCATCGGAGATAGTCCTGGTACACGTTATCGAACCAGTCGGCGGCATCGATACGGGACCCATGATCGACAAGGCCGAGAAGGCTCTCGACCCGATCGAGGCAGAGTTGCACACAATGGGTATCAGGAGCAGGTCCTTCGTCATGACCGGTGATCCTTTCGAGATACTGCCCCAGGTTGCCCACTCGGAAAGATGCTCCATATCCACCGTCTTTGCCGAAAGAGATGACGTGGTGGTCCCCTCCCTCCGGCTCATGGCCATACCTCACCTTGTCTACAAGTCTGCCGGGGGCGCCATGCCTCCCCCCGACCCGTTCCGTCATATCGCGGTCGCTACCGACCTCTCCCCCTTCAGGACCGATCCCGTCTTCAGGGAGCTCAGAAAACTCCTTTCAGGCAGGGATGTCCCGATGACCCTTCTGCACTCCGTGTCAATGGACGATACCTCCACCTCGACGGAGCTGTTCCAGGCTGCCGCCTCGGCACTGGAGGAGGTCCGCAAGACCATCGAGAAGTGGAACCCCGGTACTACCGCCGAGATCCTGGGCGGGGAACCGGAGGTGGAGATACTTCGCTCCGTAAAAACCATCAGGCCCGGCATACTCGTGGTGGGGCTCTCGGTCCACGGACATCTGTGGGAACTGATAGTGGGGAGCACCGGTGAGACCATCATCGAACAGGCCCCCTGCCCAGTCCTTGTGATACCCTCCTGACCCTTCCCTGTCAGGAACGGTCCCTTGAAGAAGGGTCCATGCCCTGGAGTATGCGAATGATCGCAGGATCGGCCGACATGAGCCCTTCCCTGCTGAAATCGCCCACGTTCTTCGCTGTTGCCACAAAATCGGAGGAGATCATCCCCTGGTCTCCAGGATCTTTCAGACCCTTCAGGACCAGCATCGCCGAGGTGCCGGCCTCGGCGGCCGCCGTCCCGACCTTGAGGGCACATGAACCCTTGGCACCATCGCATACCATGCCCTGAAGAGATGAGAGGAGAAGAGCAACGGATATTTCAGCCTGCTTCGGAGTTCCTCCGCCGAGTCTCACCAGTGAGGCCGCAGCCCCAGCCCCGGCAGCGATGGCACAGCCGCAGACAGGGGTGAGGCGACCAGTATGGGCCTTGATGAATCCGGTTACGAGATGGCTCAGGGCAAGGGCCTCCGCAAGTTCGCGGTCGGACTTGCTCCAGGCCCCGGCAGCCACAGAGGGGGGGACTATTGCGGTAATACCGTGGTTGCCGCTACCGGCACTGCTCATCACTGGCCAGGGACCGCCTGCCATCCTTACGTCCGCGGCGGCCGCAGACCAGGCCTTCACGAAGGGGACAAGATCATCCATCCCACCCAGGGCAGCAAGGCTGAAGCCTATCCCCAGACCCCATGGCTTCTCCAGGCCCCGTTCGGCCACTTTCATGTTCGTCCTGGACCCTTCGAGAAGGAACTCCACCTCCTCGTCTTTCAGGTCACCGGCGAGTCTCCAGAGCCCCTTCATGTCCTCGTCCAGTAGTTCCTCGATATAGGGTGGACGTCCTCCACTGTCGGTATCGGCCTCGAGGAGTCTCTTGACGATCCGGCCGTTCTTCCTGATCTGGACCACCCTGTCGTGCCTTCCGGAAATGATCACGGTGATACTACCGGTGTCGTCGATGATCTCCACCTCGACGTAGACAGAGGGAACATCCCTCATCACCGTCTGTGTCACGGCACCGGAATCGACCAGGTCAATGGCAGCCGCTACGTCCCGTCCTGTCACTCCGTCGAGGGCCATAAGACCCTTCTCGGGGTCGCCCTTGAGGGCGCCGAGAGCCGCAGCGAGAAGGTTCCCTGTCCCGCCTTCCGTTCCTGGGATCCCGGCGCGAAGGCCGTTCTTGAAGATATTGGGCGAGAGCTGAAGCCTTATGGACCTGATCTGCCCTCCCCCGTGCTTTGCGGCCCAGGAGGCTGCCAAGGCTACAGCCCCGGGTTCCGTACAGCCCAGGGCAGGTTTGACCTCGTTAGACAGGAACGTTCTCATATCCAATGGAGATACCCCCCCGGATAGGTTTTTCCCAACGCTACATTTTTACATCAAAGGCCGACCTGCAACAAGGGCGGTAACACCTTTGAAGGAATAAAAAAGGCGCGGGACCTGCTGGGTCCCGCGCCGACATCTCTTTCCGGGAGCGGACAGATGATGGGGCTAGTTGGTCAGTAGGGTGAGCATCGCGCCTGCCGCTACTGCCGTCCCGATGACCCCTGCCACGTTGGGTCCCATGGCGTGCATGAGAAGGAAGTTCGACGGGTTCTCACTGGCGCTTATCCTCTGGACGACCCTCGCTGCCATGGGGACAGCGGAGACTCCCGCCGCACCTATCATGGGGTTGATCTTGCCTCCAGAGAGGACCTTCATCAGCTGTCCGAAGAGAGTACCCCCGGCGGTGGAGAAAATAAAAGCCACCAGTCCCAGAAGAATGATCTTGATCGTGCCGGTGGTCAGGAAACTCTCGGCACCCATGGTGGCGCCGACGGAAAGGCCCAGCAGGATCGTGACTGTGTTGAGTATCTCGTTCTGGGCGGCCTGGCTGAGCCTGTCTGTAACTCCGCACTCCCGCAGAAGGTTGCCGAACATCAAAAGCCCTATAAGCGGGACCGATGCAGGCAGGATCAACCCAGCCGCTACGGTGCAAACTATGGGGAAGAGGATCCTCTCCCTCTTGCTGACGGGACGGAGAGCGTCCATCCTTATCGCCCTGTCCTTCTTGGTGGTGAACATCTTGATGATCGGCGGCTGGACCATGGGAACAAGGGACATGTAGGTATACGCCGCCACGGCCACAGCTCCAAGGATCTGCGGGGCCAGCTTCATCGTCAGGTAGATCGAGGTTGGTCCGTCGGCCCCTCCTATGATGGCGATGGAGGCCGCCTCCGGGACCGAAAAACCTAACATCATGGCGCCGAAGAGGGCCACAAATACACCAAGCTGTGCAGCGGCACCCAGCAGGAACGTCACGGGATTCGCCAGAAGAGGCGAAAAGTCGGTGAGTGCACCGATACCCATGAAGATTATCACCGGGTAGATCTCGTGCTCCGCTCCGTAGAACAGGTAGCGCAGAAAACCTCCTTCGTCCATTATCCCGGAGAGCGGCAGGTTGACCAGAAGACATCCCGTCGCTATAGGTACCAGGAGAAGGGGCTCAAACCCCTTGGCTATGGCCAGGTAGAGCAGGACCAAAGCCACTACCAGCATTATTATGTGTCCGGTAGTGAGCCCCATAAAACCGGACTGTTCACCGATCTCTGCCAGGGCCCTGAAATAAAGTCCCATTTGAAAACCTCCCCTGCAAGGACTTTTGCAGTCCTAGCCTATTACTACAAGAACATCGCCCGTATTCACCGGGGATCCGTCCGATACCTTGATCTCCTTAACAGTCCCGGCCGAAGGGGCCTGGATCTCGTTTTCCATCTTCATGGCTTCGAGAACGAGCAGAAGGTCACCGGCGTTGACGGAAGCTCCAACACTTGTGACGACCCTGAGGACCTTCCCCGGCATGGGGGCTGTCACGGTGGTGCCTCCGCCGGCCGCCGGAGCGGGCGCAGCGGCGGGAGCGGGGGCTGGCGCCGGAGCAGGAGCCGGTGCAGCAGGGGCCGGAGCAGGGACTGCTGCCGGAGCAGGAGCCGGTGCGGATGCCGAGGACCCGATATCCTCCACTTCTACCTCGTAGGCAGTTCCATTAACGGTGATCTTGTATTTTTTGGACATGGCTTGGGTTTTCCTCCTT
>LGGV01000134.1 GCA_001509095.1 Synergistales bacterium 58_81 | reverse complement strand
TTCCGGCGGAAGGTCTCTTCAAGAAGGCTCAGACGTCCACTGGCTGTCTTGTTGAATGATCCTCTATCGGCAGAGTAGGGGCGGAAGCGGAGTACCAGGTCGTCGAAGAGGTCCGCTGCCCTTATGGAGTTGTAGATATCGCGGAAAAAACCGGCCCTGGTCATCAGAGGCCACGTTATGCCGAGGGTCTTCGGGTCTAGATAGCCCTTCTCTGTAGTGGGCGATACGATGGGGATCCTGCCGAACCCCAGGCTTTCGAGGCTCAGGGCCAGCACTTCCGCGTATTTCCCGAAACGGCAGGGTCCGCTCGTGGTGGGCATGAAGACGAGGTACTCGCTGCAAACCCGCTCCGCCCCTTTCTCTCTGGCCTCCCGCACCAGGAAGGATATCAGATCACCTATAACACCCTTCAGGGGGAAACAGGTCTCGGTAGAGATGAGCCTTTCTGCGGTCTCCCTGGATTCGGGCGTATCGGTTGGGGCCACTACAGCATCGATCCCCCAGTATTTTGCTGCGGCCGCCCCGAGGGTGCTGGCGTTGCCCATCCAGGGGATCAGCCATCTCCTCCCCTCGACTCCGTCAGGCGATCTCCTGACGAAGGAGAACCTTTCAAGAGGTGTCTCCTTCGGTTGCCACCTGGAGGCCACTCTTTCAAAGGCCTCGGCCCTCGTCACAAAGGGTGCGTTGTTGGTCTGGGCATCGGTCAGCAAGTGCAGGAAAGGTTTCCCAGCCCTCCTGAAGATCGCGTCCTCCATGAGGAACTTGATAGAGTCCGGCCCGCAGGCGAAGTTCATCTGTCTGACCGGGAAAAGCCTTTCATGCCTTGCGGTGAAGATGGAGGCCTTGAGGATCTCGGAGCTGTGCTCCCAGTACTCGTTCTCCACCAGGTCGTCAATGGGGATACGCGAAAAGAGGTGCCTCAGGAAGACCTGCGGGATGTAGGGCATCCCCCTGACGGTGGCGAACATCCTCCCCGTAGAGGATGAGGCGGCCGGATCGAGGACGACGTAATCCCTGCCTATTCCAACGTACCCCCTTTCTCCGTTTCGGGAAAGGGTTTCCAGGAAGGCGTCCCCCAGCCGGGCGATATCCTTGTTGAAAGCCTCCTCGGAGGCGTCGGCTTTGCGAAATGCGTCCTGTATCTCCTGCATCGTGAAGTGGTAACCCACCCTGAAAAACTCCCTTTCCAGGGACCTTGCCATCTGTTTCCTGTTACCGAGGTGCCAGACGGGGCGAATGATCTTCCCATCCGGCAGCCCCAGGTCGTCTTCAGGGAGGAAGCCCTCGGCCTCGGTGTAGATGCAGAACATATGGGAGGGACCTGTCTCCCTTGTCCGCCTTATCAGGCTTGGGATGAAAATGTGGTCTATGCCCGGGTCGGCGGCCAGCAGCGCCGTGTGACCCGCAGAAAGCTTCATGGCTACGCAGAAGTCCGTGGGGGAGTTCCTTAACCCCAGTCTTGAGATCCTCTCATCGGAGACGGGCGAGAGCACCGGCAAAAATCCCAGGGACGAAAAGAGGGCTGAAGACCAGATCGCCCTCCCGCCTATGGTGGTCGTGCATCGCCTGATCCCGATCCGGGGCCTTCTGTCGCTTTCTTCTCTGTCCAGGGCGTCAAACTGCCCCACCCCCTGAAGGCGGAGGCGGTCTCTTGCCCATCCCTCCTGGCTGAGAGGATTCTTTCTCTTATGAAAAGGGCAGCCCCGAGGGCTCCCATGAGCTCCCTGCCGGGGTAGGCATGGATATCCCGGCCTGTTACGTCCGCCATGGCTGCCAGGAAGGCTTTCCCCAGCGATGGGCCGCCCTGGCAGGAGCATCTTTCGCCCACGTGACTTGTGCCCCCAACGAACTTGTTGAAATAGCTGGAGGCCGTCGCCCTCGTTATTGCGGCGGCTATCTCCCTGGCCGAGTGGTTCTCTGCGATCAGCCGCTGCTCCTCGAGTTCCATGAAGACGCCGCAAGTTGCGTCGATCACCGGGACGCGGTCCGCCTCCAGGGCCAGTTCCTGGAGCGAATCACGGACATCCAGCCCCAGGATAGTGGACATGTTCTCCAGCGTCTGGCCGGCCCCTGCCTGGCAGGAGTAGTTCATCCTGGCCTCGTCCACCTGATCGGTGACACGGTCTTCCTCACGCCTGAAGGTGGTGAATTTCATATCCTGTCCGCCGATCTCGAAGATGGTGTCGATCCTGTCATCCATGGACCTTATGCCCACAGCGTGGCACGTTATCTCGTCGACGGCTCCGTCGGGGACTGAACACCCCCTGTCTTCCAGGGTTCTTCGGAGGGAAGGGCTCGAAAGGACCCTCTCGTAGAGCTGCCTGGCCGAACCGGTGGTGCATACCCCAGCCACGGGCAACCCCCCCAGGGTCTTCGACAGGTGTCCCATGACATCGGCGAGGGCACCCAGAGGGTCTCCGTGAGTGGGTATGTACCTGCTTCCAAGGATCCGGCGGTCTGCCAGCGAAAGGGCTACTGCCTTTGTGGTCGTGGAGCCGCCGTCGACCCCTATCACCACCTCGGGTCCGCCGGAAGCTCCTTCGCGATCGCACACGGCCGAAGGGGCGAAACCGTGGATATGAACCCTTTCCAGGGACGCTCTGAGAGAGGGGAGGTACTGTCTTTTGGATCGGGCTATCCTTGCGGCCTCGTCGATCCTGTCCCCTTCTATCACAAAGCGGTTGTTTCTTTCGAGGGCCAGCAGCGCCGCCCCGATGGCCCCAACGTTGGCGAAATGATCGGGTCGCACCAGGTCCAGGGACGTCAGGTTTTTGATGTTGTCGAAAAGAGGCGCACAGCCTGCCGGCCAACCGGTCAGTACCGATCTTGTGCCCTGTCTGATATCCCGGTTGCCGATAACGTCCTGAACGATGTTCGACGCAATGGTCCTGAAGAGCCTCGCCATGATCAGGTCTCTGGGAAGACCTTCGTTCTGGTCGTGAATAAGGTCCGACTGGAGAACTACACCGCACCTGGCATTGTAGGGAGGCGCTTCAGGGTGCCTCGAGGCTTCGGATGCTGCCATTTCCAGAGTTCCTTCCAGGGAACCGGGGCTCTC
>LGGV01000133.1:1845-2648 GCA_001509095.1 Synergistales bacterium 58_81 | reverse complement strand
CTCCGGGGGCGTTTCCGTAAAATGCCTTCACCTGCAGGCAGCCTCCATGATAGGGTTGGGGTGGCACCCCGGGGAGGATTGGCTCTGCGAAAGGATCGGGGTGCAGGAGTGCGATGATCCCCTGGAGTGGCAATGCGCGACAGGATGAGGTTCGGTGCCGTCGATCTGGGTTCCAACTCCGTGCGGTGTCTTGCTGTTTCTGCCTCCGGGGGAGTGCTGGAGTACGTCGCCTCGGGGGTCTGGATATCGCGAGTGACCGAGGGCATCCGGAAAGGTGAGTACACCGTCGGAGGCAAGGCCCTTGAAAGGACCCTGGAGGCTGTCGGGAAGGCCCTTTCGCTCCTCGAGCGTTCCGGCGTCCCCGCTGAGCGTATATCTTTCTGTGCGACAGAAAGCCTGAGGAGCGCGACCAACTCCGGCGAAGTGATCGCCAGGATGAAGTCCCTGGCGGGGCTCACCCCCAGGGTGCTGGGTCCCGAAGAGGAGGCCCGGCTAGGCAGGAGAGGGGCCTCTCTGGGGATCCCCGGGGCGGGATGGGTCTTTGACCTCGGCGGAGGAAGCCTGGATATCGGGACCGCCGACAGGTCCTTCTCCTTCCCCTTAGGCGCCGTAAGAATGACCGCCCTTTTTGGCGAGGATCCCGAGGCGGTAATGGAAGAGGTCAGGAGTGTCGTCGGGAAAAGCCTTGAAGGCGACCCGGGAAAACTTGTGGGCGTGGGTGGCACTTCCTCTGCGGCTGTAATGATGATGGAGAAGATCCCTGTGGATGATTACAGCCCCTCCAGGCTGCACGGACGGACGGT
>LGGV01000133.1:0-1839 GCA_001509095.1 Synergistales bacterium 58_81 | reverse complement strand
AGAGGGCCGACATCATCGTGGCGGGGCTCTCGGTGGAGAGAGCCCTCCTGGGGCTTTTGGGGGTTGACGAATATACGCACAGCGAGACGGACCTTCTGTGGGCGCTGTGCAATGATATGGCGGCAGCGATGGGATCTGAGGCCTTCTCAGTGAGGATGCCGTAAAGGGACCGGGAGGTAGATCTTCATGTGGCACGGACGATTCAGGGAAGACACGGCAGAGATAGTCCAGCACTTCACCCAGTCGCTCGACCTGGACTGGCGGCTTGCCCCTTATGATGTTTACGGAAGTATAGCCCATGTGAGAATGCTTGAGCACGTCGGTCTGCTTGAACAGCGAGAGGCCGCCGTTATAGAGGACGGTCTGAGACAGGTCCTGCAGGAGATCCAGGACGGCCGTCTCAAGCCCCTGGAGTCGATGGAAGACGTCCACATGAACATAGAGGCGAGGCTCACGGAGCTTATCGGCCCTCTTGGTGCCAAGCTGCACACCGGGAGGAGCCGCAACGACCAGTCCGCCACGGCGGTCAGGCTCTACCTGAGGAAGGAGATGTACTCCGTAGGCGACGCCCTTATCACCCTGCTTGACGCCATTCTCGACAGGGCCACCGCCCACAGGCACATCATTATCCCCGGCTACACCCACCTTCAGCAGGCTCAGCCCGTAAGCATGGGACACTACTGGCTGGCGCACTTCTGGGCTCTTGCCAGGGATTTCCGCAGGGTGCTGTTCGCCCTCGAGTCGGTCAACGAATGTCCCCTGGGCAGCGGGGCCCTGGCAGGGTCAACGCTCCCCCTTGACCGGGGGTTCACCAGCGTCATGCTCGGATTCGACAGGACCAGCGACAACAGCATGGACTCCGTGGCTCACAGGGACCACCTCCTTGACTGCCAGTACGCAATGACGGTCCTGATGGTCCATGCGAGCAGGATGGCCGAGGACCTGGTCATTTACAACAGCCGGGAGTTCGGGTGGGTGATCCTCCCCGATGCTTTCTGCACAGGGTCCAGCATGATGCCCCAGAAGAAGAACCCCGACGTGCTTGAACTGGTGCGGGGGCGTACGGGGAGGGTGATCGGCGACATGGTAGACCTTCTCACCATGATCAAGGGGCTCCCTATGACCTACAACCGGGACATGCAGGAGGACAAGAGAGCTCTCTGGTCATCGGTGCAGATAGCCAGGGATGTCCTGGACGTTCTCCCCCAGCTGATAGCCCGCATAGAGGTGGACCAGGAGAGGGCGGTCAAGGCCTTCGAGGACGGCTTCGCCCTTGCGACGGATGTGGCCGAGTATCTGGTCATGAAGGGCGTCCCCTTCAGGCTCGCCCACGAACAGGTAGGAGGAGTGGTCAAGTGGTGCCTTGACCGGAAGAGGACACTTCTGAGCCTTTCGGCGGAGGAGTGGAAGGAACTTGTCCCCTCCGCCGCCGACGACCTGATGGCTATCCTGAATATCGAGAGCTCCGTCTCAAGGAGGAACACCCAGGGCGGGACCTCGTTCAAGCAGGTTGCGCTGCAGATCGAGCGGGGTATGGAGACACTGGAGGTATTTCGCAATAAACTTGCCTCCTACCCGGCGAGGTTTGCATTGTAAAACCGGTAAACGGCGTAAACCTGAAAAGGGTAAACGGTGAACGGTAGGGTCCATGGGGCGCAAATAGTGACCCACAAGCATAGAACCCTCAGGAATGTCATACTGAGGAGCGTTTTCGACGCAAGTATATGGTTTTGGGTTACCGGAAGCTGTTGTGCCAAATCTGGTTTTCACTTTTCGGTTCAGGATTTTCGATCTGCAGTTTTTCAGTTTACCGTTGACCGTTTACCGTTCACGCCTTTT
>LGGV01000034.1 GCA_001509095.1 Synergistales bacterium 58_81 | reverse complement strand
TATGGGATATAGAGGCCGGGCTCGAAGAGTCCGGCCATTTTTTAACGTGGAGGTGACGAGTTATAGCTAAAAACAGCGAAGAACCGCGCATCAACGAAGAGATCCGGGCAAGGGAAGTCCTTCTGATCGACGACCAGGGTGTCAAGATCGGAGTGGTCCCCATCGCGCAGGCGCTTGAGCTTGCCGAGGAGAGGGAGCTGGACCTGGTTGAGGTCTCGGGCCAGGCCGATCCTCCCGTCTGCAGGATCCTTGACTACGGCAAGTACAAGTTCCAACAGCAGAAGCGTGACAAGGACGCAAGGAAGAAGTCCAAGGGGCAGGTCGTAAAAGAGATGAAGATGAGACCCAAGATCGACCTGCACGACTACAACTTCAAGGTGCGCGCAATCAAGGATTTTCTCCTTTCAGGCTTCAGGGTCAAGGTTGCCGTCTTTTTCCGGGGCAGGGAGATGGCATTCCTGGACCGGGGCCGAGAGGTTCTTGACAAAGTAGTAAGGGATTGCGATGGAATTGGGAAAGTGGACATGCCCCCCCGCATGGAGGGAAGGTACATGCGCCTGATGCTTACGCCTGTACCGCAGCCCACCAAGAAGCCGAAGACGGCAGAGACCGACAAGGCTGTTAAATTGAAAAAGGAAGGGACAGAAGAAGCGCCCGTGGTGAAGGAGTAGTTGCCCGGAGCGCCCTTTTGTCCTCATCGTTAGAAGATAGAGGGAGGAATTGGATCATGCCGAAGATGAAAACCCACTCTGGGACCAAGAAGAGGTTCTCGAGGACCGGGACGGGGAAATTTGTCTACAAGAAGAGCGGTCGCGGACATCTTCTCGGGAAGAAGAAAGCCGCCCGCCTCCGCCGCCTCCGCCAGAAGGGGGTCATACCCTCTTCTTTCGATGGGCGCATGAAGACACTTCTGCCCTACGCATAGGTGTCGAAACTAAAAAACAAGGAATCAACCAACCGAAAGAGGTGAGCGGTCATGCCCAGGGTCAAGGGCGGAAGCGCCAGCGATCAGAAAAGAAAGAAACTCTTCGAAGCTACAAAGGGATACTTCGGAAGGAAAAAGAACGTTTTCCGGAGGGCACAGGAAGCGTACCTTCACTCCATGTCCAACGCTTACAAGGACAGGAAGGCGAGAAAGAGGGACTTCCGCAAGCTATGGATAACCAGGATAAGCGCAGGGGCACGGATGAACGACATGACCTACAGTTCTTTCATGAACGGACTCAGGTGCGCCAACATAGAGATCAACCGCAAGGTCCTCGCTGACCTGGCCGTGCAGGATATGCCGGCCTTTGCGAAGCTGGTCGACCGTGCAAGGGAAGCACTGGTTAAGTAATCGGCCCTTCAGGCGGTTCTTTGGTCAGAGCGAATAGTCAGTCCCGGGGTTCCTGTCGATGGCTTTGGCGGGGACCCCTGTCGTATTACCGGTCTGATGGTATCGAAGAATATGGCCACTTCGGTCCTGCGAGGGTATTATACTGAGAGGACAATTCCTTTTCTTCCAGATCCGGGCAAAGGGTCCCTTTTAAGCTCCCTCCCGGATCAGGGGGGTCACCGGGAAACCGAAACAGTTGGGGAGGGGTAGCGCTTGGGCAGCATACACGAAGAGGTAGAACGGATCCAGACCCTTTTCGAATCGGAGCTTTCATCCGCAGGGACGTTGGACGCCCTTCAGGGGGTCAGGGTACGCTTCCTCGGGAAGAAGGGTGAGGTCACCTCTCTTTTGAAGCGGCTGGGTTCTCTCCCGGCAGAAGAACGCCCCGAAGCGGGCAGGGTGCTCAATGAGCTGAGAGATCTCATTGAAGAGGCCCTGTCGAGAAGGACAGAGGAGTGCGCCGGGGTCCAGGTGGCCGCCCGGGAGGCAGGGGAGTGGCTCGATGTGACCCTCCCCGGGAGGGGGCGCCCCTGGGGTGCTTTCCACCCTGTCGCCCAGATCACCCAGGAAGCTATAGATATATTTGTCTCCATGGGCTTCTCCGTCGCCTACGGGCCGGAGGTCGAGGACGATTTCCACAACTTTGAAGGCCTCAATATCCCCCCGCACCACCCTGCAAGGGATATGCAGGACACTTTTTATCTCGAGAACGGGCTTCTGCTGAGGACTCACACCTCGCCTGTAGAAGTCAGGTCCATGAGAAGGTGGGGCGCTCCTCTGAGGATAATCATCCCGGGGAAGGTCTTCAGGAGGGACAGCGACCAGACCCACTCGCCCATGTTCCACCAGCTGGAGGGGCTTCTGGTGGATGAGAACATTTCACTGGCACATCTCAAGGGGTGCCTCGAGGCCTTCGCCAACAGGATCTTCGGCCGCCAGCTGGCGGCCCGTTACAGGGCCAGCTACTTCCCCTTCACCGAGCCGTCACTGGAGATGGACGTGGAGTGCGTCGCCTGCTCGGGCAAGAACCCATCGTGCAGGATCTGCAAGGGGAGCGGATGGCTTGAGATATCCGGGATGGGCATGACCCACCCGAACGTTCTCATGGCCGGAGGCATTGACCCTGCCCGCTACAACGGCTTCGCCTGGGGGATGGGACTCGACCGTATCGCCATGCTCAAGTATGGACTCAACGATCTGAGGGTCTTCTTCGAGGGCGACCTTGCCTTTCTCAACTCGAAGGGGGAGCGCAGATAATGCTTGTATCTCTCAACTGGCTCAAGGAACTTGTGGACATTCCTGTCGATGCCCAGACGCTTGCCCGAAGGCTTACCGATACCGGCACTGAGGTGGAAGGGGTCGAAATCCCCGTTCCGCTCTTCAAGGGAGCAGTTACGGCGAAGGTCGAATCCATCAGGCTGCACCCCGAGAGACCTGACCTCTTCGTGCTCTCGGTGAAAGCCGGGCACAGGAAGGGGACATGTATCACGGCGGCAAAGAACCTCAGCGAAGGGGACATCGTACCCTGGGGTCCTCCTGGATGCGTTCTGGCCGACGGCACGGAAGTCTCCACCCGGGATTTCCAGGGAGTGGTCAGCGAGGGCATGGTCCTTTCTGCCGAGGAGATCGGCCTTCCCGAGATCGCCGATGAGTTCGGCATACTGAGGCTGGAGCCCGATACTGCCTTGGGCGAGGACGCAAGGAAGGCTCTTGGCCTTGACGACACTATCCTCGAGGTCTCCATAACGCCCAACAGGGGCGACCTTCTGAGCATGGTCGGCATAGCCAGGGAAGTTTCAGCGGTCTTCCCCGAGGCGAGATTCAAGGGCCTGTCACCAAGGGTCACACCCAGGGCTGAGAAGCTCGACGATTTCGAGGGGGTCTTCCTCTCGGACGCGGGGTGTCCCTTCTACGCCCTCGGGTCCATTGACAACGTCAGGATCATGCCTGCGCCGGTAAGGGCAAGGATCAGGGTCCTCCTCTCTGGGATGAGACCCATCTCAAACGTGGTGGATGCCACCAACCTGGTGATGCTTCTGGTCGGACAGCCCCTTCACGCCTTCGATGACTCCGGCCTTCCCGGCAGGGAGATCACCGTGCGGGCCGCTCGCGACGGAGAGATGATCCTGACCCTGGATGGAAAGACCAGGATCCTGGACCGGGAAGACCTTCTCATCACCAGCGGCGGCAAGCCCATAGGACTCGCAGGAGTTATGGGTGGCGGCGAAAGCGAGATAAGCGAAAAGACGACCAGGGTGCTTCTGGAATCGGCCAACTTCGACAGTATCAGGATCAGCAGGACATCGAGAAAGCTTGGTATCCCCAGCGAAGCGGCCTACAGGTTCTCGCGCTTTGTTGACCCCTTCAAGGTGGAGACCGCTCTGGCGATCGCCATGGACATTATGGCCTCCTGGGGGGCCGGAGAACCGACAGGGTGGATCGCCTCCGGGGCACCGGCCCTGGAGGAGCGACATGTGCCCCTGACCTCGGCTGTCCTCGAAAAGATCATCGGTACCGGCGACCTTGAGATGGCTTCGGGGATCCTGGCGAGGCTAGGGATCAACACCGATGACAGGGACCCCTCCCGGAGGTTTTACAAGATACCTTCCTACAGGCCAGATATCTCCATCGAGGAGGATCTGGTAGAGGAGGTAGCCAGGATCAGGGGGTACGACAAGATCGATTCCGTTCTGCCGCCGGTAATGCACACCACCGGCGACATTACCGACAGGATGAGGGCCGAACGGGCCGTCCGGTCGACGGCGATGGCGAGGGGTTATTCGGAGGTCGTTACCTATTGTTTCGTTTCCCCTGCTTCCATTTCCGCACTTAGGTTCCCCGGATCGGATCTGAGATCATCTCCTGTGGCACTCTCCAACCCACTGAGCTCGGATATGTCCGTTATGCGGACAACCCTTGCCCCTGGACTTGTCCAGGCCGTCCAGAAGAACATAAGGTCCGGTTGGAGAATGGCCATAAGGATCTTCGAGACAGGTATGGTCTTCTACCGTAAGGGCGACGAGGTGGAGGAGGTGTTCAAGCTGGGGGGCTGCGTATGCCCCGGAGTTGACAGCCGTTCGCCATGGGGTGAACAGGAGACGGAGGACTTCCATTCCGTGGCCGCTGATGTAGAAGCGATCTTCGCAAGCCGGGGGATATCCGTGAAGCTTGTTCCTGGTAACGAACCATTCGGTCACGCCGGAAAGACAGCCCGGGTCATGGCCGACGGCAGGGACATAGGGTACCTGCTGGTCCTCAAGCCAGAGATCGAGGCCGAACTGGAGCTTCCAGCGCCGCTCTTCCTCTTTGAACTGGACATGGAGCCCCTGGTGCAGGGCGGAAGAGCCCTCTTCGGAGAGATCAGGAAATTTCCCCCCGTCTACAGGGATATCTCCCTGGTGGTCGAGGATGGGGTCTACTCCTCTGACATCCTGATGCTTCTGAGGGAGCTGGGCGGTCCTCTTCTGGAGGATGTGAGGCTCTTCGACATCTATCATGGCAAGGGGATCCCGGAAGGCCACCGGAGCCTTGCCTATTCGCTGGCCTATCGGGATCCGGAGAGAACACTGAGGGACGAGGAAGTCGACGATATTCATGGAAGGCTCAGGGAACAGCTTTCCCAAAAGGGGATAAGGATCAGATAAAGGGAGGGGTTTAAATGCTCGAACAGATCAACAGTCTTGAAAACCTGATCGAAAGGGTCTCAGAGGCCATGTCCAACCTGAGGGCGGAGAGGGACCGGATCGGCGAAGAATTGGAGACCCTCCGGGGGATCCTTGACGAGAAGGACAGGGAGCTTGCTACCCTCAGGGATGAAAGAGAGACCACCGAGAGCAGGCTGGCGGCGCTTGTGGAGAAGATGAGAGCCTCCTGTGAACCCTCGGAACCCTTGGTACCCTCTGAACCGGCCGGTGAATTCGAAGCCGCCGCGGAAGAGGAGGAACCGTCCCTGCCCGAGAGCGAGGAAACCCCAAAGGAGGACCCTGTGGGAGATCTTTTCAGGTTCGACCGGGGCTCCCAGCAGGGTGACCTTACGGACCGTTTCTGATCAGGAGAGGAGGTCTTTAGTTGCAGGAGGAGCCGCGCCGGGTCTTTGTCACCCTGGGCAAGAAGAGCTACCCCATACTGACCCGTCTTGACGAAAGAAGGTTCGAGAGAGTCCTGCAGATCGCCAAGGAGAGCGTCAGCGGGGTGGATCCTTCGATGGAACAGGATGAAAGACTTCTTCTTGCCTGCTTCAAGCTGGCCTTTTCCATCGAATCGGCCGAGAGCAAGATCAGGGATCTGTTGGGAGGGTGTGGGTCCATTTGACCCTTGCGCTTGGTACGGACATACTGTTTGTTCTCATTCTCGTGACCTTCTGTGTCAGGGGTGCAGCCAAGGGTTTTTCTGGTGAGATCATTTCGCTCCTTGCGACCATAGGCGGTTTCCTGCTTGCCTGGAAGCTGTCGGCCGGAGTATCGTCCCTTATCTTACCCTACCTGCCTTTACAGCCGGGGGCGACCCAGGCCACAGCGCTTGTTATCATCTACATCCTTATCCTCGTGGCAGGGGTTTACGCAGGAAGGGTGGTGAAGGCCTTCCTCAAGTTTACCCACCTATCCGGCATCGACAGGGGCATGGGCCTAGTCGCAGGCGCCGTGAAGGCCTTTGCTCTCCTGATCATCGTCTACGCGGCCCTGATGGCCCTCTCTCCAGTCCTGTCTCCCTACTGGATGAACGAGAGTTTTGCCATGAGGCTCGCCGACAGATCGTGGCCATCGGTCCAGAACGCACTTTCTTCAATAAGGTTACTTGAACCTGGATCGCTCCCGTGGCATCTTCCCCCCTCGGGAGAAGGGGAGAGCCCGGAAGAGTCGGAGCCTTCAAATTGAGGGTTGAAGCAGGAACGGCCGAACTGGTCGAGATCCCCTCCGTTCTGGAAAGGCTGTCAAGAAGGACAAGATCGGAGACTGGCAAGCTGATGCTCCAGGGGATGCTCCCGGCCGTATCTGTAAAAAGCGCCAGGGAGCGGCAGGATCTTTTGAGATCCTTCATGCGTTACAGGGACATCCGTGGAGAAATGACCTGGGACGGAAGACTGAAGCCCCTGGCCCCTCTCTTCGACAGCGCAAGGGAGACTGCGCTTCTTACTGGCGCTGAACTGCTCCAGTTCCGTATCCTTATCGGCCTTTCAAAGAGGATCAGGGAAGATATCAGAGGCGCCCGAGAAGAGGTACCTGGCATCGAAAGGCTTGCCGAAGGTATCCGTGACCTGGAGAAGGAGCTGGACCGCCTCCAGGTGATATCCGATGACGGGCAGCTCTATGACCATGCATCGAAAGAGCTGGCCGGGATCAGGAGCTCTCTCAGGGATCTCACCTCCCGGGCCCGGGCCAAGTGTTCCGAACTCACCTCCCGGGCCAACCTGGCCCCCATGCTCCAGGACAGGGTCGTTCACTTCAGAAAGGGGCGGTTCGCCCTTCTCGTCAGGGTCGAGGATTCCGGGCGATTCGAAGGGATAGCCATGGACAGGTCCTCCTCGGGCAAAGGCGTCTATATTGAGCCGAAAGAGGTCGTTCCCCTTAACAACAGGATAGAGATCCTGCGGGGCGAGGAGAGAGAAGAGGAGAGAAGGATCCTGTCCTCGCTGACAGCCATGCTCCTGGAGAAGGAGTCCCACATCGTAGAGACGGAGTTGGCCCTGGCCAGGATCGATGTTCTCCACGCAAGCGCCCAGTTCCTGGATGAACGTAACTGGATCCTGCCCGAGCTGGATGACAGGTCCCGTTTCCACTTCCAGAACCTCTGGAACCCCCTGATCGGCCAGGGTTGTGTCCCCGTAAGCATCCACTGCGGTGAGAGATTTAGGCAACTGGTCATTACCGGACCTAATACTGGCGGCAAGACAGTGGTCCTGAAATCGGTGGCCATTGCCGTCTTCCTTGCCCTCTCGGGCCTCCCTGTCCCGGCGGCGGAGGGGACCCTGGTGGGCTGGATAGACTACCTGGCGGCCGACATCGGTGATGAGCAGGGAATAGAGCAGAGCCTTTCGACCTTCAGTTCCCACGTCAGAAGGATCATAACCATGATGGAGAAGGCGGGGAGGGACAGCCTTCTGATGCTCGACGAGCTCGGGGCGGGAACGGATCCCCAAGAGGGTGCGGCGCTTGGGATAGCCATCCTGGAGGCACTGAAGGACAGGAGGTCACTGGTCCTGGCCACTACCCATCACAACCCGATCAAGCGCTACGCCCTCGGCAGCAGTGGGGTTGAGACGGCCGGAATGGAGTTCGATCCGGTGACACTCGCTCCGACGTTCAGACTGATAATGGGAATTCCCGGGAAGAGCAACGCTCTTTTTATAGCAGAAAGGCTGGGGATGCCCAAAAATGTAATAGAGTCGGCCAGGGAACACCTTTTGGGGGAGGCCCGAACGACAGAACAGATAATGTCGGAACTCTTCGACAAGCAGGCCGAGCTGGAGAGCGCTGGGGTTGCCATGGCAGAGGAGAGGAAGGAACTGGCCTCCCTTAGGAGGGAGCTCGAGGAGAAGATAAAGAGGATAAACGACAGGCAGGAAAAGATCATCGGGGCTGCCGACAGGAGGGCCAGGGAGATAATGGAGGAAGCCGAAAGATCAGCCAGGGAGATGCTTTCCCGACTGGAGGGCGCGGCCGAGTCCGCCGCACGGAAGGAGTACGGGAAGGCGAAAAAGGATTCCCAGCCGTTGAAGGAGAGGATATCCCGAAGGGAGGAGTCCCTTGCAAAAAAGAGGATAGAGAGAGAGGGTATCCCCCAGGTCGGAGACTCCGTAAGGCTCGGAGGGACGGAGGCTATGGGGGTGGTCGAATCGATCGCGGGTGGCAAGGCGGTTGTG
>LGGV01000003.1 GCA_001509095.1 Synergistales bacterium 58_81 | reverse complement strand
GCCTTTCCCTTACCACGTCTGGTGTCCATGGGTCCACTACAATTATCCAGCCCTGTCTTCTCGCTTCACCAAGGGCGGTATCGAGGACATCCATGGCTTGTGAACGCGACCACTCCTCCTTGACATGGGAAGGAGGCCTTACCGTCCTCCCGGAAGCAGCCTGCAGCCATCTTCCGTACTTCCAGCAAAGGTCAAGGATAGCGCTCTCGCCTATCATGTTCCTTCCGACGATCACAGTACTGTCAAGCCGGGCCTGGAACTCAGCCAGCCTTCTCTGGAAATAGTCGTATTCTCCGGGTTTGCAGGAGGAAAGTATCTGGAGTATCCGGAGCCCGATAAAGGGAAGGGCTGCGGGATCCATGAAGCTCTCGTCAACGTCCGCCACTGATGGCATCCTGTCGAACAGTAGAAATGCCGAGTATTTTCCTTCAAAACCCTTTCCGAGAAGCCGTATCCCCTCAACGTGGTCCAGCGTGATAACGACCGCTCCGGCCGGGGGAAGTTTTCGTGCCTTTACTGCCTCCCCCTTCTCTCCCCATGTCACCACCGGTTGGACCGTCACCTGGACACCACCGATGAAGCGGGTCAGCATGGCTAGCCAGGGGTTGGTAACCCAGACCTCTAAAGCTTCGCATCTACCGCCGAGAAGGATAATGACCATTATCAGGGACAGAAGAACGACCCGCGACCACTCCCGGGGTCTCTTTTTCCTGGACACATTTTCAATCAAATACAATGCCCCCTGTAAAGACAGATCGAAACCTTGCCCGGCCTCAGGGCGAAAGCCTCCGGCTGCCAGGCTCGGAAAGGGGAACACCCTTCCTGCAAAAGGGACATTCCTCCCTGCTGTAATTGGGGAAATCAAAACTGACCAGTGAAACCAGATCCGAACCCAGACCGGTCATGCCGCCGCTGCGGTCGGCGATACACCCGGCCCCCAGAAAGGAAGTCCCTGGCAGATCATCCATTAGATTTTTTGTCTCCAGCGTTGATCTTCCCGTGGTGACCACATCTTCCACGATGACGTATCCGACAGGACCAGGGGAAGGAAATCTTCTTAGTTTCATCGATCCCTTCTCTCTTTCGCAGAAAATAAAGGGTACGCCCAGACTCCTGGCCACCTCATGTCCTATGATGACCCCGCCAATAGCAGGAGAGACAACGAGAGACGGTCGAGGGTCAGAGAGCTTACCTGCAAGAAGGGAACCGGCGAGGGCCGCATTTTCCGGGTACATCAGGAAAAGGGCGCACTGTAGGTAGTGGCCGCTGTGAAGCCCGGAGGAGAGCGCAAAATGACCCTCCTGCAGGGCTCCAGTCTCTTTCATAAGGGCCGTGATACTGTCCGGATGGTTAATATCCATTATTTCCCCTCCAGCGCTCAAGACGCTCAGAATATGCGGACATGGCCTCCAACGGCAATGGAGCCCTTACGATGGGCCTTCCAATAACGACGTAGTCTGCCCCCATCTCCAGCGCATCTTCCAGGGAGGCCGTCCTCTTCTGGTCGTCCTGGACCCCCTGACCGTCCCTGATCCCGGGGACAACCGTGACGAGCCTGTCAGTGAAACGAGGAACAATAAGGGGAAGATCTCTCGGAGAACAGACTATACCGTCAAGACCGCAATCCTCACAGAGCCGTGCCCGGCTCAGGATCGTCCCTTGCAGCCCTGACCCGGGAGATGTCATGTCAAGGGATCTCTGGTCCATGCTGGTCAGGACCGTTACACCCAGTAGCATCAAGGCTGAACCGGCACCGACCTTCGCTGATCCCGCGGCCCGGAGCATCTCTTCCCCTCCCGAAGCGTGAAGCGTCAGCGCCCAGATGCCGTTACGGGCAAAAAGGTCCACCGCTTCTGCTACGGTGTTGGGGATGTCATGCAATTTCAGGTCAAGGAAGACACTGAACCCCGCCCTGATTACGCGCCGTACGAATCGCATCCCCCCCGCGGCGAAAAGCCTTGGGCCTATCTTGACATAACGGAGGTTCCCCTTAAGGGGATCCAGGATCCTTTCGGCTTCGGCGGGCCTCTTCACATCCACGGCCAATATCAAGTCGGGTCCATCTCTTCTCGTCATCGGAGCCTTTCTCCAATTTCCCCTTGATAGTTACGGGCCCTTCCAACCAGTTCTCTCACCGATGCAAGTCCCTTTTTCGTCAGGTTCGCTTCAAGTTCCCTGCAGATAGATGCGGGAAGGCCGGAATCAATGAACAGGGCCGTTCCGACCTCGACAGCAGAGGCACCTGCAAGGATCATGGAAAGGGCATCACCGGGCCTTGCTATACCACCGCATCCAATGACGGGGATATCCACTGCTCCCGCAGCCTCCCAGACCGCCCTGAGAGCCAGGGGCAATATCGCGGGCCCTGAAAGTCCGGCAAATACGTTCTCGAAGAAGGGCCTCTCAAGGTCATTGTCTATGGCCATACCGAGCCAGGTGTTCCCAACCACTACTGCCTGGGCTCCGCCCTCCTGGCTGGCCCTTGCAAATTCACCTATCGATGGGGCCTGCGGGGACAGTTTTACCCACAAGGGTCCTTCCCAGACCTCCCTTGCCATCGAAACGGCGCTTCCGAGGCTTTCGAGGTGAACTCCCCATGACATCCCTCCCCTCGAAACGTTGGGGCAGGATACGTTCATCTCAACCGCCACTACCATGGATCTGAAGGACTTAAGCCTCTCAAGCATCTTGCCGAGATCCTCAAGGGTCTCGAAAGCTACATTCACTATGACAGGTCTACCGGAATTATCAAGGAGAGGCAGTTCCTCGGCGATGAAATGCTCCACCCCGGGGTTCTGAAGCCCGATGCTGTTCAGAACACCTGAATAGGTCTCCACGATCCTTAAGCCCCGATTCCCCTCTCTTGGTTCGAGGGTCATCCCCTTGCTGCATACTGCTCCAACCCCCTCAATGGATCCCGCCGGCCAGAGGCGGGGATCCATGGGCCAGACGCCGGAAGCCACTATCACCGGCGTTTCAAGGCTGACGCCGCCAACTTCCGTTCTGAGACTAGATTTCATGACTGCCACCGAAGACCTGGCGCCATTCGAAGACGGGACCGTCAACACAGACCCGTTTCGATCCCGAACCCGTCCTGATGGAACAACCCAGGCATCCTCCGGTCCCGCAGGCCATTCTCTTTTCCAGGCTGACAAGGAGTCTGTCGCACCCCTTTTCATGGACCCTGCCCAGCCCTCGCAGCATGGCTTCCGGTCCGCACCCCCAGACCTCGTGCCTCTGTCCAACAATGAGAAGAGTGTCCTCCACAGGATCTCCATGCCTTCCAATGGAGCCGTCATCGGAGTTGATTCGGATCCCCGTAAACCTCTCCGAACACCACTCGACGAATGGTTCCCAGCCCTTTCCCGGAACCCCCAGCACCGCTGTGATACGGACCCTTTCTGAACAGAAGGAGGGAATGCCGATGAAGGGAGCGATCCCGAGCGTGCCGGCTACCAGAACGAGTTCATTCCGGACAGGTTCAGGGAATCCGTTCCCGCAGGGCCCTCTCAATTCAAGAGCGGCGCCCGGAGGAAGCGTAGCCAGTCGAGCTGTACCCCTTCCGGAGACCCTAAAGAGGAATTCAAGGACGTTACCTTCTGATGCCACCAGGGCAAGGGGCCGTCCAAGAAGAGGGTCAAGAACCCCTCTCTCCCTGATCAGGAAGAACTGACCAGGTATTGCCTTTGAAGACAGACCCTCGAGTTCTATCCCCATATGCACACAGTGGTCTCCGAGAGGCCGGGAGAAGGAGATAGACCCTCTCCTGTCAGCCGGCGGTCCTTTCATGGGATCCCCGGAACGATCCACTAGCTCAACCCCCTGTCTATATCCTCGACGGGATGAACAGTTCTCCCTCCGACCATTGTCATCACAGGCCACCCCCTAAGCCGTCTCCCGTTCCAGGGGGTCAGCCTGGCCTTGCTCTTCCACTCCTCCACATTGACGATCCGTTCGAGTTCGGGGTCCAGAACGGTAAGATCGGCCGTCAGACCTACCTCGATACGCCCTGCCCCTGCTCCTCCCCACTCTCCTGGAAGTATGGATGCAGGACCAGAGGTGAAGAGTCCAAGCAGCCTCTCCAGGGAACAGGGTCTGCCCCGGTCTTCCCATTCAGTAAGAACTGCAGCCACGGCACATTCCAGGGATGCTATCCCGAAAGAGGCCTCCTGGAAGGGCAGGTCCTTCTCGTCAAGGTGCCAGGGGGCGTGGTCCGTCGCAATGGCGTCGACGATCCCTTCCGCAACGGCTTCCCACAGAGCATCCCTGTCCCTGCGAGACCTGAGGGGGGGATTGACCTTGAAGACACTGTCATACCCTCCCTCGATGACATTCTCTTCTGAAAGACAGAGGTGGTGGGGGGTAACGTCGAATGTAACGGGCAACTTCGATGCTTTCGCCTCCCTAAGGACACGGAGTGAATCCTCCGCGCTGACGTGGGTGAAGTGAATAGGGACCCCTGTATCCCTGCAGAGAGAGACACCCCTCGAAATGTCGGAGGCCTCCGCCGACGATGGCCACCCTTTGAGCCCCGAGAGGGTTGAACAGATGCCCTCGTTGACCTGGGCATATGCGGTCAGTGATTTCTCCTCTGGATGCTCCATGAGCCTGACACCCAGCCAGGAGCTGTACTGGAGGGCCAGTCTGAGGAGCCCTGTATCGCTCACGGGGCTTCCGTCATCGGTGAAGATGACGGCACCAGCCTTGGCCATTTTGCCCATCTCGGCCAGAACCTTGCCCTTTCTCCCCCTGCTGACGCATCCTGCAGGCAGGATCCTCGAACCGGGGGATCTTTCGCTCTTTTCCAGGACATAACTCACCAGGGCGGGGCTGTCCAGCGGAGGATCCGTATTGGGCATGCAGACAAGGGTCGTGAAACCTCCAGCCGCACCGGCCGCTGATCCCGAAAACAGATCTTCTCTCCACTCCTGACCGGGATCTCTGAGATGGCAGTGAAGGTCGATAAAACCGGGGCAGAGGATCTTTCCAGAAAGGTCGTGAATGACGTCAAAGCCTCCTCTGAGGTCGGCTTCTCCGATGGCTTCGATAAGGCCGCCGTCAATAGCTACGTCCGTCTCTTTTCCGAAAAGACTGACCCCGTCGAAAAGAATGGCGTTGTGGAGAAGAATCTTCACTGTCTTACACCTCCAAGGCATACAAAAAGAAGAGCCATCCTTAGTGCAACACCGCTCCGCACCTGGCCCAGGATCATGCTTTGAGGCCCGTCGGCCACCTCGCTTGAGATCTCCACTCGCCGGTTGATGGGTCCCGGGTGCATCACCAAGGCGTCGGGCCTGGCCGACCCCATGAGCCTGCTGTCGGCACCGAAGAACTGGTGATATTCATCCAGAGAGGGGAACATTCCCTCTTCCTGCCTCTCCCGCTGTATCCTCAGCAGGTAGATAATGTCGGCATCCCTTACGGCATCATGCGGGTCCTTGCGGAAAGTGGCCCCCAGGGCCTCCGGCGCACGGGGCATCAGGGTCGGAGGCCCTGATAGTTCGACCTTTACTCCCATCCTGCTGAAAGCGATAATATCGCTTCTGGCCACACGGCTATGAAGTACGTCACCGATCATGGCCAGTTTGCGGCCATGGAGGTCTCCCAGGCTCTTCCATGCTGTGTAAAGATCGAGAAGGGCCTGGGTCGGATGTGCGTGTGCCCCGTCACCACCGTTAAAGACAACGCTCCTCCTAAGTTTTTTCGCCAGGTAATCCGCTGCACCCACTGCACCGTGCCTTACTACCACCGCATCGGCTCCCATGGCTTCCAGTGTCCAGGCAGTATCCCTCAGGGTCTCCCCCTTGCCTGTGCTCGATCCGGAGGCTGTCCAGTTGACCACATCAACGCTGAGGAACTTTTCCGCCAACTCAAAGGAGACCCTGGTCCTTGTTGATGGCTCGAAGAAAAGGTTCACCACCAGTTTCCCCCTAAGGGCAGGGACCTTCTTGATCGGCCTGTCAAGGAGTTCGTCCATTGACCGGGTCTGTTCAAGGATGTGCTGGAGCTCTGACCTGTCCCAGGAGTCAAGGTCAAGAACGTGACGATGTCTCCACTCCATTCTTCAGGACCCCTCCCTCTCACATATAACGACCTCGTCGAGTCCGTCCAGCTCCTTTACCCGGACCTCCACGACCTCATTCTTTGAAGTTGGTACGCTCCGGCCCACATAATCGGGGTGGATGGGCAGTTCTCGATGCCCCCTGTCTATGAGTACCGCAAGCTGCACCCAGGAGGGTCGGCCCAGGTCCATCAGGGCATCCAGGGCGGCCCGGATCGTGCGCCCCGTGTAGAGCACATCGTCCACGAGAAGTATCCTCCTGGCGTTCACGTCCTCCGGTATGGCTGTACTGTGGACCACCGGCTGGTCATGCAGGAGCGTCAGGTCGTCCCTGTAGAGGGTGATATCCAGGACCCCCGTCGGGACCTTCAGGGATTCCAGTCCGATGAAGATATCCCTCAGCCGGTTGGCCAGGTAGACTCCCCTCCTCTGGATACCCACTAGTATCATGTCCCTCAGGCCCCTGTTCTTTTCAAGGATCTCGTGGGACATCCTCTTGAGGGCCCTCTCCATTTCCTGTTCATTCATTACTTTCGCTTTCTCCTTCAGCATGAGACCACCTCCTTCATACAAAAAAGGGTGCAGACCCCTTCTGGGATCTGCAACCCTCATTATTTTTCCTATTAAGCTTGCCTGTAAGGCCCATATCTCTCATTTTCAGGCACCCATCCCCTCAAGGAGGATTTTATCAGAGATGGGGGAAAATGCAACCGGTTGCATTATTTTTCGCAGAGTAGTTCCAGGGCCTTTTCTGCAGCCTTCCTTTCAGCCTCCCTGATGGTCCTCCCATCCCCGGCGCCAAGCATCTCTCCCAAGCTCGTTACTTTCACCCTGAAGACAGGTGCATGAGGAGGGCCGACCTGCTCAGTGATTTCGTAGTCGGGCTTGCCAAGTCCCCTTTTCTCCATGAGCTCCTGAAGGTCTGCTTTTGGATTCCTTGGAACCGGGGCCTCAAGTTCTACGGAGCTCAGCAGGTGCTGCTCTATCACTCTTCGGGCCGCTTCAAACCCTCCATCGAGAAACACTGCTCCGAACACTGCCTCAGCAGCGTCAGCGCTTAATACGGGCTGTTCTCGACCGCCGCTTCTGCAAAGCCCCCTTCCCAATCTCAGGAAGGAGGGGATCCCCATCTTGATCGCCCAGGCGCTCAGGGTGTCCTCGCATACGATCGATGCTCTTCTCGCAGAGAGTTCCCCTTCGGTCGCTTCCGGGAATCTTTTGAAGAGTATCTCCGACACACAGAGCTCAAGAACGGCATCCCCGAGGAATTCCAGTCTCTCGTTGCAGTAGCCGAGACCGTTCTCGTTGGAAAAGGATGCATGGGTCAGAGCTTCCAGCAGCAACTGTCCGTCCCTGAATCTATAAGCCAGGAGCTTTTCAAGCACCTCCGGGCTCGGATTATCTTCGGTCCTTGTCCTGGTCCTGGAGGATCTTCCCACTTTAACCTCTGTACTTCTCTATCGCTACAACCCCGTTATGGCCTCCAAAACCAAAATTGTTGACGAGGACCCTGGAGATCTCCCTTTGTATGGGTTTCCCGTCTGGTACAACGTTTATGGGACATTCCGGATCGGGGTTGAAACAGTTGGCAGTGGGGTGAACAACCCCCTCTACTATGGCCTGAATGGCGGCGATGGACTCAAGCGCCCCTGCCGCTCCAAGGGTGTGTCCGATCATTGATTTGGTGGAATGGACGAGGGTCTTTCCGGCATGCTCTCCGAAAGCCCTGTTGATCGCCGAAGACTCCATTGTATCGTTCAGGCTGGTCGATGTACCGTGGGCGTTGATAAGGTCCACCTCGTCGAGTTCCCACCCGGCCTTGTTAACGGCCTGGAGCATTGCTTTTGCGGGACCGTTCCCTTCCGGGTCGGGAGCAGTGATGTGATAGGCATCGCAAGTGGAACCGAAACCCTTCACTTCTGCAAAGATCCTGGCCCCTCTTCTTTTGGCATGCTCCAGTTCTTCAAAGACAATCACTCCCGCCCCTTCGCCCATAACGAAGCCGTCCCTGTCGACATCAAAGGGCCTCGAAGCATGGAGAGGGTCGTCGTTCCTCGTCGAAAGGGCCTTCATGGCAGCAAAGCCAGCGACAGCTACAGGAGAAATGGCGGCTTCGGTCCCGCCGGTAAGTATTATATCAGCGTCATCCCTTACGATCGTATGGAACGCCTCTCCCATGGTATGTGTGGCAGTAGCACAGGCCGTCACGACACAGATGTTAGGCCCTCTCGCTCCGAATCGGATGGCCACGTAGGCGGCAGGCATGTTACTCAACATCATGGGAACGCAGAAAGGCCCCACCCTGGAAGGCCCCTTCTCCAAAAGGACCTTCATTCCTTCGTACATGGTGGAGATGCCGCCTTCGCCGCTCCCGATAAAAACTCCAAATCTATCTGGGTCCAGGCTGTCTACATCCAGAGAGGCGTCATTGACCGCCATATCGGAGGCAGCGACAGCGAACTGGATGACCCGGTCGGCCCTCCTTGCCTCCTTGCGTTCCATCCAGTTCTCCGGATCGAAATCCCGGACTTCGGCGGCAATACGAACGGAGTAATCGGCGGGGTCGAAAAGCGTAATGCTGCCGACGCCGTTCCTCCCTTCTTTCAGCGACCTCCAGTATTCTTCCCTTCCATTGGCGATGGGGGAGACTACGCCCATCCCTGTAATGACAACCCTTCTCAAATCGTTTCACTCCTTCTGTTCCAGCTGTCCCGGCTGGGGAAGCTGGTAACGGAGTTTAGGGGTTTATGCGGCGCATCCCCGCATAAACCCCTGTTATTCTCTCGTTTACTCTTCAACACCCAGTTTGCCCTTGATGTAATCCATTGCTTCGCCGACATTGGTGAGTTTCTCCGCGTCCTCGTCGGGTATCTCGATATCGAACTCTTCCTCGATCCCCATGATCAGCTCGACGATATCAAGAGAATCGGCTCCGAGATCCTCCACAAAGGAGGCCTCCGGTTTGATCTGATCCTCTTCGACATCCAGCCTGTCCATCACTATCTCCTTGAGTCTTGCCGTGATCTCTTCCATCTTCATCTCCTTCACCTCCTTCCCGAAAAACTCTTTTCATGGATCAGGCCATGGTCATTCCGCCATCGACGGCTATTACCTGGCCAGTGACATAGGAAGCTTCTTCAGATACAAGGAACCTTACCACCGCAGCCACATCTTCCGGACGCCCCGGTCTTCCTACAGGGATTTGCTGGACCATCTGGGACCTTACCTTCTCGTCAAGCACTGCGGTCATATCCGTCTCGATAAAACCCGGGGCTACTGCATTGACAGTGATACCCCTGGAGCCGAACTCCTTTGCGGTACTCTTCGTAAGCCCTATCACCCCGGCCTTTGCGGCGGCGTAATTGGCCTGACCTGCATTACCGATAATGCCTATCACCGAGCTAATATTGACTATTCGGCCCCAGCGGGAGCGTGCCATGTTCCTGACGGCCTGCCTGGTGGTAAGAAAGACCGACAGAAGGTTAGTCCTGATAACGTCCTCCCAGTCGGGATCTTTCATCCTCATGATCAGACCGTCCCTGGTTATACCGGCATTGTTGACTAGTATATCCACAGGCCCCATAGCTGCTTCTGTCTCGGAGAAGAGCCTCTCCACCTCGGGTGCAGAGGAGACATCGGCCTTGAAGGCCACAGCCGAACCTCCCAAGGACTCGATCTCGGCAACAAGGCTCTCGGCGGCCGAGGATGAAGAACGGTAGTTAACAGCCACCCTGTGTCCGAGGTTTGCCATTTCCAGCGCTATTGCCCTTCCAATTCCGCGTCCAGAGCCGGTCACCAGGGCAACCCTTCTATCAGGGTTCATCATATTGCCCTCCTTTAAGGAAATCAATCACCTTTCCGATACCTTCGTGGTCATTGACCGAAAGGCATCTGGAGTCTGCCGAGATCCTCTTTATCAGGCCTGAAAGGACGCTGCCGGGTCCGACCTCGAGGAAAGACCTGACTCCCCTGGAGATCATTAATTCTATTGACCCCGACCATAGCACAGGCATGAATGTCTGGAGAAAGAGCGCCTCCTGGATGCTTTCCACATCGGACTCCACCCCCGCCGAAACGTTCGCTATCAGGGGCCATTTAGGCCTGTTCCAGCTGCACTGGGAAAAGGATTCTCTCAACCTGTCGGCAACTGGTCGCATAAGACTACAATGAAAAGGGGCGCTAACCTTCAGCGGGAGAGCCCTTTTTGCCCCTGCATCTTTGCACATGGAGACAGCTTTGTCGACAGCCTCCCTTTCTCCGGATATCACTATCTGGCCGGGAGCGTTGAAGTTGGCCGCCTGACACACCCCCAGGGAGGACGCCGTTTCACATATGGATATCACCGACTCCCTGTCAAGTCCGATAATTGCAGCCATAGAACCCTTACCGAGGGGCACAGCCTCCTGCATGAGTTTCCCCCTGAGGTGGACAAGCCTTACACCGTCCTCAAGGGTGAGGGTCTCCGAGGCCACCAGGGCGGTGTATTCTCCAAGACTGTGCCCGGCAACGAACTCGGGTGCGAACTCCACCCCCGTTTCCTCTTCGAGGCACCTGTATACGGCCATGCTCATTGTCAGGATAGCGGGCTGGGCGTATTCGGTCTTCTTCAGTTCTTCATCGGGACCGGAGAAGATCATCCTGCTCAGGCTGAAACCCAGAGCCTCGTCGGATCTCTCAAAGACCGACCTGGAGGAGGCAAAACGTTCGAAGAGGTCCCTGCCCATACCGACCTCCTGGGCGCCCTGGCCTGGAAAAACAATGGCATACTTCATCGGTATACCTCCAAAAGCATCATCGGTTTGAAAGACCCTGGAGTCTTTCGATCATATCCTGGGTCCCGTCGAAAAGTTCCCTGATGATATCCGCAGCCGGCTGTATTTTGTCCACCAGTGCCGCCGACTGCCCTGCCATTACGGAACCGAAGTCTACATCCCCGTCGACCACGGCCGCCCTCAGACGACCTGTGCCGAGTTTCTCTATCTCTTCCACCGAGGCACCGGCTTTCTCGAGCCTTTCGAACTCCCTGGTAAGCCTGTTCCGGATACAGCGGACCGGGTGACCCGTACTGGCCCCTGTAACTACCGTGCTTCTGTCCCTGGCCTTGAGTATCTCGTTCTTGTAGGCGCTGTGGGCGTTGGATTCGGTTGCGCACACGAAGCGGGTCCCCACCTGGATCCCTTCTGCTCCAAGGGAGAACGCCGCCAGGACCCCTCTTTTATCGGCGACACCTCCTGCCGCGATAACGGGAATATCGACGGCATCGACGATCTGGGGGACCAAAACCATAGTGGTGATCTCCCCTATGTGGCCTCCTGCCTCCATACCCTCGGCCACCACCGCATCGGCACCCTGTTTCTCCACCCTCTTGGCCTGGGCTACCGAGGCGATGACGGGTATGACCTTTGTCCCCAGGGGTTTGAGACGCTCGATCACCTTTCCCGGTGCCCCTGCACCTGTCGTCACCACTGGGACATGGTTCTTGACCACGATCTCCAGGGCATCGTCCACCGTCGGGGAGAGAAGCATTATATTGACACCGAAGGGCCTGTCTGTCAGAGACCTGGCCTTGACTATCTGCCTCTCGAGGACATCAGGGGGCATGCTGCCTGCCGCGATGACCCCCAGACCTCCACCGTTGCTTACAGCTGCTGCAAGGTCTGCATCGGCGACCCAGGCCATGCCACCCTGGAGTACCGGATATTCTATATTAAGAAGTCTGGCAACCCTGTTGTTCCTGAACATATAAACCACCTCAGATCCTGATGATCATTGCCCCGTAGGTCATCCCTGCCCCGAAGCTCACCAGCATCACTCTGTCTCCCCTGGTGATCCTCCCTTCGGCAAGACCCTCATGAAGCGCGAGGAATACCGACGCTGCCGAAGTGTTCCCGTACTTCTGGAGGTTGATCACCGCCTTCTGCAGCGGGACATCGAGCCTCCGCATGACACCTTCTATTATCCGGTGATTCGCCTGGTGAAAGATCCAGGCGTCAATATCTCCCACTTCAAGTCCTGCATGGTCGCATAGATCCCTGACAAAGGGAGGGATCACCCTGTTGACGTATTTGAAGACCTCGTTGCCCTTCATCTTTACAAAGTGCAGCCCCTGTTCGACGGTCTCGTTCGTTGCAGGGTGGGCGGCCAGGCCACCAGGAAGTTCTATGTAATCGCTAAGGCTTCCGTCGGCATGGACTTCAGCGGCCAGGACTCCGTCCTCTCCCTCTCCGGCTCCCAGAAGAGCGGCTCCAGCACCATCACCGAAGAGCACACAGGTATTGCGGTCCTTCCAGTCGACTATCCTGGAAAGGGCCTCCGCCCCGATCACCAGTACCTTTTTCCAGAACCCGGCCCTGATCCCCGACGAGGCCAACATCATGGCGTAGACACAACCAGTGCACCCTGCCTGAACATCGCAGGCTCCGGCCCTGGAGGCGCCTATCATGGACTGGACCATCGGGCCGACTCCAGGGAATAGCTTGTCCGGCGAGTTCGTCCCTACAATGATCATGTCCAGCTCTTCCGGCGAGACCGAGGCCGCATCCAGGGCAGCCATACCCGCCCTGGCGGCAAGATCGCTGGTCACCTCTCCAGCGGGGGCTATCCTTCTCTCACTTATCCCTGTCCTCTCCAGAATCCACTCGTCGCTGGTATCCACTATCTTCTCCAGGTCCTTGTTGGTCAGGATCCTATCGGGCACACTCATGCCCGTTCCGAGAAGCACTACAGGGGTACACCGCCTGTGTTTCATTCTCTTATCACTCCCTCGGCAAGTTCTTGGGCTATGGTCTCAAAACCCCTCTTCATCACGAACTCCCGCGCGACCCCGACCGCACCGCATATGGCCCTTGCCCTGGACCTTCCATGGGCCTTGATGACGGCCCCGTTGACCCCAAGGAGAGGCGTTCCTCCTGTCTCCTCGTAGTTGAACCGTGCCCACATGTCCTTGAGCATGGGGATCATGAACAGCATTCCGACCTTTGCCAGGAAACGCCTGCTGATCTCCTCCCGTACAAGGGAGTACATCGCTTCCCCGGTTCCCTCGATGAACTTGAGCAGGATGTTCCCCGTAAGTCCTTCGCAAACCACCACGTCGGCCGCACCGAAAGGAATGGCCCCGCCTTCCACGTTTCCGATGAAGTTGAGGCGACTTTTTCTGAAGAACTCCCTCGCCTCGATTATCAGTTCGTCCCCCTTGACCTCCTCCTGCCCATTAGAGAGAAGTCCTATGGAAGGGCTCTCGACCCCGATTATCTTTCTCATGTAAACGTCACCCATCAGGGCGAACTGATATAGGTTCAGGGGTTTGCACCGGACCGTCGCCCCTATGTCTATCAGCATCGATATCCTGTCCACGGCTGGAAGGGGGACTCCCAGCCCGGGTCTTTCTATTCCGGGGATCCGTCCAACGACAAGCACGCCTCCCGCAACTATGGCACCGGTGCTCCCCGCGGAGACACAGCCCTGGGCCTCCCCGGAACGGACCATCTGCATGGCTATCCGCAGACTTGAATGTCTCTTCTTCCTCACGGCCACCGCAGGGGGCTCATCCATGGTTATCACTTCTTCTGCGTGGACCAGGTGCAGCCTGGTCCTGACGGAGGCGGGGGCTTTCTCCAACAGGGGCCTGACAGCCTCCGTGTCCCCCACCAGCGCCAACTCCAGATCAGCGAACCTTTCACAAGCCATTACCGCTCCAGCACAGGTCTCAAGGGGGGCATTGTCCCCTCCCATTACATCAAGAGCCAGCAACACCGGGATCACACCTCTCTGACTCAAAGGATCCGTTCAGGCATTCCTTCTCTACCGTAATGAACCGTCCGACGAATATCTCCTGCTCTCCTACTCTAATTCTCACACTAACAACGTTTTTGTTTCCCTTTTTTGTGCCGACTTTCGCCCTGGCCACAAGCCTTTCGCCCACTCTGGCGGGAGACCGGAACCGAACCCTTGCCGAACCGGTGACCACCATGTCCGCCTCAATGACGGCTATTGCCAGGGAACTCGCCATGGCGTAGATGTAGTGGTCCGAAACGAAATGAGTGTGACGAAAGGCCATCTCTTGCGATGTCTGGAGAGTTGAGAGGGCCCACTCGCCGGGCTGGAGGTCCAGGAGCTCACCGATGACCTCCTCCCGCTTCAGCGACCTGAGCCTGCTACCGGCCTGGTTTGCCATGGACCTCATCCGCTCCCTGACCTCCGGGATGCCAAGCATCGCCCTGTCCAGTCTGACAGTGCTAACGCTTACACCCAGTCTCCCGGCGATCTCCTCATCGGTAAGGAGAGGGTTGGCCTCGAGCTCCGAGATGACCCTGGTCTGGCGGATCTTTCTGCCAGCAGACCTTTCCATGGCTCTTCTCCTTTGCTATCTGGTGCTAATATCAGGTTATATGATCAGGAAGTATAATGTCCCGGACATTGTTAGTCAATATGAAACTCGGGAATGAAACTCGGGATATGAACCCCGGGATATAACACGGGATATGGCGGAACAAAACATCCGTGGAGGACCTCCCGAAGAACAATTTCCCAGGAACAGAGACCACCCGAGCGGAGGTCCTCCCCGGGAACATGGGGACCGACGGACGACGGCAACGGGGTGAGTTACATCAGCTCTAAAGTTGGACATAAAAAGATCAGGGGGCAATTCCCCCCTGATCTTGCTCGGTCTTTCGATAATGAACCCGTCGGGAACGGGATCAGGAACCCTTCTTCTCTTCACCTTCAGCCTTCTTCTCGACTGCCTGACGTCCACGATAATGTCCACACTCGGGGCAGGCCCTATGCATCTGGGTTACTTCCCCGCAGTTGGAGCAGACCGTGGTTCCCGGGCTCTTCAAAGACCCTAGCCACTGGGCCTTTCTCTGTCTGGTCCTGGTATGGGACGTTCTACTTTTTGGAGCGGCCATTCCTGTTTCCTCCTTTCCCGGGAGCTTTTTCCCCTGTATCATCGATCAATTCAGCCAGGACGTCGAACCTCGGATCGGTCTCGTGACCTGGACATCGGCACTCGCCGCTGTTCTTGTTCTTACCGCAGACGGGGCAAATGCCCTGACATTCCTCGGAACACAGCACCTTCTCGGGAAGGGAGAGAATGAGATACTCCCAGACCTGATCGGAAAGATCGATCTCCCCCTCTACAGCTGAGACCAGGACCAGGTCTTCGTCGCCTTCAGCATCTTTCTCCTGACCCTGACCGCCCTCTGTCTCCGGCAGCGGCTTATAAAAGTAACGGAAAACCTCTGAAATTTCAAGAGGGGTGGGCTCCAGACATCTCGCACAGTCAACTTCCGTTCTGGCTTCTATGGCAAGTTCGACCACCAGTCCTGAAGTATCGCCCGTAACGGTTGCGAGGACGAGCACGGGATCGTTGAACCTGTACTCCTGCCCCCAATGGTCTATGTACCCCGAAAGAGGTAGTTCGCACTTGATCGACAGCGGCTCATTCGAAACGGCCACTGCTCCGCCGTCAAAGGTACACGACCATTCCCGGGGTTTTACCATTATCCCAGGGGCACTGCTCCTTCCCCTCTTCTTCATGACCTCTTCCTACCCTATCGCGAGCTCCCTGGTGTCCCTTGCTATGACGAGCTCTTCGTTGGTCGGCACCACCATGATGCTCACCCTGGAATCCGGCTCGTTAATGAAAGCCTCCTTGCCCCTTACGTTGTTCCTTTCCAGGTTTATCTTCGCCCCCAGGAACTCCAGCCCTTGGCAGACCATTCTCCTGACGGTAGTGCTGTTCTCGCCGATGCCTGCGGTAAAGACGATGGCATCGATACCACCCATGGCACCTGCATAGGCACATACGTGCTTGCGGATACCGTAACAGAGAATATCAAGGGCAAGCCTTGCCCTGTCGTTACCCTCGGCGGCGGCCTCTTCAACATCCCTGAGATCGCTGCTGATGCCGGAGATCCCCTGAAGTCCGCTCTCCTTATGGACGATATGGCTCATCGACTTGGGGTCGATGCCATCCTGTTCCATAAGATAAAGGATGACCGTGGGGTCGACATCACCGCACCGGGTTCCCATAAGTACGCCAGGGACGGTACCGAACCCGAGGCTCGTGTCGATCGATCTGCCTCCCTTTACAGCAGAGATGGAGCTCCCGTTACCCAGGTGGCATGTTACTATCTTCAGGTCCTCTATGGGCTTCCCCAGCATCTCGGCTGCCCTGTAGGCAACGTAGAAGTGGCTTGTACCATGGAACCCGTAACGTCTGACCCTCTGCTTCTCGTAGTAGTGGAAGGGGAGGCCGTAAATATAGGCGTAATCGGGCATTGTCTGATGGAAGGCGGTGTCGAAAACAGCAACCTGGGGAACATCCGGCAGGACCTCCATCATGGCCTTGATACCCATAAGGTTGGCCGGGTTGTGAAGCGGAGCCAGGGGGACGCACTCCTCGATCACATCCAGGACCTCGGGGGTAACTATCACCGATCGTGCGAACTTTTCTCCGCCGTGAACTACCCTGTGTCCTACGGCTCTGAGCTCATCGAGATTCCTTATGACCCCCTGGTCCCCGTCGAGAAGGGTGTCAAGAACGACCTTGATCCCTACTTTGTGGTTGGGTATAGGAATGTCGAACTTGAGAGGCTCGACCCCGGTCTTTTCATGCTTCACCCTGGAACCGTCGATCCCTATCCTCTCCACCAGGCCCTTCGCGAGGACCTCCTCCGAAGTCATGTCGAAAAGCTGGTACTTCAGAGAGGAGCTTCCGCAGTTGAGAACTAGAACCTTCATCCCTGTTCAAACCTCCTTAAGTGTTGACCGGAACCGTTCCACGGATCTATCGTAGTCATATATGACAGGAAGGAAGGTCCGGGTCCATGTTTGGGAAAAGCATTGTCGGGATCATTGCCGAGTATAACCCCTTTCACAATGGACATTTATACCACATGAACCGGTCTCTGGAAACAGCCGGCGCCGATGCAGCGGTGGTCGTGCTATCGTCGAGCTTTGTCCAGCGGGGGGAACCCGCCTTTATCGACAAGTGGAGCCGTACCCGGATGGCCCTCAGTTTCGGCGCCAACCTTGTGCTGGAACTTCCGACGGCTTTCTCCTGCCACAACGCCGGGGTCTTCGGATCGGCAGCGGTGGACCTGATGGCTATGACCGGTGTCGTTACCCACCTCTCATTCGGCATGGAAGACCCCGAAGCACCGCTGGAGGCTGCGGCAAGGATCCTGTTGGAAGAACCGGACTCCTTCAAAAAGGTCCTCAGGAACCGACTCAACCGCGGCTTCTCCTACGCCGAGGCAAGGACCTTCGCCATAGAGCACTTGCTGCCCGGTGCCGGGGAGATGCTTTCATCCCCCAACAATATCCTGGCCCAGGAGTATGTCCAGCGGATAATCGAGCGCAACTACCCCCTCCGGATAACTCCGATCAAGAGGACAGGGGCAGGGTATCACTCGGGATCTTCAGGGACCTTTGCCGGGGCAGGCTGGATCAGGAACACCGTAAGGACCGAAGGTCTCTCCGATCCGGTAAGGATGGTAATGCCCCCTGAAGCTCTTTCAATGCTTGAGACGGAGATATCCAGGGGCAGATGCATACTCTCCCTGGATGTGTTCTGGAGGATCCTGCGGACAGTGCTGATGAGAGACGGCCCCTCCAGGCTCTCCAGGTTTGCGGAGATGAGGGAAGGGATCGAGAACCTCCTGACGGCCAGCGCCGCCAGGGCCGTCTCTTTCGAGGAGTTCGTAAGCCTTTGCACCAGTCGGAGGTATCCAAGGAGCAAGATCCAGCGGTTCGCCTGCCACTCGCTCATGGGGTTCGACCATCGTGCGAACAGGAAAGCGCAAAGACTTGGCCCTCCCTACATAAGGGTTCTGGGCTGGGACAGAAAGGGACAGGAGATCCTCAAGAAGATGAGGACAGCCTCAAGGCTCCCCGTCGTAACCCGTCCCAAAGGCAGGCCGGGTACATACCAGCGGATGATCGCCGATCTGGAATACAGGGCCACTTCGATCTGGGAAAACCTGGTCCAGAGCCCCGAGCTCTTCGGCGAATCAGGGAACCTCCCCGTCAGGCCTGTCTGAAACCTGGCAGGGGCGGGAATCTCTCTCTCAGCCTCCGGAAGACTCCGGGGGGCACCATATCGTGGATCGCCCCTCCGAAATGAAAGACCTCCTTCACAGCCCGGCTGGAAAGATAGGAATATCTTGCTTCGGTGACGATAAAGAAGGTCTCTATCTCGGGTGCAAGCTGCCGGTTCATGAGGGCAAGCTGGAACTCGTACTCGAAATCCGAAAGAGCTCTAAGACCCCGGATGATCACACGGCACTTCTCGGCTCTCATAAAATCCACCAGGAGACCCTCGAAGTGTTTTACCCTTACGTTGGAAAGGTGGCTAAGGGCCTCCCTGGTCATGGTCTCCCTCTCCTCCTTGGAGAAGGTGTATTTCTTCTGATTGTTGTTGAGAACACCCACGGTGAGATCGTCGAATATTGCCGCGGCCCTTTCGGCAATATATATGTGCCCGTTCGTTATTGGGTCGAAAGACCCGGGATACATCGCTCTGATCAAGGCGTCTCCCCCTCTTTTTCCGTCTTCTTGCTGAAAAAGGTGAGTAAAGTCTCTCCGTAAGTCCGGGAGTAAAGGTCCCACCCCTTCCAGCCGGCAGGATCGATCGCTTCCCTTCGGGAATGTTCAAGAACGAACAGTCCTTTCGCTTTCATGATACCAGAGAGACGGGAGTTCAATGAGGCCATTCTCGCTACCCATCCGATGCCGTAGGGAGGATCGGCAAAGATCACGTCAAAAGGTCGACCCCTTTTTTCCAGGACCAGCAGGGCCCGTCGGATATCCATGCCCAGGAACTCCGTTTCATTCAAACCTCCAGATCCCTCCGTTTTCGGAAAACCCCTTCTGCAGGAATCGACCAGGACTACGGGACAGAAACCCCTTCTGCAGGCCTCGGCTCCTACTCTCCCTGTCCCCGAAAAGAGGTCAAGGAAGGATTTGCCGTCACCAGGCCCAAGGATATTGAACAAAGCATGAAGCACAAGGCCGGAAGTGGGTCGGGCCTGTTTCAACTGTCCCGCTCCCCCGGGGAAGTCCCCAGCTCCTTTGATCTGCGGTCTATCCCTCTGAAGGGTTTGATGTCTATTACAGGCGTACCGTCCACTGCGTCCAGGTCCTCTACTGTCAGGGTGGCACCCTTCACCTTGCTCAGTCTGACAAGGCTTGCGCCGATCTGGTTGGGCCTGTCGGGGCTGCAGGTCGAGAAAACGCCCCTGAGTGGCCTGTTAAGATCGCCTCTCGGATGGACCTTCATGGAAAACCCTTCGGAGAGATGAAACCTGAAAAGAACAA
This sequence comes from Synergistales bacterium 58_81, assembly GCA_001509095.1. Taxonomy (GTDB): domain Bacteria; phylum Synergistota; class Synergistia; order Synergistales; family Thermovirgaceae; genus 58-81. Next base: position 30,353 of record LGGV01000003.1, on the reverse strand, counting down.
GGATGTGCTTCTCCCCTTCCAGTCCCTCCAAAGCCTCCTCGAATTCGGGCAGGATCTCGATCGTCGATCTTATGCCACGGAAATCATCGGGCGGTACCGGTCTGGTTATGGGAGAGCGCACAAAACCGACGGGGTAAAGAGCATACCCGTTCATAGCCCTCCTCCCTCGAGGAAGGAGACTACCTCCAGAAAGGCTCCTGACACCGATGGAGTGGTGAATGGTCGTGTGGAGGCATCCACCTTGACCATGCAACCTTGGCCTCTCGGAACGATCCTGAAGAAGAAGGACTGTTCGAAACCCTCATCAGAGGTCAGAGTCTCCAGCAGCACCACCCCTTCAGGGTTGATATAACAGTCCCTGAATACCCACCTGGCCTCCTTCTGACCTCCCTCCCTCCCCGTGAGCGTCGAGAGTTCCCTCAGTTCCGGACAGGGTCTTTCCAAAGCCTTGTGCAACTCCTCCACTCCCCTTCCCAGGGTTTTTCTTCTGAAAGATCTCTCCTTCCTGAACCTAAGAAGGTAGATCCTTCTACCGGCTTCCATCCACTTCCTTTCGTACTTGGTGCGCACTTTCCTCAAGGGGTCCGCTTCGAAAGCTTCCATTTCTATCGCGGGGTGGGATGGTATCGTAATGGCTGCATCCTCAGCGTATCTTTCATCATCCGTCACCAGCTCGAAGAGCCCTCCAATCTTGAGGACGCCCGCCAAAACGTCCCCGAATCCCCAGGATGTCACTCTTCTCTTTGCATGCCTGCTTTTTGGCCATGGGCAGGGGAAGTTCATGTAAACAGCATCCAGCCAATCCTCGGGGAAACATTCGTTCAGCAGGAAACGGGCATCTCCCAGTAGTAAACGGACATTGCCCAGCGACGATCTCCGTGTCCGTTTTAGAGCCTTCATTACACAGTTGATTGAGACCTCGATGCCGAAAAAAAGGCCATCGGGTCTCTCCAATGCTGCATGCTGAAGGAACTCGCCGTTCCCGAAGCCGATCTCGACGGCACTAAAGGGCGCTTTATGGTTGGAGATCATCTGGATCATGCTTGCCGGGTCCCTTCTTGCCAGGATATCACCCAGAGGTATCAATACGGGCACTCCCCTTCCGAAAAGAGCAGCTGAGAAGCAGTGTAAAAACTATTCAGGCTTGACACAAGGTTTTGCTTACATACAATATACATGCACTGAACGAAATATTCTGAAGAGCCGGACCTTTCCGGTGGTTCATTATTATAACCTTCAGGATGCAGTTCTTACTGCTCCCCTACCCACGGCGACCCATGAGGCAAAGCTAGCCGGGGAGCATCTATATTGTTGTGTGTTATCATTTAAGTTGGCTTTTTTGATTAACCGCAATTGACCGTTCCAACGCATCTTCCATGAAGGAGGGGTATTTATGTCGGAAGTCATCGAAGTTCGATGGCATGGAAGGGGAGGACAGGGAGCCAAGACGGGTTCCGCCATCCTGGCGGAGGTGCTTTTCGAGGCAGGCAAGCACACCCAGTCTTTCCCCGAGTACGGAGCCGAGCGCCAGGGAGCGCCAATGAAGGCCTTCAACAGGGTATCGGACAGACCGATCAGGAATCGTTCCGGAGTCCTCAGCCCGGATATAGTGGTCCTGATCGACCCCACGCTGATCGAAGCCGTCAAGCCCACCGAGGGGGGCAAGGAAACCACCGTCTACATCATCAACTCGCCCGAGTCACCGGCGAACGTCAAGAAGAAGCTGGGTCTGAAGGATTCGGTAAAGCTCATGACCGTCGATGCGACCAGGATAACCCTTGAAGAGTTCGGTCAGAACAGACCCAATACACCCATGCTGGGCGCATTGGCACACTTCTTCAAAGATGTTCCCGTTGATGCGTTCATAGACCACTTTACCCACAAAATGGGGGCAAAACTCCCAGAAAAGGTCCTCAAGGCTAACCAGAACGCGATCCGTCGCGGATACGAGGAGGTGCAGCAGGGATGAGTTCGTTAAAGGGCTGGAAAGATCTGCCTCTCGCAACTACGGTACCGGCCTCGACCTCCGAGAAGGTCCAGACCGGACAGTGGCGGAGCATGCGCCCCGTCTGGAACGAGGAGGAGTGCATTCACTGCCTCCAGTGCTGGATCCAGTGCCCCGACAAATCCATAAAGGCTACTCCGGAAGGAAAGGTAACAGGTATCGACTACTTCTTCTGCAAGGGGTGCGGGACCTGCGCCGCCGTCTGCCCCAAGAAGGCCATAGAGATGCGGCCTGAATCAGAATTCATCGAGCAGTAGCCCTGCCGATCGAAAGGACGTGAACAGGATGTCGAGAAAGGATATCACTTCCGGGAACTGGGCAGTGGCAGAAGCGATGAGACAGATCAACCCTGATGTGGTCGCCGCCTACCCCATCACCCCTTCTACGGACATTCCCATGAAGTTCTCGGAATTTGTCGCTGACGGCCTGGTAGACACGAACCTTGTCACCGTCGAGAGTGAGCACTCTGCGATCAGCGCCTGCCTTGCCGCGGCTGTATCCGGAGCCAGGGTAATGACGGCGTCGAGCGCCAACGGCGTGGCCCTCATGCACGAGATCTTCCCTATTGCAGCCTCCTACAGGGCGCCCATCGTCTTCGGCCTGGTCAACAGGTCCCTGGGAGCGCCGATCAACATCCACTGCGACCATAGCGACAGCATGGCCGAGCGCGATTCCGGGTGGATCCACATCTACTGCGAGGACGGCCAGGAAGTCTATGACACCATGATAATGGCCGTCAGGATCGCAGAACACAAGGACGTTCTCCTGCCAGTCTTCGTCTGCCAGGACGGATTCATCACAAGCCACTGCTTCGAGCCCGTGGAGTTCATGGACGACGAAGAGGTCAGATCTTTCATCGGTGAAAGGGATCCTCTCTTCCCTCTCCTCGATATCGATAACCCGGTTGCCTACGGATCTCTTGCCCTGACTGACTACTACTTCGAGATCAAGCGGCAACAGGTCGAAGCAATGAAGCACGTGGAAAGGGTCTACCGGGAGGTCGCCGGAGAGTTCGCCAAGAAGACAGGCCGCGACTACCCTGTCGTGGATACCTACAAGACCGACGATGCCGATCACATCATGGTGATAATGTCGTCTGCAGCCGGCGCCGCCAAGGATACTGTGGACCGTCTGAGGGAGAAGGGGCACAAGGTGGGGTGCCTGAGGATAAGGCTCTTCCGTCCCTTCCCGGCGAAAGCGGTTGTGGATGCCCTGAAGGGAGCCAAGTCCATCGCGGTTCTCGACAGGGCGGCAAGCCTGGGGGCCCCGGCACCGCTCTTCACGGAGATAAAGGGAGCCCTTTACGATGCCGGTATCCACATCCCTGCCAATACATACGTTTATGGACTGGGCGGAAGGGATTTCTTCCCCCACAACGCCGAGGAGGCCTTCATGGACCTCATCAACAACAATATGAGCCCCGAGGAGAGATACCTCGGCCTTAGGGAATAGGGGGTGCACCAGGATGGCTGTCAAACTGAAAGACCTGATCACAAAGGAAAGAGCCATGCGCCAGGGACACAGGATGTGCCCGGGGTGTGGCGCGCCTACGGTGGTCCAGCAGGCGCTCCTGGCTGTTGAACAGCCCGTTGTTGTCACCGCTGCAACGGGTTGCCTGGAGGTCTCCACCACCATATACCCCTACAACGCCTGGGGGGTACCCTTCCTTCACTCCGCCTTCGAGAACGCCGGCGCCAGCGTCTCCGGGATCGAGGCGGCCTATGTTGCACTGAAGAAGAAGGGCAAGATAACGAAGGACATCAAGTTCGTCGCCTTCGGCGGCGACGGGGGCACCTACGACATAGGGCTCCAGGCCCTCTCTGGGGCAGCGGAGCGGGGACACGACTTCACCTACATCTGCTACAACAACCAGGGCTACATGAATACCGGTGCCCAGAGGAGCAGCGCTACGCCAAAGGGCGCCGACACATCTACAGCTCCAGCTGGGAAGGTCATCCCCGGGAAGATACAGAAGCCCAAGGATCTGACGGTCATTATGGCGGCCCATCACATTCCCTACGTGGCCCAGACCACGATCCACAACCCTATGGAGGTCATCGAAAAGGTCAAAAAGGCCATCGAGACACCGGGACCTGCCTTCGTCAACGTCCTTGCCCCCTGTGTCCTCTTTTGGAGGCTGGAACCATCTCTTCAGAGGGATATCTGCAAACTCGCCGTTGAGACCCGTTTTTGGCCCGTTTACGAGGTGATAGACGGTGAATGGAAGCTGGGTTACAAGCCGAAGAAAAGGGTCCCCGTGGAAGAATTCCTTAAACCCCAGGGGAGGTTCAGGCACCTTCTCAAAGGTGAGACAGGTCAGGCGGTCATTGAGGCTCTCCAGAAGGATGTCGACGAAGAGTGGGAGTATGTGCTCAAGAGGTGCGGTGAGACCTGGGAGCCCCAGGCCTGATCAGCACTGGACGTGCCTGCATATTCTTTCTTGACCTGAAAACCGAACAAGGATACAATGTTCGTCGCCTACGGGACGTAGCGCAGCCTGGTTAGCGCACTTGACTGGGGGTCAAGGGGTCGGAGGTTCAAATCCTCTCGTCCCGACCAAGGATCAAAAAGCGGGAGACCTTCTGGTTATCCCGCTTTTTCATTGCAGGATACTGCGATCTGTAACGACCGGGGGGCCGCTGGATAATGCCCGAGAGCTTCCTCAGACCTAACACCCGAATAGGACAGAACTTTCTAGTCGACAAAAATATCCTTCGCGTGATCCTCGACAGCAGCGACGTGGGTCCCGGTGACGTTGTGCTGGAGGTCGGTGCGGGCAAGGGAGTCCTCACGGAGGGGCTTTTGAAGAGGGGAGCCTCGCTGGTCCATTCGCTGGAGATCGACCGAAGGCTGGAGCCATTCCTTTTTGAGATCAGGACCAGGTACTCCAATCTCAGGATACTCTGGGGGGACGCTCTGAAGGGCGGCCTACCCATTGAACTGGACCCACCTCCGAACAAGATGGTCGCCAATATCCCCTACCACATAACCACTCCACTTATATGGAAAGTGCTAGAACTCTATCCCCCTGTCGGCCTTCGCTACATGCTGCTGATGGTTCAGAAAGAGGCCGCAGAGAAGATATGTGCCCCGGCACGGTCAAAGGACCGTTACCCTCTGGGGGTGACTATCCATGCCATGGGAGAGGCGCGCATTCTCAGGAAGGTCCCCCCGGAGGCTTTCAATCCTTCCCCAGAGGTCACGTCCGCCCTGCTCGAGATAACCATAACGAAGGGTCTTGAACTTCCCAGGGACAAGGTATGGCGAACTCTGATCCGCTCGGCTTTTTCCCATAGAAGAAAAACTCTCCTGAACAACCTTGCGGGTCTTTTGCCGGGGACCAGACATGAGAAAGCCGCCCTGCTCGAGAAGGCCGGCCTTTCCGTATCATCCAGGGCCGAAGAACTGGAACTAAAACATTGGTCTGCTCTCTTCGAAATACTCTCTCCCCTGCTCCGGGGGGGGAAAAAGGAGGCAGGAGGCACAGGGCCCCCTGCCCGCAAACCTTGATGAATAAGATCGGAAGGGTCAGCGAACTTTGTCTTTCAGGGCTTTGCCAGGCCTGAAAGCGGGGACCTTCTTCCCCGGGATGTTGATGACCTTGGTGGGATCCTGGGGATTTCTCCCCTTTCTGGGGGCTCTGTTCCTTACCTCGAAAGTCCCGAAGCCGACCAGCTGAACCTTCTCCCCATCGGCGAGAGACTTGACGATAGCCCCGAAAGTGGAACCTACAGCCTCATGCGCCTGTTTCTTGGTGATGCCCGCAGATTTTGCGACCGCGTTGATCAGATCCGCCTTAGTCACTTTGCCCGCACCTCCAGCTCTTCAGGATGTCAATATGGCCGTTAGTCTTATCACTGACGGCCAGATACACTAATATCATCTGCAGCAGAAGTGGTCAAGTGCTGAGTGGCTCTGTGTGCAGATCAGGCCCCTTTCCGTCCCGATCTCCAGAAGACCCTTAGGGGAGTCCCCTCGAAATCACCCATCTCCCTTATCCTCTTTGCAACGTATCTTTCGAAGGACCTGGTGACAATATCCCGGTCGTTGACGGAGAAGGCAAAGGCCGGAGGATTCACGGCAACCTGTGTACACCCCTTTATCCTGAGCATCCTCCCCCCTGGAGCTGTCGGCATCCTCTCAAATGCGAGCACGTCCCTGACAAGGGCCCCGATCTTGGAGGTGTCCAGCCAACGAGACCTGTTCGTCTGGACCGCGGAGATCATTTCGGGTAATTTGTGGACACCCCTTCCAGTCAATCCCGAAATGAAGATCAGCGGGGCAAAATCGGTGAAAGGCATCTCATCCCTGATCTGTTTTGATATCCTGTCCCCCAGATCCGGGTCTTTCTGTAAAAGGTCCCATTTGTTGACCGCGATTATCAGCCCCTTGCCCTTCTCTATCACCAGGCCGGCCATTTTCTTGTCCTGGTCTGTGCAGATCTCCCCCCCCTCCATCAGAAGGACCGCAACGTCGGATCTTCCAATGCTTTCATGGGTCCTTACCAGGGAGTAGAATTCAACGTCCGAGGCGATCCTGCTCTTTTTTCTCAACCCGGCCGTATCGATGAACCGGAAATGCCTGCCCCCGATCGTGACCTGGGAGTCCACCGAATCCCTTGTAGTGCCTGGCATTGGGCTTACCAAAGACCTTTCGGACCCAGAAAGAAGGTTGAGGAGCGTGGACTTTCCCACGTTGGGACGACCCACGATCGCCACGGCAACCTCCCCTTCCCTTGGGGCCCCCTGGACTTGTCCCTTCTCCGGGACCAGGGATACGATCCGGTCGAGCAGCTCTTCGATGTTCCTGTTGTGGGCCGCGCTGACACCGATGACGTCTTTGAATCCGAGGGTATAGGCCTCGGCCTCCCTGCCCTCGTGGACAATGTCATCGATCTTGTTGGCAGCGACGATGACCGGCTTCTCCCTCTTTCTGAGGAACAGGGCCACTTCCCTGTCGAGGGTCGTCATCCCGTCCTTCCCGTCGACAACAAGAACCAGGAGATCGCTCTCTTCCACGGCCAGAAGGACCTGCCTTCTGATGCTACCGGCGATGGAGTCTCCCCCCTCGGGGAGAAGGCCCCCGGTATCGACCAGCAGGAACGTTCTCTCCCCGTGTTCCACTTCGCCATAGATACGATCCCTGGTTACACCGGGTTGATCGTCCACGATGGCTCTTCTCTTCCCGACGATGCGGTTGAAGAGAGATGACTTGCCCACGTTGGGCCGTCCGACGATAGCAACTATTGCCATGGATCATTCCTGCCTTTCCCGGTCTTCTAATCCGACCGGAGGGATATCCTGGGGAAAACCCTGGAGGATCCAGATATAATGAAAAGTGGGGCCAGGGTTTTCCTTAACCCTTCCAGGTCACTGCACTTGACCCAGATAATGTCCATGGAACTTCCCGGATCAAGGGGCTCTATACCTTTCTCGATGAGAAGCCCCTTGATCCTTTCCTTGCTTACACCAAGGTTGGTTATCTCGACAAGATATCTCCATGGAGGAAGGTCCAGGACCCTTCTCTCCTCAAGCTCATTCTTCCAGAAATAGTCCCACCCCGCCACCAGACCCTTCTGCCAACCCGTCCTGGGGCGCCGGCTTTGCACGACCACTGTTCTGCCGTTGTGACCGGGGCCTCTCCAGGCCGATTCCCAGATCATCCTGAAGGCCCGGACACGAGAGTCAAAAAAAGGAGCCCCTGCGGCGGAATCGGCGTCAAGCCAGCATATAAGCGGAACGGACAGGAAGTCGCAAATTTCCAGGGATTTCCGGGAACCTACCACTACTCCTCCCCCGGCCAGCCCCTCTATCATCTTCTTCCTCGAAGAGACGGTCTGTCGGACGTCAGCGTGCCATGTGAAAAGGGGGAGATCTTCGCCAAGCACACTCTCCGCTACCATCCTTGCCCCTTCAAGGCCCGGCCTGGATCCCTGGAGTGAACGGCCTCCACAGGAGGGGCAAAGGTCCGAAACGGGGTTCTCCTTACCGCAGCAGGTACAGGCGAAGACCTGTCGGCCGTCATCCCATCTGATGGGAAGACCACACCTTTCACAGGTCAGGAGTCTCCCGCACTCCCCACATATTACGGTGCTGGAGTAACCCTTCCTGTCCAGGACCCAGATCACGGTCCCCTTCTCCTGCACTGTTTCTTTGGTGCGGCTCAGAGCCGTGTCGCTTACGGTCAGGGGTTCGTTCACTCCGGGGACGGTAATTCTCCGGGCGTCTCGGAGAGATACGAAAACATACTTCCCCGGTCCGTTGGATCCCGGCCAGGAAGCTCCCTTCAGAAAACTCCTCGCCGAGGGGACGCTCCCTCCGTAGATCAGGCCGGCACCCCACAGACGGGCCCTCGAACCTGCGACGCTCCGGGAATTGAAATATGGAAATCTTTCTGAGTTGTAGGCAGGGTTGCCCTCATCTTCGACGATCACAAGGTCCATTGACGGGAGAGGAGCAAAGGCCGCGGCAGGGGATCCGACCACTATTCTGGCCTCTCCCGTCCTCACCCTCTCCCATCTCTTCCTTGCAGCGACACCGGAGCTTGATGTCCACAGGACCCCCTCTCTCTTGACCTCCGGAGGAAGCCCTTTCCAGAAGGACGAAGCGCCTTCCCTCTCCGGGAAAAGCACCAGCACCCCTGCTTTGCTGGAAAGGATCGAACGGAGGTATTCTTCCTTCCTGTCTCCAAAGGAGGGGAGAAAACACTGGCTCTCTGAGGAAGACTCTCCGGGGGGTGCTGGCCGGGGTAGGTCACCTGTCGGCTCTCCGGCAAGGATATGATCGGGGGAGACCACCTTGAGGGCTTCTCCGGGCCCGCACAAAAAATGCCTGCCCAGGCGCAAGGCGGTCTCGAACAGCTCCCAACCCAGAGGGGGGGAATCGTCAAGGATCTCTTTCGCTTTCAAAATTCTGAAAGATGCAGCAGGGGGAGTTCCCGATACGGTCCCTGTGGCAAACCCTGTCCTGGTCCTGCCAGCTACAGGAACAGAAAGCCTGACGCCCCGTTCAGCGGGTCTATCCCATTCATAGGTCAAAGGATGCCACCACGGTCCTGGTACTATCACTTCCAGGAACACTTCCACTAACCGCGTTCCCTGCGCCGTCGGGCAACTACGTTCCAGATGGCTTCTGCTACATCTTCCTTCGAACCCTCCACGAAGGAGAGCACCCCCTCACAGCCGATGATCCTGACAGAGTTGCTATCCGATCCAAAGGCTCCTTCGGGTCCGCTGACATCATTTACAACGATAAGATCGAGCCCTTTCTTCCTGAGCTTGCCCATGGCATTCTCCACAGGGTCCTCGGTCTCGGCAGCAAAACCGACAATGAACTGCCCCGGTCTCCTGGAGGCTCCCAGGGCTGCGGCAATATCCCTGTTGGGGACCATCTCGAGGACCAGGGGCTTGCCTTCCCTTCGTTTGATCTTGCTCGTCGAGAAGGACGAGGGACTGAAGTCTCCCACTGCAGCCGCCTTGACGATTATGTCATGGGAATGGGCCTCCTCCATGGTTGCTTCATACATATCATCGGCGGATACCACGTTTATCACCCTGACCCCGTGGGGAGGTGACTCGGCAACAGGACCTGTGATCATCGTCACCTCCGCACCTCTGTACCAGCAGGTCCTCGCCAGCGATGACCCCATCTTGCCGGAGCTCGGGTTGCTGATGAAACGGACAGGATCTATGGCCTCCCTTGTAGGGCCTGATGTGACGAGTACCCTGACCCCCTTCATGTCCTTTCGCGGCTCCAGGGCCCGAAAAACCTCTTCCCTGATGACCTCCGGGGAGGGGAGTCTTCCCTTCCCTTCGTAACCGCATGCCAGAAAACCTTCCTCTGGCTCGAAAACCTGGTAACCAAGGTCCCTGCAGCGGCTGGTATTTTCTCTTACAGCCCTGTTCTCCCACATGAATACGTTCATGGCCGGAAAGATCATCACCGGCTTCCGGGTGGCCAGTATAGCTGCGGAGATCACGTCTGAAGCCTCCCCCCATGCTGCTTTATGAAGGAAAGAAGCTGTCGCCGGGGCAATAACGGTTATGTCGGCCCACTCAGCGATGTTTATGTGGGGGATCTTCCACCCCTCTTCGCGGGAAAGGAAATCCTCCTCCAGCCATACTCTCTTCCCGGAGAGTGTCGAAATAACAAGGGGCGAGACGAACTTTTCCGCAGCCTGGGTCAGGGCCGTCTCGACCTCCCAGTCGTACCTCCCGAACTCTCTGATCAATTCAGGGATCTTGTAGGCGGAGATACCTCCGCAGACCCCCAGGAACATCTTACGATCCTTCTTCCACCCCAGGGACATTCTTTTCGTCTCCTTCCGGATCAGGTGCCTGACCGCCTTTGGGGACCTCGACAACTATCTTCCCATCTTCGATCTCCCTTATGGCGTGCTGGACAGGGTCAAAATATGCCTCACCCTCCTCCAGATTAACGCGCCCCTTCTTTTCGCTGAGCTGTCTCGCCCGTTTGGCGATCACGCAGGCTAAAAGATACTTGTTCGACAAAATAGATGGATCCTTCACCTTGTAGGAATTTTCTGTCACTGGTTATCACCTCGTCGAAATTTATTATGGGGTTTGACCTGGGTCCCTGTAACTCTCAATTATTTTCCTGAGGGCTTCCAGAGCTCTGTCAAGGTCGTCATTGACGACCAGGTGATCGTATCTTGCCGAAAGGAGCATCTCGTTCCTGGCCTCCTTAAGTCGGCCTTCGAGATCCTCCTCCTTTTCCGTACCCCTCCTGTCCAACCTGTTCCTGAGTTCCTCCTCCGATGGAGGGAGGATAAAGACAAGAACCGCTTCCGGCATCGAACCTTTGACCTGGAGAGCTCCCTGAACGTCTATCTCGAGGACTGCGTCACGCCCGTCGGCGAGGATCCTCTCAACGTTCTCCTTGAGGGTACCGTAAAGGTTACCGTGGACCTCTGCCCATTCCAGGAAACTCCCCTGTTCCACCAGCTCCCTGAAGCGTTCATGGCTGATGAAGTTGTAATCGACTCCTTCGGTCTCTCCCTCTCTGGGTTCACGGGTGGTGCAGGATATGGAGTATTCGAGACCCTCAACGGTCTCGAAAAGTGCTTTCCTGAGAGTCCCTTTCCCAACCCCGCTGGGGCCGGAGATCACGAAAAGCCGCCCCCTATCGATCAGGTTCGCCCTCCTTCTCCTTCCCCTCGAACCTGACACCTATCGTCTCTGGCTGGATCGCCGACAGAACCACGTGGTTACTGTCGGTTATCAGGATAGCCCGGGTCTTCCGGCCTTCAGTGGCATCGATAAGCCTGCCCTGGCTTCTCGCTTCATCCTTCAGCCGCTTGATCGGAGCGGAGGAGGGGTGGATGATCGCCACGACCCTCTCGATAACTATCATGTTCCCGAACCCGATGTGCAAAAGGTTATAACCCATCATCTCACTCCAAGTTCTGGACCTGCTCCCTGATGCTCTCAAGGAGGCCCTTGGCCTCGACGGCCGCCCACCTCACCTCAGGATCCTGGACCTTTGAAGCAATAGTATTGATCTCCCTGTTCATCTCCTGAAGGAGAAAATCCAGGGTCTTCCCCGAGACCTCATCATTATGTACCAAGCCGAGAAATTTATCCACGTGGCTCGAGGACCTCGCTATCTCCTCGGTGATATCCCACTTGTCGGAGAGGAGCACTATCTCCTGGGCGATACGGTTCTCATCAACTGCTGGGGCGTAAGCTCCCAGGACCTGACTTATCCTTTCCCTGACAGAACTGAGAGCCTTCTCTCGGGCAGTGCTCCACTTGTTCTCTATTACGCCGGTGATATTACCGAACTGGATCATCAGATCCAGGATCGCTCCCTGCAGATGCTCTCCTTCCTTTACCCTCATGGAATCCCACTCCTCGATGCCCCTGTCCAGGATGGTCTCCACGGCATCTTTAAGGATGCCTTCCAGTTCGCTGCCGGCGGCCTCCTGCGAGGAGACCGCACCGGGGAGGGGGAGAAGAAGTTCAAGGTTCACCTCTCCCTTCATGCCTAGTTGAACTCTGATGTCCTGCATCTCTTTAGCGTAGCCTTTCAGGACCTCCGACTCTATCCTCGAAGCCTTGACCGCCGAATCCCACGAAATGTCTATCCTTGCCTGGATCTTTCCCCTCCTGGAAGATGACCTCAACTTCTGCTGGATCATCGGCTCAAGGTGTGAGATCTCCCTGGGAAGTCTGACGGATATCTCCTGGTTCCGGTGGTTGACGCTCGATATCTCCAGGGCGACAATACAGAGACCTGTCCTCTCCTCTGTCCGGCTGAAACCGGTCATACTCTTCAGCAACTGGCACACTCCTTCCCCCGGCCCATGAAAAGCATATCCTCTACTACGGTAAGGAGTTCCGGGATGTTATCGCCCCTGAGAGCACTTATGGGGATGACCCGGTCACCGGACCTTACCGCCAGCGCCCTGATGGTTTCGGCAGTTTCAGGTCCGATCCGGTCTATCTTGTTCAGGGCGATAATCCTCGGCACAGTACCAGCCCCTATGGAGGCCAGTACTTCCTCCACCACTTCGACGTCCTCCTCATACCTCACTGAGGACTGGTCAGCTACCAGGATAACAAGGTCCGCTGCGGCGACCTCCTCGAGGGTGGCACTGAAAGCGGCTACGAGGTCAGGGGGGAGGTCCCTTATAAAACCGACCGTATCGGTGAAGAGGACCGGGGCTCCGCCGGGTAGCCGGACCCTTCTGATGAAAGGATCGAGGGTCGAAAAGAGCTTGTTAGCAACCGGGAGGTCAGTGTCTCCTGACAGTCTCCTCAGTAGTGTAGACTTTCCACTGTTTGTATAACCCGTGAGGGCGACTGTGGCAAGACCGGCCCTGGCCCTGTGTTTTCTCTGATCCTTTCTTCTCTCCCTTATGGCCTCTATCTTCCTGTTGATCTCCCTGATCCTTCTCTCCAGTTTTCTTCTGTGCCTCTCAAACTCCGTCTCGCCCGGTCCCCTGGTGCCAACGCCTCCTCCCGGGCGGGACATCTGGAGTCCAAGCCCCTTGAGGAAAGGTATCTCGTATCGACAGCGTGCCAGTTCTATCTGCAGCTTTGCCTCACCCGTCTGGGCCCTGTCCTCGAAGATCTTCATGATCACCAGGGGTCTGTCCCAGACGGTAAGGCCCGTCAGACGACCCAGAGCGGCAGCCTGGCCAGGGGAAAGGCTCCCGTTGACAACTATGAGCCCTGCCCCAAGGTCCCTTGCCTCGGCACCGACAAGTTCGGCTTTTCCCGATCCTATGAAAGAACCAGGGTCAGGCCTTGAGCGTCGCTGTATGGAAATTCCTGTAGTGGTTATCCCGAGATTGCCGAGAAGGAGCGACAGCTCCTCCAGAGAGCCCGGAACGTCGAGGCTATCGTCCTCGTCAAGGGCCACCAGAAAGGCCTTTCGTGAGGATAGCTGCCGCAGGTCAATCAAAAGAACCTTTCCTCCAGTTCTTTCAGGGATCTTTCAAGACTGTCGATCACGGATCTTCTCAGTTCTTTCGATGAGGAGCCTTCAGTTCCGGGCGATCCCGGATATATCGGTTGACCGAAGGAGAGAACTACCTTGGCGGGCCTGTAGGCTCTTGATCCGCGCGGCATGGCCTCGAAAGTCCCATGAATATAGGCAGGGATAACTGGAGCCCCGGTCTTTGCTGCAAGAAGCCCCACGCCTCCCTCCAGGGGTTTGAGCCTTCCGTCATGAGACCTCTGCCCCTCGGGGAAGAGAAGGACGTCCTCGCCCGACTGTAGCCTCTCGACAAGGAACTTGAGGGCACCTGCTGCTCCCTGCAGGTCTTCTCTCTTGGCCGGCACGGCGCCCAGGGCCCTGATCGCCAGACCCAGGGGGACAAAATTGAAAAGTTCCGACTTGGCAAGGTATCTCAGTCTCCTGGGGAAAAAGGCGCCTATAACGATGGGGTCCAGGTTGCTGCAGTGGTTGGCCGCAATAATGACCGGAGGACTTGCCGCCAGAGCTTTGTCAAGCCCGATCACCGTCACTCTGTTGTAGATCTTCATCACTACCCTGAAGAACAAAGCTGTGGTGCAGTAGAAGAGGGTTCTCAAGAATTAACCTCCCTTGGCCTCCTTCAACAGGCCCTTTGGTCTTCGATCACAGCCAGGATCACGTTCACGACCTCGTCAAGGGACCTCTTCGAAGTATCTATGATATGTGCGTCTTCTGGAACCCTCAAGGGGGAGAGCTCCCTTTCACTGTCGAGCTGATCCCGTCTCTGGACCTGCTTTCTTACCTCTTCGAGGGTTATGTTGATGCCCTTTGCATTCAGCTCTCTCCAACGTCTGGTCGCCCTCACCTCGAGACTGGCGTCAAGGTAGAACTTGATCGGTGCTTCCGGGAAGACCACACTCCCCATATCCCTCCCCTCGGCCACCATTTTCCTTCCTGAAGCTGCCTTTCTCTGTATCTGTAGAAGGAAACTCCTGACCGTGTGTAGCGCCGAATAGGCTGATACTGCCAGGTCGATCTCTGGCGACCGTATCTTGTCCGATACATCCACACCGTCTATGAATACCCTTCCCTCTTCAATGGAGATGGCGCATTCTTCCAGGGCATGGGCAATATTTCCATCCTCCGAAGGCCGGATGGACCTCCCGGAAAGAAAGTACGTTATCCCCCGGTATATTGCCCCGGTATCAAGATACTCGTAACCAAGCCGCTCCGCTACCAGCCTTGCGACGGTGCTCTTGCCCGCCCCCGCCGGGCCGTCAATGGTTATTATGTTTCCCTTGCATGGATCCGCGGTCCCCATCCGGTCATCGCCTCCAGGAGCTATACTGAGCCGCCGTGCAGGATCATTTTCAGAAGGACCTTGCCATCGAGGATCATGAACTCTCCCGGTCTGAGCCTTTTCATATCCAGGCGACCGACCCGGGTCCTGACCAACCTTACAACTTTAAAACCTCTCGTGGCGGCCATTATCCTTATCTCCCTCTTCAAACCTTCCGAAAGGGTGACCGAGATCCACCGCCCCTCAGGTCTTCTGGGAATGGCGACCACCCTTTCCGGCCTGACCGTTCTTCCCTCTACCTCAGTCCCTTTCATGAAGGACTCCAGGGCAGCGTCATCAGCAGTGGCGTCAAGAAGGACCTCGTAGGTCTTGAGGATCTGGTGGCTCGGATGAAGGATCCGCTGGGCCATCTCTCCGTCGTTGGTAAGAAGCAGAAGCCCCTCGCTTCCCTTGTCAAGTCTGCCGACCGGGAAGAGACCCTCTACAGGGATCTCGGAGGGGAGAAGATCTAGGACCGTTGGGGAGAACCTGTCCGAGACGGAACAGACAAGACCTCTGGGTTTATTCATTGCAATGTAGAGCTTCGGCCGGATCGAAATGACATCTCCGTCCAGTTTAACAACATCACTTTCGGGATCTATGGTCCTGGACGGATCGGTACAGACCTTCAGGTTGACCGATATCCTCCCGGCCATGACCAGCAGGTCGGCCTTTCTTCTGGAGCAAACACCGCATGCGGCTATGAACCTGTTGATACGCACCCCCTGGGTCATGTGGCCCTTTCACCATCTTTGGGGTACTCGTCCTGGGACAATATATCCTGCATCTCATCGAGGGTGGGGAGGTCCGAGATAGAACCGAGCCCGAAAAGTGCGAGGAAGAAGTCCGTCGTTCTGTAAAGAAGGGGAGTTCCCGAACCCTTTCTCCTCCCCGCCACCCTAATGAGGCCGTGCTTCAGAAGGGTATCGAGCACCCTTTCGCACCTTACACCTCGTATCTCCTCGATCTCGGAACGGGTCACCGGTTGGGAGTAGGCTATCACGGCAAGGGATTCCAGGGCGGCCTTGCTCAGCCTTATCCTCTGTGAGAGAGCCACATCTCGAAAGAGGGTGACCACCTCCTCCTGTTCAGGGGAGGTGGCCATCGACCAGCCTCCAGCTATGTTCAGAAGGCAAAGGCCGTGGCACTTCTTGTATCTCTCCTTTATCTCCTCCAGGGCTCTCTCCACAGCCTCCTCCGTTACGCCAGTGACCGAGGCCAGTTCCTTAACACCGACAGGCTGAACGGCTACAAAAAGAACTGCCTCCACGGACCTTGCGATCGGGGAGAGGGGTGTCTCAACCGGATATCCTGACATCACCGAAAAGCTCCTCCTGGTGAAGTCTTACCCTTCCCAGCCTGGCCATCTCAAGTAGCGCCAGAAGGGTCACCACCAACAAATGTCTTGAACAGGGAGTCCCAAGGACTTCGCTGAGCAGAAGCGCACCTCTTGATGATAGCAGCATCTCTATCTCGGCCATCCTTCCCTCGACCTGTTCCTCTTCGGGCGTGGCTGCCGGAATGCCGTCCCACTCCTCTTCGAGATCTGTCTCAAGGGACTGGGTGCCTTCACGCTTCCGGCGGACCATCTCCCACCACAGAACGGAAAGCGAGTAAAGGTCCCCCATATCGAACCAGGGTGGTCCCTCTTCCGAACTGTTACGGGTAAAGCACCGCCCCCTGGACCTCATCATTTCCGCAAGGTAGGCCGCTGCAGCCCTGTAGGGTCTGTATCTGACCAGGGTCTGCTCGATCAGTTCCGTCTCGACGATCTCCTCTTCATGATCCTGACTGACCCCCGGAAGGGAGGGCAGAATTGCCTTCAGTTTTCCCAACAGGAGCCGGGCCGTGAGGGAGAAAAAGGCGGCCATCTCGTTGATAGTCGCCCTTTCGTTCCTGATCAGAAAATCGGAGTATACACGGATCAGCTCGCTGACACTGATCTCGGAAGCACTCATCTCTCCTGACTCCACCAGGTGGCAGAGAAGGTCCAGCGGCCCTGAGAAACCCTCAAGCTCTACATCCAGTTCCATTCAGACCCCCACCGCTGCTCAGAGGATCCCTCACCTTGGAATAAATCCGATCGCTCTGATGACCTCGGAGATGGTCTCTGCGGCCACTCCTTCGGCTTTCTTGGCACCCTTCCTCAACACCTCGATCACATCTTCCTCGCTGGATTCGAAGGATTTTCGCCTGGCCTGGATGGGCTCCAGGTAACCCATAAGGTGCGAATAGAGGGCTTTCTTGCAATCGATGCAGCCTATGCCTGCCGTCCTGCATCCTTCAGAGAGGCGGTCCCTCTCCTCCATGTCGTTGTTGAAGACCTTGTGGATATCCCAGACAGGACACTTCTCGGGGTCACCCGGGTCTTTTCGCCTCTCCCTGGCGGGGTCGGTCATCATGGTCCTCAATTTCTCCCAGATCTCCTCGGGACTGTCGGCTATGTTGATGGAATTGCCGTAGGATTTGCTCATCTTGCGGCCGTCCGTCCCCGGGACCTTGGGGGTTTTTGTCAGGATGGTCTGCGGTTCAGGAAAGACCTCCCCGAAGAAGTTATTAAAACGGCGGGCCATCTCCCTTGATATCTCAAGGTGGGCCGACTGGTCCTCCCCGACGGGCACCAGTTCGCCCTTATAGAGCAGAATGTCCGCTGCCATAAGAACGGGGTAGCCAAGGAAGGCGTAGGTACTGAGATCTTTGTTCTGGATGTTGAGTATCTGGTCCTTGTAGGTTGGGCACCTCTCCAGCCAGCCCAGTGGGGCTATCATGGAAAGGGCCAGGTGCAATTCGGCGTGCTGGGAGACATGGGACTGGAGGAAGATGGTGCTCCTGTCAGGGTCGAGTCCCACACCGAGCCAGTCAAGGAGAACTTCCCGGCAGTTGCTCCTGATGCTGCTCGTGTCGGAGTAGTCCGACATCATGGCATGCCAGTCAACGATACAATAATAGCAGTCATACTCGTCCTGGAACCTTACCCAGTTGAAGAGAGCCCCTGCAAGATGCCCCAGATGAGAGCCCCTGCAAGATGCCCCAGATGAAGCCTCCCAGTAGGTCTCATGCCGCTGAAAACACGTTTGGCCATAAATGCTCACACCCCGTATCATGATTTGGTGATCAATAATTATTCCGATGTAATGTTGCCGGCATCGAAGCCCCGGGAGTCAACGTGAATGACTTCAATTCGAAGCGGGCCACAGGTCGCCACCGGAACCTCCCACTATGGCAAGGCCGGTGACTGTTTTCGGGACATTATAATCCCTAACCCAGGAAAGATTCCACCTTTCCAGGAGCTTCTCCGGAAGAGATGGACCCTCTTCAGGGACATCGAAGACCCCGCAGGTACCTATCCACTGGGCCTTGTCGTTCTTTGTGTCCAGGGAGGATCTCCCTTCCAGGCCGATCAGGTCGGCAAGGGTCCAATTGCACCCTCTAGGGCTCATATCCCAGTTAGTGTGCGCAGAGATCACCGAGAGCCGGTTCTCAAGACAGACCAGGATCTTCCTGCCCAAGGGCGTCTCGATCCGGATACTTCTCAGGGGTTCAAAAATGGCCGGGTGATGTGTGACAAGGCAGGAACAACCCCTCTCCATTGCCTCTTCTATGGCACTGTCCGTAAGGTCGAGGGATACCGCTACCCGGTCCACCTCCTGTTCAAAAGATCCTATCTGCAGCCCGGAGTTGTCCCATTCGCATGATAAGGAGAACGGGGCGAATGAATCGATCCCCTCGATCACATCCTTTACTTGGAGCACTGGATCCACCCCCTAAAAAAATAAAGCCACCGGCGGTGGCTTTATTCTGGTTTGGCTTGGTGGGCCCACCTGGACTCGAACCAGGAACCTTCCGGTTATGAGCCGGTGGCTCTGACCAGTTGAGCTATGGGCCCATTCCGGGGAGATACTGATAAAGCGAGGGGAACCTGGTGGATAACGGAAGACCCTCTACTCTACGGCGATACAGCCTACGGGGCAGCTATCAGCAGCTTCTGCCGCGCACTCTGCACCTTCGGGCCGGATCACCCTGGCCTTTCCGGCGTCCTCGTCAAGTTCAAAAACATCCGGGCATATCTGCGCACAAACTCCGCAGCCGATACACTCATCAGTGTTGACCTTCACGCTCATGGGGACAATCCACCTCCTCCCAATGGGTGATTCTAACCCACTTGGGAGAACACGTCAAACGGCAAAAGTGCGGGCAAAAGTGCGGCAAAAGTGCGGGTGCAAAAGTGCGGGAGAAAGGCCTTTACGTGACTGGTGACTCGTGACTCGGAAAACAAGGGCAAGGGCTCTTTGGTTTTGGCCCTTCCAAAAGAAGGTCTTCCTCTGTGTCCTCAGTGGTGCGAGGTTTTTCGATTCACGATTTACGATTCACGCTTTCTTCGAGTTACGAGTTACAAGGTCCCTCATTGAAACATTTCGGGTGGCTTCGCGCTGCCCCAAGCGAAGTGCCGGGGTACGAGTCACGATCTACGTCCTTGCCCTAAAGTTGCACCTTCACTATCGGAACCCCATCAGCACCCCTTTCAAGTCTTAACAGGGCCCGGTATTCCGATACCGCTTTTCTGGCAGGTTCCGAAGCGGCGATAAAAATACCTGTTCCGATCACCTCTGCCCCGAACTCCTTTGCTACAAGGAGCATGCCCGCTGCAGTACTCCCGCCCCTCATGAAGTCGTCTATGACCAGGACCCTTTTCCCGGAAGAAAGGAACCTTGTCCCCATGAACATGGTCCTGACCTCACCGCTTCCGGAGGGGTAGTGAACGGCCACTGCGGGGCCGTCGCTCGGTCTGTTTCTGAAACGGCACACAGCCATGGGAATGCCCAGGGCATGGGCGGTAAAGATCGCAAGGGGAATCCCCTTGACCTCGGAGGTCATGACCACGTCTGGCTCCCTGTCTGCAAAGTCCGAGGCCAGGGCGTACCCCAGAGGACGAGCGTAACCGGGATTGAAGAGAATGTCAGAATAATGGATCAGCATCCCCGGGAGTATCCTGTCAGTGGATGAAAGAATCCCGGCGATAGAAGCGAGGAAGGATGAACGGAAGTTTCCCGAGAAGCCGGGTCTGAATGAAGCTCCCCCGCTCCTTCCCCTCCCGACGCTCATGGCCCCCAGGTCCTCTTCGCGAAAAGCCTTGTCGATGATGGTCACATCGTCGCTGATGACGGTTTTTGACACTTCAAACTGTTCCGACATCTCCGTCAGGGAAATCTGTCTGGAAGGCAGGGTCAGAAAGCGTGAGGCCATCCTGATAAGCCTTTCCGTCCGGGTACTCTTCATGTCGCACTCACCCCAATGCAAGGATTTTCCTCACAAAACCCGTATCTTTCAGCAGTTTAGTGAAAAGACCGGCAGGCGGGTCAACGCCGAAAAGACAGAAGAAGGAGCTGCCGCTCCCGCTTATCCCCCATGCCAAGGCTCCTCCGGCTTCCGCTGCTTGAAAGAGGAGACCGTACTCAGGGTGCAATGTCTCCAGTACGGGGACAAAATCATTAGGCAGGAGCCCCACCCTCTCCTGTCTCTCCAGTAATCCCAGGACCTCCAGAGCTTCTCTGAAGGCTTCTTCCTCGGTGAGCTTCCACCCTTCCCTGTAGAATTCATCGGCCATCCTATAAGCGGCACCGGTGTCACAGGACCAATCCGGGATGGCGATCACTCCCTTGAAAGATACCGATACATCGGGGACATCTCCGAAAACCCTCTCGCCGACACCCACCCTGAATGAGAAAGGGCTGCCTTCAAGAAGGAACGGGACATCAGAACCTATCTTCGCAACTTCTGCCACCGGTAAACTGATCCCATACTCCCAGGACAGCCACCTGATCAGTGCAGCTGCGTTGCCGCTACCTGCTCCGAGCCCGCTTCCTGGGGGCGCCTGTTTCCAGATATCCACTTCCATGGAGGGCAGATGGGGCTCCGTCTTCCTAACTGTCTGCAGGACATTCTCCAGGATGTTCCTGCCCTCGACCACCTGGCCATGTACTCTTACAAGATCTTTATTGACATTATCCCCGTCTCGGAATCTGAATGTCAACTTTTCGGCTGCGGACAGCCTCATGAAAAGGGACGCAAGATCGTGCATTCCGTCGTTCCTGACGCCCGTTATCCTCAGGGTCAGATTAATCTTGCCGGGGGAATCGAGGACGTACTGCATATAGAACACCTCACAAAAAGAAACCCCGGTGCTGAAAGCACCGGGGGTAGGTTCAAACCCGCGTTATCAGAACTGTATGAGCTTCCGGTTTCCTGGCAGGATCTCCACTTCGACTTCGCGGGTAAGAAGCTCCGCGTAACTGAACGATACAGTGCTCCTCTGGGACTCCACGTACATTGTGAAAAGGTGCGGATAAGTTTCAACTATCACGCCCATACGCTCTTCCGTCTTCCGCCTGCCCTTGAGCGCCTTGTACCGAACCTTGGAGCCCTTGAACTCGTTCACCCGATCCCGGATCGTGGCTAGGCTAGGACTCATTTCAGGGTCACTCCTGTTGTAGGTTTGTAGAGATTTTACCACAAAATTTTACACATTTCAATGTGGGTGTGGGGGATTATAATTAAAAGAGGTTCGTCTTTTCATCTTTTTCTCATTATACGCTTCTCTTGCACCCTTCTCGTTATCCCCATGGAATCGAGCATCTCCAGAAGAGGGAGGACGTACTTCCGGCTGCTGCCGGTGGCATCCCTGACGGAGGCCACAGTGATATCGCCCTTTATGCCCCTGAGGGTCTCGATGAAACTCTCCAGTACCTCTTTGGATACCACAAACCCGCTTCCTGCAATAAAGACCTGTCCCTGGGATCGGAGTGTCTCCAGGGCCTTTTCCGCCTCGGCCTTGCTCAGACCGGTCTTTTCTGTAAAATCAGCGATCTCGGGCAATTGGAGCTGCCGTTCGGAACACATCTCGAGGATGGCCGCACCAGCAGCTCCTCTCTTGGCAGCATCTCCCGGCAAAAAACCCGGGAGCCTTACTCTTTGCTCCTCGATCTTCAGTCTCCCGCTCTGTGCCCATCTTTCGAACACTCTCTTGGCATGACGGGCCTCCATCTCGGGGAGAACCTTTCGGCAGAGAGTATCCACCGGAAATCCGGGATTGTCAGGCTCCTCTTCGTGAAACCTCTTCAGCAGCGACAGGGCATCATCTAGCTTCTTTTCGGCCACATCTCCGTTCATGATGATGCCTTCCCCGGATTCGACCAGCATTACCCGTCCTTCATCGTCAAGCCTCCTGGCGAAAGAGATCACGGTAGCCGGTTTTTCCTGGATCATCCTCACCGCTTCTTCAACGGAGAGAACCGGTTCATTGAAGGTCACCGCCCAGAGAAGCTCCCCTGGATCCTTTGCCTTGGAGATCCTTTCCAGCAGCTCCAGATGGCTTTCCCTGCCTCTCTTCCCCCTGGGTCTTTTGGCATAGGGCATGAGGACCCTTCCGCCGCCAATGGTCCTAAGGGGGCTGTAGAAGCGGATAATAAAGGCCTCTCCCCTGACCGCTACTATGGGGGTCTCGGTCACTATCTGTGCGAAGGACCTGTCTCCGGGAACGATTCTGTCCCCGTCCAGAAGGACCACTCTGCCTACGGTATCGGTGGTCCCGATGTGAATTCGAACCCTCTGCCAGTGACGGACGGGTTCAGGCGATGAGGCAAGTATCCTAAGATCAACATCCATTCTCCGCGAAGGGGAAAAGACACCCGGCGAGCAGAGTACGTCCCCTCTCTCAAGCTCCGAGAGCGAGATCCCGCCAAGGCTCAGGGCGATACGCTGACCGCTCCTTGCCTCCTCTACCGGTGTATCGTGAACATGGACGGAGCGGATATCCGTCTTCAGGCCCCTTGGAAGGACCACAAGGACATCGTCCTTCCTGACCCTCCCACGGTAGGAGGTCCCGGTAACAACGGCACCGAAACCCTTCACTGGAAAGGACCTGTCCACGGGCATAAAGAAGGGACCTTCGGGATTCCTGGGCATAATGCCATCCACCAGCCTTCCCAGAGCTTCCATGAGAGCTTCAAGGTTGTATCCGGTAACCGAGGAGACGGGAACTACCTCTGCGTTCTCGAGGAAGGTTCCCTTTACCCCTTCCCTGACCTCTTCCATTGCAAGATCAAGGAAGTCCTCTTCCACCAGGTCGGCTTTCGTCAGAACGACCAGTCCGTGTCTGACCCCTAGCAATCCCAGGATATCGAGGTGTTCCCTTGTCTGTGCCCTTACCCCCTCATCGGAAGCCACTACAAAAATGACCCCGTCGATTCCGGCCGAACCAGCCACCATCTGCCTGATAAATCTCTCATGGCCCGGGACATCGACAATGCTTACGGTCATTCCGTTAGGAAGGGTAAGGGGTGCAAAACCCAGCTCTATGGTAATTCCACGCCGTTTCTCATCCCCCAGCCTGTCACAGTCGACCCCGCTGAGCGCCTTGACAAGGGAGGTCTTGCCGTGATCTATGTGGCCAGCTGTTCCCAGAACTATTGGGACCTCATTTCTCCCGGTCATGGCTCCCTTTCCGTCCTGTCAAGGTTTTAAGCACCTCTATCACATCCTTACCGTCCCCTTCAAGCATGGTCCTCACGTGGAAGATAACCTTGCCTTCCCTGGCCGAAGCCACTACAGGAACGGGAGCTTTCCTAAGGAACTCCAGCAAGGAACCGTCAGTGACCCCTTCCGGCGGCTCCACCTCGACCCCGAAGCCATTCAGGCCAGTAGCAGGGAACGCTCCTCCCCCTACTGCATCAAGAGTAGCAACAGCCTTTGCCTGAAGATCCGTCGACCGCCTGATCCCCGAGGCCAGGTTGCGGGCCTTCCTCTCCAGTTCCTTCAAGGGTTGGGAGAGCATTCTGAGGGTTGGGATCTCATCAACCTTCTTTCCCAGGTAAAGCCTCAACGTTGCCTCGAAAGCGGCCAAAGTCATCTTATCTACTCTGAGGGCTCTCAGCAGGGGGAACTGCCGTATCCTGTCCAGAAGGTGGCTTCTTCCTACCACAACTCCTATCTGGGGACCTCCGAGAAGTTTGTCTCCCGAGAATGTCACGATATCCACACCGGACTCTATGCACTGCCTGACCGTAGGCTCTCCCTTAAGCCCCCATTCAGCAAGGTCAACGACCACTCCGCTGCCAAGGTCCTCCATGAAGATCAGATCCTTCTCCCTTGCAAGGTAGGCCAGCTCCTCGCGGGCCACCTCGGCCTGGAAACCCACCACCCTGAAGTTGGAGGGGTGCACCTTCAGAATCATGCCCGTTGCGGGGGTAAGAGCCTTCAGATAGTCAGAGAGGTGGGTCCTGTTGGTGGTGCCGACCTCTCTCATAAGGGCCCCTGAGAATTCCATGATGTCAGGGATCCGGAAAGACCCCCCTATCTCCACCAGCTCCCCCCGT
Source organism: Synergistales bacterium 58_81 (assembly GCA_001509095.1). Lineage (GTDB taxonomy): Bacteria > Synergistota > Synergistia > Synergistales > Thermovirgaceae > 58-81. Next base: position 6,197 of record LGGV01000003.1, on the reverse strand, counting down.
GAGACTATAACCTCCTTGCCTCGACCAAGGGCAGCTAGGCAGAGCAGGACCGCACCGGCGTTATTATTCACCACGAGTGCGGAATCAGCTCCGGTGATTCTTGTGAGAAGCCATTCAACGTGGGAGTTCCTGTGGCCCCTCACCCCCTCTTCAAGATCGTATTCAAGATTACTGTAACACCCCGAGGCTTCCATAACCCTTTCAAGCACTCCAGTGCCTAGGCACGATCTTCCCAGGTTGGTGTGAACCACCACCCCCGTGGCATTGATCACCCTCCTGAGACTCTTCCTAGAGTACTTCTCCAGCCTTGACATGGCCTCCGATTCTATGTGGCCGGGATCAATGGAGCTTATGCGTCCTTTAATCAGGTCACTTCGAACTTCACCTATCACATCCGCAAAGGTCGATCGGACCGCTTCACGTCCAAAAACCTCCTGGAACCGGTCAGTCCATGGCTTCTGAAGAAGTTCATCCATCGAAGGGAGGTCCCTAAGAATCGATCTGATCTCGTCACGCATCTTCGCATCATCCCCTGAAGGGGGCCGGACCTCTACGGTTCCGCCCCCGGCTTTATCCCTTGACCCAACAGAATGATACCAGAGCTTCCGTCAATGGTATTATTGCTCTCGTCACCCTCACAAGTATAAGGGGAGGTAAGAGAACATGCACAAGGTGGACACAAGGAACAGGCCCTGCCCCAAACCGGTTATCATGACCAGGGAGGCGCTGAAGAGCCATGGGCTGCCCCTTGAGATAGTCGTAGACAGCGGGATACCCCTTCTAAACGTAAGGCGTTTCCTCGAAAATCTCAACATCAGTGTCTCCTTCTTCGAAGCCGACGGCTACGCCACCCTGGTCTGCACCGAAGGTGATCAACCCGAAGGTGGTCCCGAGGCCGAAACTGCCGGGAAACGCTTCGAGGTACCGGAGGACGTGGCTATTCTTATCTGTTCCGAAGTCCTGGGCCGAAGCGATCGCGAACTAGGGGAAGTGCTTATGAAAAGCTTCCTGGGGACACTGGTGGAGAGAGAGCAGCCGCCTTCATTGATCGCCCTTATGAACGAAGGGGTCAAACTGGCTCTTCCTGGTTCCTCGGCCTCCGAAAGCCTTGAAGCCCTTCAGGCCAAGGGGACAGAAATACTTGTCTGCGGGACCTGCTCCAGCCATTTCGGGATCACCGGTTCCCTTTCGGTGGGGACCGTCTCCAACATGTTCGACATCACCGGATCCCTTTTGCGGCATCAGAAGAACTTGGTTCTTGGGTAGAAACCCCACTGCGCCTCAGGGCAAGAGCCTCTCCCATATGGAGTTCCCGACCCTCATTCCTCTTCTGCTCAGGGCAATCCTTCCCGGCGAACTCCTGAAAAGGTCCCGGGGAAGCTCTTCCAGGGCGGCGTTCATTCTTTCAGGCCAGTCCTTACACCAGTCGCGTCTAAGATCCTGTAGCCTTATGCCCCATCGGGTCCTCAGGGCCAGGATGGTCGATTCTGATGCAAGGCGGTCCCCCTCCAGTCTTTCGGAATAACAGACCGGTTTATTGCCTCGTGAAACCATTAGACAGTATTCGGCAAGGTCGGGTATATTTCTCGTCCTTTCGTAATTCATGTAGCCCCAGGCAGACGGCCCAAGGCCTATAAATTCTCCCCCTGTCCAGTAGGAGACGTTGTGCCGGCACCATCTCCCGGGCCTGGCAAAACTAGCTATTTCGTACTGAAGCAGACCCTTTTTCTCAAGGTAGTACTGGGCCCAGCGGTAAAAGGGGTAACCTTCTGCGAGGTCGTTCTGAGGGCGTTCTCCCCATGGCGTACCCTCTTCAAGAGTGAGCTGGTAGATGGAAACGTGATCCACCCCCTGAGAAAGGATCTCCCGCAGAGTCTCCCCCCAGCTCCTGAGATTCTGACCAGGAAGCCCGAAGAGAAGGTCCGCTGAAAGAGAAAGACCCGTTCCTGTTATTTTTGCCATGGAATCAAGGGCCTGTCTGCGGTTATGGGCCCTTCCTGCAACAAGGAGGTCCTTGTCCTGGAGACTCTGGACCCCCAGGCTTACTCTGGTAACTCTCCAATCCTTCCAGAGGGAGAGATGCTCCCCCGTCAACGAGCCGGGATTGGCCTCCACCGTCACCTCCGCCCTTGGAAGAAATGTGAAGGCCCTCTCCAGGATACTGATCAGCCTCTTCCAGTCGGGAAGGGATAGGACCGACGGCGTGCCTCCGCCAATATATGCTGTCCTGATCCGGGGCAGATCACCCTCTCTCTTAAAAAGTTCTATCTCCCCTTCAAGGGCCTGAAGGAATGAAGAGATACCTCCGATGGCGGGCGAAAGGCTGTAAAAGGCGCAGTAGGGGCATTTGCTCCGGCAGAAGGGTACATGCACGTACAGTGAAATGGCGGAAGGTGAGCCGGATCTCTCTCTTTTACTCCTCTTCCTCATCGCCAGCCTTGAGAAAAGCGAGGAAGGCTTCCTGGGGCAGGGATATCCTGCCTATCTGCTTCATCCTCTTCTTCCCCTCTTTCTGCTTCTCTAACAGTTTTCGTTTCCTGGTTATGTCGCCGCCGTAGCACTTGGCAAGTACATCTTTTCTGAGAGGCTTGACGTTCTGGCGTACAATGACCCTCTTACCTATTGCGGCCTGAAGAGAGACTTCGAAGAGCTGTCTGGGGATGATCTCCTTGAGCTTTCTGACTACCTCCTGGCCGCGGTGATAGGCGCGGTCGGCGTGGCATACGAAACAGAATGCGTCGACAGGATCACCCCCGATCATGATATCCACCTTGACCAGGTTCGAGGCTCTGAAACCAGAGTGCTCGTAGTCGATCGATGCGAATCCCCTGGTCACTGACTTCAGCCTGTCATGGAAATCGATGATGAACTCCGCTAGGGGAAGCTCGTAGACGACCCTGGCCCTCTGGGGGGTGATGTAATCCATTTCGAGAAAAAATCCCCGTCGGTCCTGGCAAAGCTGCATTGCCTTGCCTACGTATTCAGCTGGGACGAAACTGGTTATCTTGATGAAGGGTTCAAGGACCTCCTCGATCTGGTTCGCTTCCGGAAAATCCGAGGGGCGGTGGGCCTCGATCATCTCACCGGCTGTGGTCCGTATCTGGTAGATCACGTTGGGAGCCGTTGCGACCAAGTCTACCCCGAACTCCCTGTTTAGCCGCTCCTTTGCGATCTCCATGTGCAAAAGCCCCAGGAAACCGCAACGGAAGCCGAATCCAAGAGCCGTTGAGCTCTCCGGTTCGAAGAATATGGCAGCATCGTTCATCTGCAGCTTTTCAAGGGCATCCCTCAACTGCGGGTACTCGTCCCTCTCAAGGGGGTAGAAGCCGCAAAAGACCACGGGCTTAACCTTTCGATAGCCGGGAAGAGGCGACTTTGCCGGAATTCTCTGAGATGTGACCGTATCGCCGACCCTTGCCTCCTCGACGGACTTGATGTTGCAGATCAGGTAACCCACCTCTCCGGGGCCCAGCTCGTCGACAGGACGCATATCCGGCCCGAATACCCCTATCTCCTCTACCTGGAAACTCTTCCGCGTGGCCATGAAGGTCACCGTATCCCCGGTCCTGATAGTGCCATTGGCTACCCTTATGTAGCAGATGACCCCCCTGTAGTTGTTGTATATGGAGTCAAAAACAAGGGCCTGAAGAGGACTGTCGCGATCCCCCGAGGGTGGAGGTACCTTCCTGATGACCGCTTCGAGTATCTGGGTTATCCCTGTTCCTTCCTTGGCACTGGCAAGGAGGACCTCTGAGCAGTCCAGTCCCACTACCTCCTCGATCTCCTTCGCCGCCTGCTCCGGTCGGGCAGAGGGGAGATCTATCTTGTTGATCACGGGAACGATCTCCAGTCCCTGTTCTACGGCAAGGTAAGCGTTTGCAACGGTCTGGGCCTCGACACCCTGGGCGGCGTCAACTATCAGGAGAGCCCCTTCGCAGGCGGCCAGAGACCTCGATACCTCGTAGGTAAAATCAACGTGTCCAGGTGTGTCGATAAGGTTCAGGGTATAGTCCTGGCCGTCGGAGGCCCTGTATTTCATCTGCACGGGGACAAGTTTTATGGTGATCCCCCTCTCCCGCTCAAGTTCAAGAGTATCGAGGATCTGTTCACGCATCTCCCTGGCGCTGACCGTAGTGGTAGCTTCGAGCAGGCGGTCGGCAAGGGTCGATTTACCGTGATCCACGTGGGCTATGATACAGAAGTTCCTGATGCGTTCTATCGGCACCTTCATCTTTGCACACCTCTTGTTGGAGAAACGAAACTTATTCTAACCAACAGGGGGGAAATTGTCATTGGAAGTAACTGCTCAGAGAGGAACTGCCATGCGTTATTCCCGGGGGCAGTTGGTCTCAAGAACGGCCTGGACTGTCCTCGAGCCAGAGATTGATATCCCCTGGGGTGTTTATGTTCATGAATGAGCGCCTATACCCCGGAATATGGGAAAGTTCCCCCTCTTCTACAATGACCGGTGATATGTCATCGAAAAAGGAGGATATCTTGTGTCTGGACCTGGAGATGGCTGCCTCCACAGCACTGTAGCACCTTTTGTGGTAAAAGGCATGGAGGGGCTCAAGATAGCCCCCTACTCTTGCGATAACAGCGTCCCTGTCATCTTTTCTTCTGGACCACATCAGTCTTACCACCGACTCCTGGAAAAGGGGCATGTCGCACCCGATCACGAAAGACCAGTCTCTCCCTGCGGAACTCAGACCGACGGCAAGCCCTTCAAGGGGGCCCAGGCCCTCTACCCTGTCGGTGACGGTACGTACGCGGTCTCTCTCGGGAAAGGACTGAAGCAGGCGGCTAACTAGGTCCTCGTCTTCACTCCTGCAGGAGAGGATCCCCTCTCTGAAAATGGACAGAGCCCTGCCAAGGACCTCCAGAATCAGGCAACGACCTTCGACGGAGAGGAACACCTTTGCCCCGCCGGCCCTCTTGCCTCTCCCGCCCGCCAGAACGACAGCGGCAGCGTCAATCAGACCGCTGCCGCCGCTAAGAACGCCCGTTCCGGATCCATTAACCCTGTTGATGTCCTTATCCGATATCCTCAAGGTTCGTCCTGAAGACCAGGAAGTAGAATACGGCGACGAAAAATACCCCCCCGATCATGTTCCCGATGGTGACGGGGATCAGGTTGTGGAGGTAACCGCCCACGGAGACGTTGGCAAGAACCTCCTGAGATAGACCGGCCCCGCTGACTACCGAAGGGTCGCCCTTGAGAAGAAGCCCAAGGGCCATGAAGTACATATTGGCAATGGAGTGTTCGTAGCCGGAGGCGACGAAGGCCATGATGGGGAAGAAGATGGCCCAGATCTTGCCTATGATATCAGTGGCTGCCATGCTCATCCATACGGCAAGAACGACAAGCCAGTTACAGAGGATGCCGCGGAAAATGGCCTCTCCGACGGGAATGCTCATCTTGCCCGCCGCTATCTTGAAGGCGTTGACTCCTATCGGGCCCTTCCAGAGACCGGAATAATAGATAAGGAAAGCAACAAGTACGCTTCCAATAAAGTTGGCCACGTAGACCCAGAACCAGTTCCTTACCACGCCGCTCATGGGGGTACATCCTGCCATTACGCTGAGGGGCATCATGCAGTTCCCGGTAAAAAGCTCCGCTCCTGCGATGACAACTAGCATCAGGCCCACACTGAATATCGCCCCTCCGAGGAATCGTGAGAAACCGAGGCCCATGTTCGCGGCAAGGTCATGGGTCACCACGGTCATCAGCCACCCCCCGAAGGCTATGTACGCACCTGCCATGGTGCCCAGTACAAGCATCTGGGGAACACTCCAGGCCACCTTCGCCTTCGCCGCAAGGCATGCGGACTTGGCCAGTTCTACAGGAGATTTGAAACCGTTCATTAAGGTGATTCCTCCTCACTGGTAATAGTCTCCACCCGGGTACGGACCCTTAAATATCCCCGTGGACCCGGGGGGCAGACCGGGGCTAAGCCCCTGACCGTCTGGTATTCTAGCATGGAATGTTATTTATGTCACTAATAGACCCTACGTTCAATAGGACATTGACATTTATTGCTGCAACACAAATAATGTAAGCATATATGGGGAGGGGGAAGGCTCTTTGCAGGTAAGGGATATGCTCTATGAGGGAAAGGCCAAGAAACTGTTCAGAACGGAAGACCCTTCGATACTCCTGGTTGAATACAAGGACTCCCTGACTGCTTTCAACGCCC
>LGGV01000132.1 GCA_001509095.1 Synergistales bacterium 58_81 | reverse complement strand
GGAAGGGCCAAGGCGGCCTCGCTTGTGGCGGCCTTGGAGCTCGCCAGGAGGCTCTATGCGGAGGAGAAGGCTGCTGAAGGGGGCGACCGCCGGGAGTCTTTCCGTTCATGTCTTGCCCGCTGGAGCGCCAACCTTGCCGACGAGCCCAGGGAGTTCATCGTCGCGGTCTTCGCCGACCGCAGGGGGAAGGTTATCGAGGACGACATGATATCCTGGGGCGGCCTGGACGGTGCCGTCCTGGACCTGAAGTTCCTCCTCAGAAGGGCCGTCCGCCTTGATGCACAGGGGGTGCTCTTGCTTCATAATCATCCTGACGGAAGCCTTAATGCCAGTGTCGAGGACAGGCTGTTGACAGAGCATGTGGAGAGGAAGCTGGAGGCTCTGGGGATGGATTTTCTGGGGCATTTCATTACCGCAGGGGGCGGGCCTACCGCAAGGCCAACAGGCGCAGTGCCAAGGAGATAATAGCCTACGGGAGAGAGGCCAAGGCGATGACCGGCAAGACCCCGATCGGGGTTGAGACGGTACGCCCCCTTCAGAGCGGCGTTATCGCCGATTTTGAGATGACGGGGGCACTTATCAGGCACTTCCTCTCGAAGGCCAACAACGGGATCCGTCCCCTGGGACACCCCAGGGTCATCATCTGTGCCCCCGTGGAGATCACGGAAGTGGAGCGCAAGGCCTTCATAGATGCGACCCTCGACGGAGGCGCCAGGGAGGTCTACGTCGTCGAGGAACCAGTGGCGGCGGCCATCGGTGTGGGACTGCCCATAGAGGAACCCCGCGGGAACATGATCGTTGATGTGGGCGGCGGTACCAGCGAAGTGGCAGTCCTCTCCCTGAGCGGGGTGGTAGTGAGCAACTCCCTCAGGGTGGCCGGAGACGAGATGGACAACGCTATTATCAACATGATGAGGCAGAACTATACCCTCTCAATCGGCTCCGCGACCGCCGAAGAGCTGAAGAACACCATTGGTTCGGCGATGCCGATGAACTCCGAGAAGGAGTTCGAGGTAAGGGGCAGGAACCTCAAGGACGGGCTTCCAAGAGGGATCAGGATCTCCAGCACCGAGGTCAGGGAGACCCTGAACCCTGTAATAACACAGATCGTCGAGATGATCAGGGAGACCATGGAACGGACCCCGCCGGAACTGGCGAGAGACATTGCCGACCAGGGGCTTGTCCTTACAGGCGGGGTCGCCCTTCTCGAGGGCTTGGACAGGAGGATCTCCCAGGAACTGAACGTGCCTGTAATAACCGCTGAGAGGCCTCTCTTCTCGGTGGCAGACGGTATAGGGAAACTGTTGGACCAGTTCGATTCAATGAAGAAGGTCCTTGTGTCGGTGGGCCACGGGGTCCGGTGACGCCTCCGCATCCGTTCCTTATGGGCAGAGATCTTTCCAGAACAGGGGTGTCGGATTGCTTAAGGGAGTAACTTCGGCATGGCTTCACGGCCTGGCTGCAACTTCCATAGGACTGCTCTTTCTTGCCGTATCTCCCGGGTCACCGGTGGTCGACAGGGCAGTGGAAGTGACGGCCGTCGTCCTGGACATACCAGAACGCCCCGCTCTCTGGGTCCGTCATATGGTCTCCGAAAGCGCTTCCTGGGTCGGTGGTGTTAGAAGGCTTCAGGAAAGGGTACGATCCCTGGAACTTGAGAACGCCCGGCTGAGAGCCACCCTTGAGGAGAGGCCCGAGCTCAGGGTCGCACCGGGATCCGGGTTCGTACCTGCCAGGATCGACGTCAGACCTCCTGCTCTCTGGTGGAACGAGATAAGGATCGACAAGGGATCCCGTGACGGTATCGAGGAGGGCATGCCTGCCCTCCAGAGGGGTTTTCTCGTCGGGAGGGTCTCGAGGGTCTATTCCGACCACTCATGGGTGGATATTCTGACCTCCACACTGCTCTTCGTTCCGGTGGTCATAGACGAGACCAGGGACCTGGGGGTCCTGACCGGTGACGGGAGGGGAGGGATAAACCTCCTTTACATCCCCGAGTACAAGGATCTCCGTCCAGGGATGCGCATAAGCACAGCCCTGGTAAGCGATATCCTCCCAGCCGGGATACCCGTGGTACCTTCCGTGGTCTGGCCGGCCTTTGTGGGCGGCTTCCTTTGGGATCTCAGATGGACGGCTCTTCCGGGCTTTACCGCGGCTGTCTACTCGCTTCTCGCGGGGGTCTGCGTTGTTGTCTGGAACCAGGTGCCTGACTCCGGGAGAAATGCCAGACTTTTCCTGGTCCTGGTCCTCTCGGCACAGGTTCTTGCCGGTCTCGTCAGGTTCATCTCCTGGGGATCCTCCAGGGGGGCCCTGGTCGGGGCCTTGACCTTCCAGCAGTTCTCGGCCCTTCCGGTGGTAATTGTGGCGGCCCTCATGGTGGCAGCTGGAGTGGACAAGGATAATGTCCAGCGATAGGATCTCCCTCCTTACCAGGCTCAACGTATGGAGGGCCATTATGATGGTCTCCATGGTGGTCCTGGTTGTGGCCCTTTTGAGGCTCCAGGTCCTCCAGTCCGACCTCTACGTCAACCTTGCCGCCAGGAACAGGCTGCGGCTCGTCAGGATGCCTCCTGCCAGGGGGAGGATACTTGACGTCAACGGGACCGTTCTTGCCACCAATGTCCAGACCTTCGACCTGATGGTCTACCCCCTGGACCTGCAGGACAAGGAAACTGCCGAAGAGGTCAGCCGTTTCCTCAAGGCCAGGGGGATCCCCCTGGAAGTGGAGCAGATGCTCGCGAGGGTCAGGAAGGAGTTCACCGTGCCGTACAGGGCGGTTACCCTTCTTCCCAACCTCACTCTTGCCCAGCTTTCATCGCTGGTGAGCGACCCGGACTTTCCGAGACAGCTAGTTCCCGTCCCCGTCTGGAGGAGGGTCTACCCGGCGGGTCCACTGGTGGCCCATGTTCTAGGGTACGTCGGAGAGGTGACCAGGGAGGAACTCGAGAGGTACTCCCCCGGTGACTACCGTGGAGGGGACTATGTAGGCAAGGGCGGGGTCGAGGAGTTCTACGAGAGTGTCCTCAGGGGTACCCCCGGCCAGGAGGCAATAGAGGTGGATGCCAGGGGGCGGAAGGTCAAACGGATCGGCTTCATAGAACCCGGACAGGGGAAGGACCTGGAGCTGGCCCTCGATCTCGGAGCCCAGAGGCTTGCCTCGGAGCTGATGGCAGGCAGGGTGGGGGCGGTCTTCGCCATGGACGTCCACAACGGGAACGTGAAGGTGCTCTTCTCGTCCCCGAACTTCGACGCCAACCCGCTTGCCTGGGGGATCTCCTCGAGAGAGTGGAATGAACTGATGAGGGATCCCG
>LGGV01000131.1 GCA_001509095.1 Synergistales bacterium 58_81 | reverse complement strand
AGAGCTCGAGGTGATAAGGGACGGAGCGGGGAACAGGTTATGTGTATGCGGAATGGAGAACGTGGACCCTATGGGCATCCACACCGGGGACAGTATTGTGGTCGCCCCGGTGCTGACCCTTTCGGACGGGCAGTGGCAACGCCTCCGTTTTGCTGCCTTCCGTATCGTCGATGAACTTGAGATCATAGGGGCTTGCAACGTACAGTTCGCCCTATCACCTGATGCAGGTGAGTATGCTGGTGACAGGTGTGGGAAGCGCCCTTTCTGAACCGGCCCTGGACTACGTGGTGGTGAAATTCCCCAGATGGCCCTTCGAGAAATTCCCCGGTGCCGAGAACAGAGTCGGAACAAGGATGAAGTCCACCGGTGAGGTCATGGCCCTTGGTCGCACATTCATCGAGGCTCTGTCCAAGGCGGTCAGGTCGCTGGACCTCCCCGGCGGGATCGTGGACCCCAGGATGGCTTTGGCAACAATTGAGGAGCTGGAGGAGGATCTGTCCGTACCGACTCACAGAAGGCTCTGGTCCATCTTCGAACTACTTGGCCGGGGTTTTCCTCCGCAGGATATTTCGGCCAGGTCAGGGATACACCCCTTCTTCATCGACCAGCTAGCCAGGATCGTATCGGTTCTTGGGGAACTCAAGGGAAGAGAGCCGGATGAGACTCTTCTTTGGAAGGCCAAATCAATGGGCCTTTCAGACAGGGACATAGCCTCCGCTTCCGGATCGGACTGGAGGCGGATCAGGGACGCAAGGCTCTCCCTCGGCATCGAGAGGGGGTACAGGGAGGTCGACGGCAGTGCCGGCGAGACCCCGGCGGGATCCGGCTACTATTACGGCACATGCGGGGCGTCAGACGACGGGATCCGTCATGACAGCAGGGAAACCTACGCGGTCCTCGGTTCCGGCCCCATAAGGATCGGTCAGGGGGTAGAGTTCGACTACTGCTGCGTAAAGGCCGTAGAAGCCCTCAGGCGGATGGGGAAAAAAGCCGTCATGATAAACAACAATCCCGAAACGGTCAGCACGGACCACGATATGTCCGACTCTCTTTATTTTGAGCCCCTCTCTGAGGAGGACGTTCTGCCTGTACTGAAAAGGGAGAATGTCCAGGGAGTGTTCGCCTCCTTCGGCGGGCAAACCTCCCTGAAGGCGGGTCTGGCCCTGGAAGGAGAGGGGGTCCGGATCCTGGGGAGCCCCTCCGGTGTTGTCCGGGCCACCGAGGACAGGGGGCATTTTTCCGGTCTTCTGGAACGGCTGGGCATCCTCCAGCCCCTCGGCTGTTCGGTTAAGTCCGTCGATGATGGGCTGGAAAAGGCCTCTATGATAGGTTACCCCGTTATGGTGAGACCCAGCTTTGTGATCGGCGGACTGGCGATGAAAGTTGTGAACTCTCCGTCGGAACTGGCCTCGGTCCTGGAGATCGCACTCCAGACCGACGAGGACCAGTCGGTCCTGATCGACCGGTTCCTCCCGGGGGCCGAGTTCGAGGTGGATGTCCTCTGCGATGGAAGGGAGATAGTCATCCCGGGAATATTCGAGCACCTTGATCCTGCGGGGGTCCACTCCGGGGATTCGGTGGCGATATTCCCCGACGTGTCCCTTTCCCAGGCGGGAAGAAGGAAGATAGAGGACATCTCCAGGAAGATCGCGGTGGAGTTGGGGGTAAAGGGGCTTCTGAACATTCAGTTCGTTCTCTCCGGGGATGAGTTCTATGTGATAGAGGCCAACCCTCGTGCAAGCCGTACCGTTCCCATCGCAGTGAAACTGTCAGGCATACCGCTGGTGGAGATGGCCGTCAGGGCTGCCCTGGGAGAAAGCCTGTCTGATATGGGGCTCAAACCCGGTCTCTGTGAAAGGATACCCCTATTCGGGGTCAAGGTTCCCGTCTTCTCCACTGAAAAACTTCCAGGAGTGGATGCTCTCCCGGGCCCGGCGATGCAGTCTACCGGAGAAGCCCTGGGTGTGGGGGATACTGTCGCCGTTGCTCTTTACGAAGGTTTGAGGGGAGCCGGGTGGATAGTACCGGAAAAGGGGAGACTTCTTCTCTCCGTCGCCGACAGGAGCAAACTGGAGGCGCCTCACGTTGCCGCAGCATTCCACGCCCTTGGATGGAGCGTTGATGC
>LGGV01000033.1 GCA_001509095.1 Synergistales bacterium 58_81 | reverse complement strand
GGTCTATCACGGGGACGGAATTAACGGTCTTCCCGAAGAGGCCCCTTTTGACCGTGTCCTTGTGACCGCTGCAGCTCCCTCCATTCCACCGGCTATAATGGAACAGACCTCCTCCAACGCCAGGGTCGTTATCCCCATAAGGTTCCCCGACGGGAATGAACGGCTACTGACGAGGATCATTGACGAAGAAGGGTATCGGGATGAATGGGGCGAATATTGCCGTTTCGTCCCTCTTCTTGACGGTATCGTCGAACGATGACCCTGACCCCGAAAAGAAAGGAGAACAGGAATGGGGATCAAGATCAAGGTAATGCTCTGCTTTTCTATGATCCTTTCTGTACTCCTTTTCCTGATCTTTACCCCCGTCTGGGTTCTGACCGTCTCCGACGGGGGGAGGGAAATACTGTCAAGACCCTCTCTCCTGGGATACCCTTTCATAACTAGGTACATTCACTCCGTTGAGAAAACTCCTGTGGAGGACGAGTACAGGGTGGTCGGAGGAAGGATCTGGGGGTGGGAGGAGCGGGTGGTCTCCCAGAACGCTGGGCTTCCGATAGTGGTGCCCAGGAACGGAAGACTTATAGTTGACGGGGAGTGGTTCCGCTTCAGGGGGGGCAGGAACAGCTGGGATAGGTTCTATTATCGGGTCGGGGACGAAAGGCTTGGCAGAAACACACTTATACTCCCCCTGGAGATACCTGCTATCCTTGAGCTCTTCAGTCTCTTCCCTTCCAGAAGACTTGAAATATCGGTAAGGGCCGAACCACTGGGTGGGGTCCATTCCCGGAGGTGGGAGTTATGAGCGAATTTTCAAGGGTGTGGTAAAATCGTTCTGATTTGCATTTTCCATTATCTTTCTCAGTATTTTGAAGGCAGCTTTTTGGGACTGGAGGGATCCCTTTGACTGACAGAAACAGCGAACCGGACATCACCACAGGAGGTAACATCGAGGCAGAGACGGCCCAGATCGACCTTGACGAGCTCAGGAGACGATTCGACACTGAGGCGAGGACCAGGTCTCTTTCAGGATGGGAGGCCAAGCTGGTTCTCCTGGTGGCCATTGCTCTATCGGTCTTTCATTTCTACACCTCCGGGTTCGGGCTCCTGCTGGCCATCAAGCAGAGAGCTGTCCACCTTGCCCTTGTCCTTTTCATGGTCTACATGCTCTACCCCATTTCGGGGAAGGCCCGCAAGGACGCCGTGCCGTGGTATGACTTTCTGCTCGGAGGCGTAGCCGCCTACGTTGTCCTCTACCATGTGATCTACTTCAATGATATCGTCATGAGAGCGGGGCTTCCTACTACCATGGACATAACCGTCGGGTTCCTTGGGATCCTCCTTCTGCTGGAAGCAACCAGGAGAGTTTCCAACCCGATCCTGCCGGGAATAGCTATATTTTTCCTTTTCTACTGCTACTTTGGCAGACATTTCCCTGCCATGTTCGCCCACAGGGGCTTCAGCATTCTCAGAATTATCAACCACATGTACATGGGGACCGAAGGCGTCTTTGGGATACCTCTCGGCGTCTCTTCCACCTTTGTCTTCATGTTCATCCTCTTCGGGTCTTTCCTTGAACAGACGGGGATGGGCCGTTTCATTATCGACCTTTCCATGGCCCTTGCCGGGGGTTCCACAGGGGGTCCGGCCAAGGTTGCTGTTATGAGCTCGGGGCTTATGGGATCCATTTCGGGTTCATCGGTGGCCAACGTTTGCACCACGGGGATGTTCACTATCCCCCTGATGAAAAGCGTAGGCTACAAGCCCTACTTTGCCGGAGCCGTCGAGGCCGTGGCATCCACTGGAGGTCAGATCATGCCTCCCGTCATGGGAGCGGCAGCTTTCATTATGGCCGAATTCCTGGGAGTCCCCTATATTCATGTGGCTGTTGCTGCCATTGTACCGGCGCTGCTGTACTATTTTGCCGTCCTGGTGCAGGTCCACCTTGAAGCGACGAGGCTCGGCCTCAAGGGTCTTCCCAGGGAGAGACTCCCCAAGGTGATACCACTGCTCAAGAAGAAGGGGCACCTCCTGATCCCCATCGCCTCCATAATCTATTTCCTTCTTTCAGGCTATACACCCTTGAAGGCAGCCTATTACGGGATCCTGGCGACACTTATCGTCTCCTTCCTCAACAAAGAGACAAGGGTCACCCTCCCGAAACTGATGGACGCCCTCGATTCAGGTGCAAGGGGCGCCCTTGGAGTGGCCTGTGCATGCGGGACGGTGGGCATAATCGTCGGTACCGCCACACTGACGGGTCTGGGTCTCCGGATCGCCAGCGCCATCATAACCCTCTCCGGAGGCATCCTGATTATCTCGCTGCTCCTGACGATGGTGGCCTGTATCCTTCTCGGTGCCGGTCTGCCGACAACGGCCAACTTCATAGTAACCAGTACAATGGCGGCGCCGGCCCTTCTGCAGTTGGGAGTGGCGCCCATGGCGGCCTATATGTTCGTTCTGTATTTCGGCATCGCCGCTGACCTGAGCCCGCCGGTCGCACTGGCAGCCTATGCAGGCGCCGGGATTGCAGGCGATGATCCCATGAAAACAGGCGGGGCTGCCATAAGGCTTGCTTTGGCGGGGTTTATCGTTCCCTACATCTACGTATTCAACCCCATGCTTGTTCTTGTAGGTTTCGAACCCATCCCGTTCATTGTTTCCATTGGGACGGCACTGTTGGGTGTGTTCCTGCTGGGGATGAGTTCCATCGGGTTTTACAAGACTAAGATGCCCATGTGGCTCAGGGCGATCTCGCTGGCCGGGGCCCTGGGACTTCTTATCCCCGGGATCGTGACGGACACCATCGGTCTGTCGGTCCTGCTCCTGGTCCATTTCTTCCAGACCTCCAAGTACAGGAAAGAAGCGTCAGTAGCTGAAGTAGTCTAGGGCGGGAGGAAATCTAAGATCCTTGCCTGTAAAGACCCTGAACCAGAGGAGGCCGCCGGGTCCCGTTGGCGGCCTTTTCCGATAAAGAAGGAGGCGTCAGGCCAGTGTCAACAGATCACAAGAGCACCCTGAACCTTCCCGAGACATCTTTCCCGATGCGGGCCAATCTCGCAAAGAGAGAACCGGGACTTCTCGCTTTCTGGGAGGAGAAGGACATCTACAGGAAACTGATGGAACAGAGAGAGGGCGCTGATACGTTCGTTCTCCACGACGGCCCCCCTTATGCGAACGGCAATATCCATATCGGTACGGCCTTCAACAAGATACTCAAGGACCTTATACCGAAGTACAAATGGATGAGGGGTTACCGTTCACCCTATGTGCCAGGTTGGGACACCCACGGCCTCCCTATTGAGTTGAGGGTCCTGAAGGAGATCGGCCAGTCCAAGGAGTCGATAGACCCTGTTGAACTAAGGCAGCAATGCATGGGTTACGCCGAGAAGTTCATCGACATCCAGCGATCCGAGTTCAAGAGGCTGGGCGTGTTCGGGGACTGGGAAGACCCGTATATTACCTTCAAACCGGAGTACGAGGCTGCCCAGATCGGAGTCTTCGCTGACATGGTCGAGAAAGGGCTGGTATACAAGGGAAGGAAGCCCGTCTTCTGGTGCGTGGACTGCCAGACGGCCCTTGCCGCAGCGGAGATCGAGTACGAGGACGAGACCTCACCCTCCATATACGTTGCCTATCCCCTAAAAACCGCCGGTAACAGTTCGGCGGACGAGGTTATTGGAGAGAAGGAAGCCTACGTAATGGTCTGGACGACTACTCCGTGGACCCTTCCTGCAAGTCTTGCAGTGTCGATCCACCCTGATATCGAATACTCTCTGGTGCCGGTGGGAGACAAAAAGATATACATCATGGCAAAGGCGCTCATAGGTGAGGTCGCTTCAGTAACAGGCCTCGAACTGGGAGAACCGCTGCTTTCCTTGAAGGGGCGCGAACTCTCCCAGGCAAGGGCCATACACCCCTTCTATGACGAAAGGGAGATCCTTTTCGCCCTTGCCGAGTACGTAGGACTGGACCAGGGCACCGGCTGCGTCCATACCGCCCCCGGCCACGGCGTTGAGGACTTCGAAACCGGTATCCGTTACGGCCTTGAAATCCTGAACCCCGTAGATGACAAGGGCTACTTCCTGCCCGATACGGAGCTGGTAGGAGGACTCCCCCTTGAAGAGGCCTCCGAGCGGATACTGGTTGTTCTCAGGGAGAGGGGCAGGCTTCTTGGAAGCGGCAGGATCAGACACTCCTACCCTCACTGCTGGAGGTGCAAGAGACCGGTCATTTTCAGGGCCACCGAACAGTGGTTCGTCTCGGTCAATTCCTTCAGGGAGAAGACAATGGAGGAGATAGACCGTGTCAACTGGATACCCTCATGGGGCAAGGAAAGGATTGCGAACATGGTAAGGGAGCGGTCCGACTGGTGCATCAGCCGCCAGAGGGTATGGGGGGTCCCTATACCAGCCTTCTATTGCGAGTCGTGCAAGGAAGTCGTTGCCGACCCGGAAAGGATCAGGAAAGTACAGGACCTTTTCCGGAGAGAGGGATCTAACAGCTGGTGGCGCCTACCACCGGATGAGATCCTGGGAGACCTTGCTTTCTGCCCCCACTGCGGTGGCCGGCAACTCAGGAAAGAGTCGGACATCATGGATGTTTGGTTCGATTCGGGTTGCAGTCATGTAGCTGTCCTGGAGACCAGAAAGGACCTGAGGTGGCCTGCCGATCTTTATTTGGAGGGGAGCGACCAGCACAGGGGATGGTTCCAGACCTCCCTGTTGACCTCGGTGGCGGCAAGAGAGAGGGCCCCCTACGAGATGGTCCTTACCCATGGTTTCATCGTAGACGGCGAGGGCAGGAAGATGTCCAAATCGCTGGGCAACGTAATCGCCCCCCAGGAGATCATCGAAAAGTACGGCGCCGATATCCTGCGACTCTGGGTAGCCTCAACCGATTACAGGAACGACATCAGGATCTCGGACCAGATACTGTCCAATCTCGTTGAATCCTACAGGAGGATCAGGAATACCGCCCGGTTCCTCTTGGGTAATCTCAGCGACTTCGATCCGCGTAAAGACTCCGTTCCCTCTGACAGAATGCTCCAACTGGACAGATGGATCCTTTCCCGGACCCAGAGACTGATCCACAGGGCAACAAAGGGGTACGACGAGTTCGAGTTCCATCTTCCGACCTATATGATCCACCACTTCTGCGTAAATGAACTTAGCGCAGTCTATCTTGATGTTTGCAAGGATCGCCTCTACGCCGAGGACAGGGACGGGGAAGCCAGAAGAAGCTGCCAGACTGCCATGTGGATCATCCTTCGGGCACTGACGGAGATGCTTGCACCGGTCCTGAGCTTTACCTCGGAGGAGATATGGCAGGAGATGAGGAGTATGGACCCGACCCTGCCTGAGAGCGTCTTCCTGTCCAATTGGCCTGCTGTAGACCGATCAATGCTTGACCGGGATCTGGACACCCGCTGGGAGAAGATCCTTTCCTTCCGGGGAGCGATCTCCAGGGCTCTTGAATCGGCAAGGACCGCGGGTATCATAGGACACTCCCTGGATGCACGGGTAGAGGTCCTCAAGGGAGGGACCGAGGTGGACCCGACCCTGCTCCTTGCCGAGGAGGAGTGGGCAGTCCTTTCGATCGTCTCCTCTTTCAGAATCGTAGATACTTTCGGGGATGTAGGATTTAACTGGAAAGACCAGGAGACAGGGGTCGAATTTAATATCTGGAAGGCACCAGGGGAGAAGTGTCAAAGATGTTGGAAATGGGGTCCTGAGGTGCCGGAAGGCGGTGTCTGCGAAAGGTGTCGTGGGGTCCTGGATCGAATGGGAAAAACGGTCTAGAGGGAGGAAACCTTTCGGCCGGAGATGTCCCCCTATGAACCCTAGAGATCTTTTCCCCCCTGAGGAAGAGAACCTTTCGCTGGTCGTAGGGGAAGATATGAACGGGGAGAGACTTGACGTATTCCTGGCATGGAAACTTGACAGGACAAGGTCCCAGATACAGGCCCTGATAAGGGGAGGCAAGGTCAAGATCGAAGAGGGGAAGAAGGCCAAGCCGTCTCTGGTGGTCAGAAGCGGAATGGGCATCAGCGTTTCGATAGAACCAAGGCCGTTACAGGAACTAGTCCCGGAACCAGTGGATTTCGGGGTGGTCTACGGGGATGAGGACATCCTCGTCATTGACAAGCCCTCCGGCCTTATAGTCCACCCTTCCCCAGGCCACTGGAGAGGGACCCTGGTAAACGGCCTTCTTCACAAGTTCCCGGAGATAGCAGGATCAGGAGCCTCGGGAAGGCCTGGAATAGTCCACCGGCTTGACGCGTCTACCTCGGGACTTATGGTTGTATCCCGCAACAACCGTTCCCATGACATACTGACCAGGGCCTTTCAGGAGAGGCAGGTAAGAAAGGAGTACCTGGCGCTTGTATGGGGTGAGCCCAGGGAGTTCCAGGGAAGAATAGATCTTCCTATAGGTAGGAACCCCAGGAACCGTTACAGGATGGCCATATCGTCATCCGGTAAGAGGGCTGTTACCGAATACACCCTGCTATGGAGCAGGAAAGAGTTCTCATTTGTCCGGTGCGTACTTCTGACAGGGAGGACTCACCAGATAAGAGTTCACATGAAACACATAGGCTGCCCCTTGGTAGGAGACCAGCTCTATGCTCCAAGAAAAAGGACCCCTTTCGGGCTTGACAGGGTCTTTCTTCATTCCTGGATACTGGGATTCGATCATCCAAGGAGCGGGGAGCCGATGCTCTTCCGGTCCTTTATCCATCCTGAGCTCAGGCGTTTTCTTGGAGAAGTCTTTTCCAGAGGCCGGGGGAGACAGTAAGAGTGCGGGCGTTTGAATAGGTTACCTCAGAGATCGTTCCGGGGATGGCCCTAACGTGTTTCCGCCTTGTAAAGTCCACCGCCACGGCCAGAGACTCGGAGGAGCGACTGTAAAAAGCGGCAAGGGACGATGCAAATTCCAGGACTTCAACTGGAGGGGTTACTTTCTTCTGAGCCCTGAGAATCACGTGAGCGCCAGAAACGTTTCTGGCGTGGAACCATAGGTCTTCCGGTGAAGCAAGAACAAAGGTAGCCTTCCTGTTGGCCTTGCGGTTGGTTCCCACCAGCACTTCGAACCCCCTGAAGCAGAACCTCTTTAAGGGGTCGTGGCCCCCTTCTCTGGGCAGAGGGTCAGGGTCAGTCCAGATCTCATCAGCCAGAGAATTGATCTCGGAAATACTCTCTGCTTCTCTTATCCGAAGCAGCATCGCCAAAGCCTCTCTTTCGGCATCTTCCAGGAGCCTTGCCCTTTCAGGCAGATCCTCGTCATCGAGGCGGCTCTTTCTGTATCTTTGGTAATAATCCTGTGCGTTCTGAACGGCTGTCTTTGCCGGGTCAAGCTCGACATCGATCTTTTCATAACCTTCGCCGTTCCATAGGGGGAGGCTGACCCTGCCCGTCCCCCTGGAGATGCTATGGGAGTGTTCCAGGATCAGGTCTGCGGTCCTTTTCAGGTCCCTCGCCCTGCCAGCCCTATTTATCCGGTTCTCCAGGCCTCTTTTCATGGCGGCGATCCTTGCCGTTCTCCTTTCGATCTCCCTTGCAAGGCGTTTCTTTTCCGACCTGAGTCTTGAACGAAGCAGTGGAAAAAGAACTCTCTCCCTTAGAATAGAGAGGATCCCCTCATCGGATTGAACCGGAAGGCCGAGGAGGATATCGAAAGAGGAGATCTCACCCCCGATCTCCTGAAAGGTTCCTCTTCCAGGAACGGATCCGGGCTCTTCTGTGAACCCTTCGGGCATGACGTGGATCTCCCATCGGGGTGTATTGAAAAGATGCCACCTTTCGCGAATTGCGGCACCCAGTTTCCTGCCCATTTTCGGTACCCTGTCCAGAGAGAAGAGGATACCGGGGCCCTTTGGGATATCGGAGGGGGCGGAGAAAGGTGAGGTCGGGGGTGAGTAAGGACTTCCGGGAAGCCTCGAGGGACCCCGGGAACTTCCAAAAAGTCCGCGAGAGGCCGAGTCAATTATCAAACCGTTAGCGTCATTCAGGACAAGGTCGTTCCTTCTTCCAACAAACTCGCAGATCAACGAGCTCTTCAATGCTATTCCGGGACCAATACTCCGGGAAAAGGACAGTTCTATCAACCTGTCACCGGATACCCTCTCGACCCTTGTGAGCGACGAGCCTTTGATGTGTTTTTTAAGGGCAGCCCAAAAAGTTGGCTTGGTCCGTTCCGACAGGGTAAGTTCGGAGATATCCTCTCTCCTGGCTACGCAGAGTCCAGAGAATGGCTCCTTCCAGCACAGGAAGAGATTTTCACTGGAGCGGCCGAAGGCGAGCGATGTCCAGCCCTCACCGCATTCTACTGCGGAGCATCTTTCGCCCAAAAAACGGCCCTTGATGGAATCAATGAGATGGTCGAACAGCTCCGGCTGCATGGACATTGAAAAACCCC
>LGGV01000032.1 GCA_001509095.1 Synergistales bacterium 58_81 | reverse complement strand
ATCCAGAAACCTGGAATACGGTTTACGTTTCACGATCTACGGTTTACGGAATTATTCAAACCCCTCCAACAGGTCCATCCTTCCGGCCGTCTTCCAGGCTGAGGGCTTGCCTCGGCCGGTGACCGCAAGAGGCCTGATGGATGTGGCCCTTCCTCCGCCGGAGGCAGCTATGGCAGCTGCGATCACCGCTGCGATGACGTTTTTGTCGCCGCCTTCCCCTGCTGCGGGAACGGAGGGCGCCACTGGCGCCGGGGCTGCCTTCTGTTCGGGGCCGGCCGGCTTCATCGGTTTGCGCTCAGAGAGATCGGCAAGGTAGCGGGTCCCCATTATGATCAGGGTAAGAGCGATCAGAACGAGGAAGACCACTGAAAAGGCTATCATAGCCAGCGCTATGGCCCCTCCTGTACCGTGGGAGAACTTGTCGGCAATATGGGAAAGTTCCATTCCGATAACCTCCCTAGTTCGGCATCACGCCGTGCTTGCGCCTCGGCCGGAGCTGCCGCTTGCTCTCGCACTGTACTAGAGCACGGTATATCTCGCCGCGGGTCTCCTCTGGGAGAATGACCCTGTCCACGAATCCCCTCTTGGCGGCCTGGTAGGGTGTGGCGAAAGCCTCCCGGTACTCCTCTATCTTCTGGTTTCTCGTTGCCTGGGGGTCCTGGGCGCTCTCGATCTCTTTCTTGAAAATGATGTTTGCAGCACCCTCGGCACCCATGACGGCTATCTCAGCCTGCGGCCAGGCGAGGACCACATCTGCACCCAGGTCCTTGCTGCACATGCCCAGGTATGCACCACCGTAGGCCTTTCGAAGGACCACCGTGATAAGGGGCACCGTGGCTTCGCTGTATGCGTAGAGCAGCTTTGCCCCGTGCCTGATTATGCCTCCGAGCTCCTGGTCCTTACCCGGGAGGTAGCCGGGGACGTCGACAAACGTGACCACCGGAATGTTGAAAGCGTCGCAGTAGCGAATGAACCTGCTCGCCTTGTCCGAGGCGTCGATATCGAGACAGCCGGCCATAATGGCGGCCTGGTTGGCGATGATCCCTGCGACATACCCGCCGACGCGCATGAAGCCGGTGACAATGTTCTTTGCCCACATGGGCTGGACCTCGAAGAATTCGCCTCCGTCAGCCACCCTGGAGAGAACGTCCTGGACCCTGTAACTCTTGTTGGGGTTGGTCGGAACGATGTCCCTGAGACTGTCGTCACAACGGTAGGGGTCGTCGCCGCTGTCGTAGAAGGGAGGCTCCTCCATGTTGTTCGAAGGCAGATAGGAGAGCAGCTTCCTTACCTGTGAGAAGCACTCATCCTCGGAGGTGGCGAAGAAGTGGGCATTGCCGGAGATCTGGTTGTGGGCCTTAGCCCCTCCGATCTCCTCGCTGGTAACGTCCTCGCCGGTTACGGCCTTGATGACGGCAGGACCCGTTATATGCAGAATGCCTATCTTGTCGACCATGAATATGAAGTCGGTCAAGGCCGGGCTGTAGACTGCACCCCCCGCGGTGGGACCCAGGATCAGCGAAAGCTGGGGTACCACGCCGCTGGCAATGGTGTTGCGATAGAAGATATTGCCGTATCCGCTCAGGCTGTCGACAGCCTCCTGGATCCTGGCGCCGCCGCTGTCGTTCAGCCCCAGCACAGGAGCCCCGTTCTGCATTGCAAGGTCCATGACCTTGCAGATCTTTTTGGCGTGCATCTCGCCGAGGGATCCACCCATAACGGTGAAGTCCTGGCTGTAGACGTAGACCAGGCGTCCTTCCACGGTACCGTAACCGGTCACCACACCGTCACCTGGGTAGGCCTTCTTGTCCATCCCGAAGAAGGTGCACCTGTGCTCGACGAACGCATCCAACTCGACAAAACTTCCATCATCGAGAAGCTTGTCGATCCTCTCCCTCGCCGTCAGCTTGCCCTTCTCGTGCTGCTTTGCGATCGCCTTCTCGCCGCCGCCAGCCTCGGCTTCGTCCCGGAGCCTGACCAAAGCCTCGCAAAGCTCTCCAATCGTCCGCTCAGACATCTCTTTTCCTCCCTTTGTGCATATTCCCGGCTCTTTGCCGTGATACGACTACGGACGTTCGCTGAGTTCCAGCAGAACGCCCCCTGCAGTCTTGGGGTGGACAAAGGCTATCCTGGCACCCCCTGCTCCGTACCTGGGCTTCTCGTCGATCATCCTCAGGCCGAGAGCCTTCATCTTTTCAAGGGCTTCTTCCAGGTTCTCGACCCGGATAGCAAGATGGTGGATACCCTCCCCCTTCTTCTCGATGAACTTGGCCACGGGGCTTTCCGGATCGGTCGCTTCGAGAAGCTCCACCTCGGTATCACCGAGGGGCAGGAAGGCCGTCTTTACCTTTTGTTCCGCCACCTCTTCGACTCCCGTGCATTTGATCCCCAGCGACCGCTCCCAGAACTTGAGAGCTTCGTCGATGCTTGCAACGGCTATCCCGATATGATCTATCGCTGTAGGTTTCATGCTGTCCCTCCAATCGACGGGGGGCACCGCCCCCTGATATTCTGAACTCCCTCTCCGGTCCCTTGCAATGGGGACCGAAGCCAGGCCGGAACAGGGTTGCATATCATTCACTGCCTGTTCAGTACCTTTCAGGACTCCTTTGCCCTCTTCTCCCGTACTTCCTCTTCAAGCCACTCTATGCAGATGCTCGTCGAAGTACCGGGGCCGAAGATGGCTCCGACGCCCATCTCCTTCAGCCTGGGGATATCCCCTTCGGGGATCACTCCCCCGCCGAATACTATTATGTCCTCGGCGCTCTTTTCCTTCAGGAGCTTGATTATCTCACTGAAATAGTGCTCATGGGCACCGCTCAGGATACTTACCCCGATCGCGTCGGCATCTTCCTGGATGGCGGTCTCGACGATGCTCTCAGGTGTCTGCCTGAGTCCCGTGTAGATCACCTCCATGCCTGCGTCCCTCAGAGCCCTTGCCACGACCTTGGCACCCCTGTCGTGCCCGTCAAGGCCGGGTTTGGCCACTATAACACGGATCCTGCGTTCGCTCATCTTCCGTCCCTCCTGATCCCCGACGTCCCTAAAGGACGATATTCTCCCTGTATTCACCGAATTCTTCGCGAAGAACGCCGCAGATCTCGCCCTCTGTTGCGTACACTTTTACGGCGTCGATCATAGCCGGCATCAGGTTGAGGTTCTCGTCCCTGGCGGCGGCCCTCACAGCTTCGAGCCTGTTCCCGACGAGTACGTTGTCACGCCCCTGCTTCATGGCCTTCAAGGCTTTCTCCTGGTTCTCCCCCACTGAGGGGTCGACCCTGAGAAGCTCCCTGCCGCCTCCATCCTCGTCGATCTGGAACCTGTTGACCCCGACCACTACCCGCTCATCGCTCTCGACGGCTTTCTGGTACTGGTAGGCGGCATCCTGGATCTCCTGCTGCGGGTAGCCTTTCTCGATGGCGACAAGCATTCCGCCCATCTCTTCGATCTTGTCGATGTATTCCAGGGCCTGACGCTCGATCTCGCTGGTGAGGCTCTCAATGACATAGCTTCCGGCAAGGGGGTCGACCGTGGAGGTCACTCCGGACTCGTAGGCTATTATCTGCTGTGTCTTGAGTGCTATCCCCACGCTCTTCTCCGTGGGGAGCGCAAGGGCCTCATCAAAGCTGTTGGTGTGCAGGGACTGGGTCCCGCCCATGACCGAGGCAAGGGCCTGGATAGCTACGCGGACAATGTTGTTCTCCGGCTGCTGGGCTGTCAAAGTGCTTCCTGCCGTCTGTGTGTGGAAGCGAAGCATGAGCGCCTTGGGCTCGCTGACGCCCATCCTTTCCTTCATGAGTCTCGCCCAGAGCCTTCTCGCGGCACGGAACTTTGCGACCTCTTCAAGGAAATCGTTGTGGGCGTTGAAGAAGAAGGAGAGTCTCTGGCCGAAGACATTCGGGTCGAGTCCGGCATTTACCGCTGCCTGAACGTAGGCGAGACCATCGGCGAGAGTGAAGGCAACCTCCTGGGAGGCCGTAGAACCTGCCTCTCTTATATGGTAGCCCGAAATGGAGATGGTGTTCCACTTGGGGACGTTGTCGCTGCAGAATCCGAAGATATCAGTGATGAGTCGCATGGAGGGTTTGGGCGGGAAAATGTAGGTGCCCCTTGCTATGTACTCCTTGAGGATGTCGTTCTGGATGGTCCCGGAGAGCTCCGACGGGGGAACCCCCTGCTTTTCGCCTACTGCGATGTACATTGCCAGCAGTACAGCGGCCGGTGCATTGATAGTCATCGATGTTGAGACCTTCCCGAGGGGTATCTCCCTGAAGAGGGTCTCCATGTCTGCCAGGCTGTCAATGGCGACACCGACCTTGCCAACCTCCCCCCTGGCCATGGGATGGTCGGAGTCATAGCCGATCTGGGTCGGGAGGTCAAAGGCCACGGACAGCCCCGTCTGCCCCTGCTCGAGAAGGTAGCGATACCTTGCGTTCGACTCGGCGGCGGTAGCAAAACCGGCGTACTGCCTCATGGTCCAGAAGCGCCCGCGGTACATGGTGGGCTGAACGCCTCTCGTATAGGGGTATGAACCGGGAAAACCCAGGTCCCTGCAGTAGTCCAGACCCCCGATATCCAGTGGGGTGTAGAGCCGCTCGAGGGGGATCCCCCCGCCGGTAGTAAAGACCTCTTTCATCTCCGGCTGTCTAGCCAATACCTTGGCGACCTTTTCATCGTACCCTTTCTTTCCTTCACGCAAATCCCTGCAGGCTTCCTTTTCACTCACTCTGAAACGCCCCTTTCCCGGCAAACGGCCGTCTTCACTATCATCAGGATCTGAGGCAAAATTGACTGAACTGTACTTCAAACTGCGGTCCGTTCGTGAATCTTCAAGCAAACGGGAATATTATTCCCTAACGGGCAAAATGATGCAACCATTTCATTGAATTGCAAGACAATTCCATTCAATTTATCAGGGAGGCCTTTTCTGCGAACAGCGTCAGGGCCGTTCCCACAGGAGTTTTCCGAGTGGCAGCACACTAACCCCTGCCTCTTCCAGGGAAGACCTTATAATTGAGGCCATTCCTGTCGATCCGGGTGTGTCACCGTGGAGACATATCGTATCGGCCCTCAGCTTCAGATTTCCTCCATCGATGGTGGGGACTTCCCCCGTCGTCGCCATCCTCACCACCCTGGAAGCAGCCTCTCGGGGATCCTCGATCACTGATCCTTTTTGCGACCTTGGGACCAGAGAACCGTCGGATGCGTAGGCACGGTCAGCGAACATTTCCGCTGCAAAAAGAATTCCCGCTTCCTGACAGACCTTCTCGAAACAGGATGCCGGAGGACCGACAACAATAAGACCTCCGTCAAGGTCCCCGGCCGCCAGGGAGATCGCCCTTGCCACGGCTTCATCCTTCGCTCCCCTGTTGTAGAGTGCCCCGTGAGCCTTGACGTGCTGTAGCCTCCCGCCCCTGGACCTGACGATGGCCGAAAGGGCTCCGACCTGGTAGAGACAGAAGGAGTAGATCTCTTCAGGAGAACAGCCCATCTCCCTCCTGCCGAAACCGACAAGGTCGGGGTAGCCGGGGTGGGCTCCAATGGCAATGCCCCTCTCCAAAGCCAGTTCCGCCGTTTTGACCATTATCCCAGGATCGCCGGCATGGAAACCGCAGGCGATGTTGATGGAGGTGACGTGATCCATGATCCCGGAGTCGTCTCCCATCTTCCATGGGCCGAAACCTTCACCAAGGTCACTGTTGAGGTCCACTGAAACAGCCATCTTCCATCCTCCCCTCGGGCAAGATCCAACCGCACCAGGCGGCCCTGTCATATTATCCTCCATGTGACGTCGAAAGTTTCCCCCCCGAATTTCAATAACATCGCCCCATCATCGGCCGGTATCTCCCGAGAGGGATCCTTGGGCCGGGACCTGTGATCAGCCAGGAGGACCCTGATCCGTTCCAGGTCTCCTTTCAAGGCCCTCGAAGCATCGGCGGCCTCGGTGACGGCGCACCGACGGAAGGAGAGATAATCCCCGGGCAACATCATGGAAAGAAGACCAAGGTCAGCGTTGATGACCCCGGCGATCTTGGGGTATCCTCCCGTGGTCTGACAGTCGGCCATCATGATTATGGGCAACCCGTTTCCGGGTACCTGTATCGCCCCCCACGGAACGGCATCTGAGATCATGTCAGGACTCTCCTTGTGACGTATCACAGGCCCCTGAAGACGGTAACCCATCCTGTCCGAATCAGGACCTACTCTATAGGAAGAACTGTAAAAACATTCGACCCCCTCTGGAGCGATGAGAGCTTCCTGGGGACCAGGGATGACCC
Organism: Synergistales bacterium 58_81; assembly: GCA_001509095.1. Lineage (GTDB taxonomy): Bacteria > Synergistota > Synergistia > Synergistales > Thermovirgaceae > 58-81. Next base: position 2,161 of record LGGV01000032.1, on the reverse strand, counting down.
TTATCACCGGCCTCTCGATATAGTTTTGTCGAAGTTCATGAGGGACGATAAAACCCTCTCCCCTTCGAGAAAAGTTGTCCGGGGCCCCGAGGGGGAGGATATCCCCCCTCTTGAGCCGGCGACCATCACATCCCCCCAGCCCGCCTCTCAGGTAGGTAGACCGGCTCCCCATGACGGGTGGAGTGTCGATACCACCGCCTATGCATATCCAGGACCTGGATCCCCTGTTTCGGGCGCCCCCAAAGGACAGCACATCTCCCTCGCGCAGCATCAGACCCTGCCATACCGGCACGTCACGGTCGTTGATCTTCGGAGAAAGGTCTCCCCCGGTTATGCAGACGAGCCTTTCCGACCGGAAGAGCAGTTCCGGCCCGGAGATGGTTATCTCCAGCCCTGCTGCCCGGAGGTCATTGCCTACGACAAGGTTGCCCGCCATCAGGGAGTAGCGGTCAAGGGCACCGGCGACAGGCATGCCGAAGGCCTGGAACCCGTAACGACCGAGATCCTGAACGGTTGAAAGCATTCCCGGAGAGATGACCTCGACGCTCAAGCCGTCACGCTCCTTTTCCCGAAAGGATCTCCTCGAACCTCTCCTCGGGCACAGGGACGAACCTTATCTCCATCCCAGCCTCAAGGAGGAAAGGACTGGGTCGCGCCGGATCAAAGAGAACCAGTGGCGTCCGGCCGATGATGTTCCACCCGCCGGGGCTGGGGATAGGGTAGATCCCGGTCTGCTTTCCCGCGATCCCGACACTTCCAGCCGGTATGAGTGTTCTTGGGTCCTCGAGCCTGGGCGTTTCAAGTCGCGGGTCCATGCCGCCCAGGTAGGGGAAGCCCGGGGTAAATCCCATCATGTAGATGCGGTAAAGCTTGCTGGAGTGAAGCCGGATGATATCGTCAGGTCCAAGACCAGTGTGGATGGAGACCCTTTCCAGGTCGGGACCAAAGTTGCCGCCGTAACAGACAGGGATCTCTGCGATAGCTGCGGAAGGCATGCTCTTCGCTTCCACCTCCCGCGCAAGGGAGATGACAGTAAGCTCAACCTCTTCACGGCGAGTTTCCCAGGGGTCAACGTAGACAGCAAGGGATCTGTAAGTGGGGACCGTCTCCACCAGCCATGGAAGGACAAGACCCCTGATCTTCAGCTCGAGGCCCTTGACCATGGAGTTGATCAGGGGGTCGATCGTATCGCCGAACTCGGTCACCAGGCAGGCATCTCCACACCATAAAAAGCGGGGGTACTCCGGTCTACCTTCCAGATCGGACCCTCCTTTCAGAACGTTATCGAAACGGTTACTATCCGCTCCGACGGAACCCGGCAGGGCCGTCACTGTAAAGATCGTCCCCGAAAGAGTCGACCAGGACCACGACGGGCAGGTCCTCGACCCTCATCCTGAAGACGGCTTCAGGTCCCAGTTCCGGCCACGCAACTGTCTCCATCCTGTTGATGCATTTGGAGATGAGGACTGCCGCCCCTCCGACGGCACCGAAGTATACGGCCCTGTTCTTCTTCATCGATTCAATTACTTCAGGGGACCGCTTGCCCTTGCCTATCATCCCCTTCAGGCCCAGGTCCAGGAGCAGTGGTGTGTAGGGGTCCATCCTGCCGCTCGTCGTGGGGCCTGCTGAGCCGCAGACCCTTCCCGGGGGCGTCGGCGAGGGGCCCACGTAGTAGATGATCTGACCCCTTACGTCGAAGGGTAGAGGTCTGTTCTCCGCGATGCTTTCCGCCATCCGTCTGTGGGCCGCATCCCTGCCGGTGAAGATGACCCCGCTGATAAGGACCTTATCTCCGGAACGCAGGGAGAGGACCGTTTCATCATTGAGAGGTGCCACTACCCTTGAAGCATATCTCATCTTTGGGACCTCCCTAGATCGAGACTTCCGCATGCCGGGCCGCATGGCAGCAAATGTTGACCACTACGGGGGTGCCCGCAATATGCCCGGGGGCAAAATCCATATGGATGTCCAGGCAGGTGACGGTACCACCAAGTCCGGCCGGTCCTATCCCAAGGGCGTTCACTGCCTCCAGGGTCTCCATTTCCAGGGCGGCATATCTTCTGTCGGGGTTCCTGCGTCCAACCGAATAGAGTGTTGCCCTTTTAGCCATTATCGCGGCCGACTCCACCGTTCCACCTACTCCAACCCCTATCAGGAGGGG
>LGGV01000130.1 GCA_001509095.1 Synergistales bacterium 58_81 | reverse complement strand
TCTTCTTCCTACAAGAAATATATCCTCCCCGGTCTTATCTCCCAGTCGGTAATTATCGCCGGGGGCTACGGCACTGGCCGTGAGCTGGTCGAGTACTTCGTCAACTTCGGGAGTCTTGGCGGGATCCTGGGAATGGCACTGGTGACAACGACCCTGTGGGCCCTTGTCTTTGCCGCCAGTTACGAATTCGCAAGGACTTTCAAGGTCTACGACTACCGCGGCTTCTTCAAGGAGCTCCTTGGACCGGGGTGGGTCCTGTACGAGGTCTGCTATATCGTCCTTCTCCTCATCGTTCTTGGCGTCGTCGGGGCCACATCTGGGAGCATCTTCATGCAGTCCTTCGGTCTCCCGCCGCTGGTGGGTGCGGCCCTCTTCCTCGCAGGCGTGGCCACGCTGACCTTCTTCGGGAGCTACGTGATCGAGATCGCCATGTCCTGGTGGTCCTACCTTCTCTACGCCGTATTCCTGGTCTTCCTGCTTGTGGGCATCTCCCAGGTGGGAGGCCAGATAGGCGCCAGCCTCGCCGCCGGCGAGATCAAGGAGGGGTGGGCCCTCGGAGGCTTCAAGTACGCCTTCTACAACCTCGGCACCTTCCCCGCCATTCTTTTCGCCCTCAATTACATCGAGAGCAGGAAGGAAGCCGTCATATCGGGGATAATGACATCGATCATCACGATCCTTCCCGGATTCTTCCTCTACCTTGTCATAATAGGCTTCTACCCGGGTATCCTCGAAGTCGAGGTCCCAGCCTACACGATCCTCGGGGAGATCGCACCCGGGGAGTGCTCGGAGGCCTGATGGCCCTTGTCGGGCTGGGGGTGGCATCCTTCGGCCTTATCGGCCTTATTGCCAAGGGGTACGGGACCATCAGCTGGGGCTTCTTCCTGCTTCACGGCGTCGCCCTCTTCACGCTGGGCCTGTACAAGATAAGCAAGAAGAACGCAAAGACACCTGCATGATATCCAGGGTGAAATGGGAGGTTGCCTGCATATGGATTGGAGATCTCTGGCAGGGTTGACCAGCAAGAACATCGAGAAGAGCTGCGCCGTCATAGAGAGTGACGAAAGGTTCATTCCTGGTGCCGTCGCGATCAAGTATTTCCCCATGGCTATCGAGAGAGCCCAGGGGTCTCTCGTATGGGATGCTGACGGCAACAGATATATCGACTTCCTGACCAGCGCGGCGGTCTATAATGCAGGCCACTGCCACCCTGCGGTGGTTGAGGCCGTCAGGGAGCAGGTGGGGAAGCTCCAGAACTACACGGTGGTCTATTTTTACAACGACAGGCAGGTCAGGCTTGCCGAACTGCTGACCTCCACCGCCCCCGGGGACTTCCCCAAGAAGGCCGCCTTCGGCTTCTCCGGCTCCGACGGCGTGGATGCCGCCATAAGGGCAGCCCGCTCCTTCACTGGCCGGAGACAGATCCTAAGCTTCAAGGAGTCCTATCACGGGATGACCACGGCTTCGCTCTCCGTGACGGGCATAATCGGCAGCGATGTCAAGAAAAGAGTGTGCCTGGACCCCAACGTGGTCTTCGCCGAGTACCCCGACCCCTACCGGAATCCCTGGGGTATAGACGGTTACGCCGACCCCGAAGGTCTCACGGAGGAGGCGATGAGATCACTAGGCGAGATCCTCGACAGGCATCGAGGCGATGTGGCGGCCGTGCTGATCGAACCGGCCCAGGGCGACGGGGGGATGATCTTCCCTCCGAAAGAGTTCATGACGCGGCTAAGGGATGTCACTGAAAGGGAAGGGATAGTCCTCATCGACGAGGAGGTCCAGACCGGTATGGGACGCAGCGGCCGCTGGTGGGCCATAGAACACTTCGATGTCGTCCCCGACCTCATCGTATCCGCAAAAGCCCTGGGCGGAGGCCTCCCCATTTCGGCAGTCATAGGCAGGGCCGATATCCTCGACGCCGTGCCGGTCCCCCTCCTCGCCTACACTCACACGGGGCACGCGGTCAGCTGTGCTTCGGCAGAGGCAATGGTCAGGGTCGTCAGGGATGAAGACCTTGCAGTCAGGGCTGAAGAAAAGGGAAAGATCATTGCGGAGTGGTTCAGGGAAAAGGCGAAACTGTACCCCTTTATCGGGGACATCCGGCAGAAGGGTTTGCTTATGGGCGTGGAGATAGTCTCCGACAGGATCAGCAAGACGCCCGACAAGGCAATGGCGCTTAAGATATCCTGGGCTGCCTGGGAGAAGGGGCTCATCCTGATAACCTTCGGGAAGAACGGGAACGTGCTTCGGGTGGCTCCACCGCTCAATATTCCCGACGAGCTCCTCCAGGAAGCTCTTGGAATAATGAATGCCTCCCTAGAGGATGCGGCATCAGGGAGGGTGTCCGAGGACATCCTGCCGTACCTCAAGGGGTGGTAGCAACAAACCCACCTCCTTCTCTTCTTTGGAAGACGGCCCGGCAGATAGTCCGGGAGACCCTGGGAAAAGGGGATGACTTCGTCATCTGGGCTATGGATCACGAGAACTGGACAGGACACGTAAGGTAGAATGCTCTCTGTTGGATACTCGCTGTGCAGAAGTCGGCGTACCGGGAAGAAACGGGCGACCCTGGAGGCCATGTCGACGAGGGATGTAAAGGACGATTCCAGTATCAGGGCCAGGGGGGTCGTCTCCATGGAGAGCCTCGCGGCCACGGCCCCGCCGAGGGATCTCCCGAACATGACTATTTCGTTCGGGGAATACCCTCTCTCTTCCAGGAATGCCAGGGCCGCCCTGCCGTCCCGGTAGAGACCCTCTTCCGATGGCTTGCCCCCGCTCTTGCCGTAGCCGCGGTAATCAAAGATGAGAACGTCCAGGCCCATCTCGTGGAATAACTTGATAGATTCAAGCCTGTGGGAAATGTTGCCGGCGTTGCCGTGAAAAAAGAGCAGAACCTTCCCGGATCCCTTCTCTGCGGGGATGAACCAGCCATGGAGGGGGACACCGTCGGAGGCCTCGAAGGAGACGCTCTCAAAGGGAAGACCAACCCTGGAGGGAGTTGCTGTGATATCGCTCCAGGGCTGGTATATCATTCTGTCCTGCAGAAGGTATATACCCCCGCAGAAGGCCCCGTAGATGACTGCGAACCATAAGGCCAGGCGGGTGACGCTCATTGTCCCGGGGACAGGTCCCTGTAAACCCGGGCGTGGGCAATGAAGGCTACGGGGACCGTTATCAAAAGACCCAGGCCCAGGGGGATGGTCCCCAGGAAATTTATCCCCACTAGGCATAGCAGGAACAGGAAAAGGTTCATCCAGGAACCCCGGGTCAGTTCCCCGGCAGCCTTGAAAGCCTCCAGGGGCTTCATACCCCGGTCGACGATCAGGTAGGGCATGAACTGGTACCTGACGGCGATGTATACACCCGGCGCGACTAGAAGGGCCATCCCCACACCGACCAGCACCGAAAGGAGAAGAGACCCGATAAGGTAAGGAATGAGCAAAGGTTTCATACCCTTTAATTGCCCAAAATCGAAGGCGTCGATATCAGGGGCAGCTCTTTGAGGGAGACGTTAAGAATGGCCAAAGGAATACCCATGGCCAGCAGAAGGACCATGAAGAAAAGGGTGTTCTGCCTGAAGGCTCTCCACCCGAAGGCCAGTGATCCCCTTATCCGTACCCTTCCCTTCATGTTGTCTCCTTCCCGGGCTCTTGATGGCCCTTTGTCTCTGTCAGACCTTAACGTACTCCCTGGCCTTCTCCTCTCCGTTCAACACCCGGAGGGCACCTTCTGCCAGCGCTTTCATCTCGTCCTCTCCCGGGAAGACCATTACCGGAGCTATGAAGGCCACTCTCTGGGAGATATCCTTTACGAACTGTTCGCTGAAGGCCAACCCGCCGGTCAGGACCACTGCATCTACCTCACCGGAGAGGATCGCCGCCCTGGACCCTATCTCACGGGCGACCTGGTAGGCCATAGCCCTGAAAACGAGGCTGGCCATTTCGTCACCCTGGGCGATCCTCCTTTCGACCTCCCGCAGGTCGTTGGTACCGAGATGGGCCACAAGGCCACC
>LGGV01000129.1 GCA_001509095.1 Synergistales bacterium 58_81 | reverse complement strand
GGCGAGGGGACAAGGCTTGAGGGTCATGTCAGGATACTGGAGCACGTAACCCTTGGCAAGAGATGCAGGGTCTTCGAGAACGTTGTCCTGGGGGGGGAGCCGCAGGATCTTGCTTTCAGGGGAGAGCTCTCCTTCGTCAGGATAGGCGACGACGTGACCCTGAGGGAGAACGTGACCATCCACAGGGGGAGCGGTGAAGGTACCGTAACCTCCGTCGGCAGCGGCACCTGGATGATGGTGGGTTCCCATGCAGGCCACAACGCCTCCATAGGGGAAGGGTGCATCCTTGCGAACGGGGTAGGGCTCTCCGGATATTCGATCGTGGGCGATGGCAGTGTCCTCGGGGGGATGTCTGGTCTTCACCAGTTCACCAGGGTGGGGCGTTTCTGCATGGTAGGCGGCCTGACCAAGGTGGTGAAAGACGTCCCGCCCTTCACGCTCGTAGATGGACACCCGGCCAGGATCCATGGACTGAACGTGGTAGGACTTAGAAGAAAGGGTTTCTCCCAGGAGGACCGACTTCAGGTGAGAAGGGCCTACCGTGAGATCTTCGTCTCTTCCTCCATAGACAGGGAGGCCCTGACAAGACTGGAGCAGGATCAGTCCCTGGGAGCTTATGTCAAGGAGGTCCTCGAGTTCATTCACGGTTCGAAACGGGGGATAACGCCCTGGGGAAGCAGGAGAGGTCACGATGATTAGGCTCTTCGTCATGGACGTGGACGGGACCATGACCGACGGGGCAGTCTTCCTCGATGGCGAGGGGAGAGAGTTCAAGCGTTTCGATGTCAAAGACGGTATATAGGTGACGATGTGAACGATCGTGAATGCATCTTTTGGGCCGGGAGGGGCTTCGCCCCTTCCGACGCACGCCATGAAGCTAAAGAGGCCGCCGACGTCGTTACGGAAGCGCGAGGCGGTTTCGGTGCCATCCGTGATGCCGCCGAGGATATCCTCAATTTCAACGAGATAAGGGAGACGAAATGACCAGGACCAGGAAAGTTGGAACTTCCTCCACTGCGGCAGGCCGCCGGAAGGCCGTAAGCCTCCTTGACAGGTTCATTGTCTCCCAGATGGCTAACTCCTTTGTCTTCGGAGTGATGGTCTTCTCCGTTCTGCTTGTGGCGGGGGACCTTCTCTTCCAGATAGCCAACCTGATGATCGAAAAGGGGGTCGCCCTGGGCCTGGTGATGCGACTCTTCGTCTACAAACTCCCCGAAGTGGTCGTTATGACCCTTCCCATGGCCTCCCTGCTGTCGGCACTGCTGACCTTCGGTCGGCTCTCTTCCCAGAGCGAGATCGTTGCCCTTCGGGCCGCCGGTATCTCATTCCTCAGGATCGTAAAACCCGTGCTTCTCGCCTCTGTCCTGGTCTCACTGGGGGCGATCCTTCTGAATGAGACGATAGTGCCCCTGAGCAACAAGGCGGCGGAGAACATAATGCGCTACGAGATCGCGCGGGAAAGACCTACCCTGCTCCGGGAGAAGGTCTTCCTGAGGGATGAAGAAGGAGGGGAGCTTCGAAGGGTGATCTACATTTCACGTCTCCGTCAGAACCTGGGGACCATGGAGGACATCCTCGTACAGGAGTTCGAGAGCGGCAAGATGAACAGGATCGTTACTGCCGACAGGGGAACCTGGAGAGATGGAGAGTGGTGGCTCGAGGACGGGAAGACCTTCGAGGTGATGAAGGACAGGACCGTCAAGCTCCTTTTTGCCTTTGAGAGGCAGAAGCTTCCCCTTGAACTGGGCCCAAGGGAGGTCGCCCATACCTCCCAGAGACCCTCGGAGATGAGCGCCTGGCAGCTCTGGGGTCACATCAGCGTCATGAACAAACAGGGAGCGAACCTGGCTCCCCTGTGGGTCTTGTTCCACCTTAAACTGGCGCTGCCCTGGGCATGCGTGATCCTTGCCGTTCTGGGAGCCACGCTGGGCGTGGGTCCCCACAGGTCCGGCGCCGGGGTCGGGCTGGCAATGAGCATACTGATCGTTTTCGCCTACTATGTGCTCATGTCCTTCTCGCGGTCTTTCGGGGAGGCGGGCTATCTGCCCCCCTTTGTCGCAGCCTGGGCCCCGAACCTTGTCTTCTTGATCATTTCAGGATCTCTTGTGAGGATAGCTGACAGATAGGAGTGTCTTCGTTGAAGGGAACGATCGGACTATTTGCGGGTGACGGCGAACTACCCGTCGAGATCGCCCGCAGGCTCTCGGGAGAGGGGAACCCTCCAGTGGCCTTCTCTTTCAGGGAAGATACGCATCAGCAGTCTCATACTTGCGGGGCTGGTGCCCAAGAAGCTTATCTACCGGGCCGATCTCATGGATGATGATCTGCGGAACATCATCTCGACGCTTAGCTCGCGGGACGACCACGCTGTTCTTGGTGCCGTCGTATCCTTCTTCGAGTCAAGGGGGATCAGGGTCCTCCCCTACCGGGAGATAGTCCCCGAAATGCTTGCACGGGAGGGGATCATAGCCGGGAGACGACCCCTTCCCGAAGAGGAGGATGATATTCTGTACGGTCTGAGGATAGCCTCGTTCCTGGTCCCGATGTCCTTCGGACAGACGGTGGTGATCAAGGGAAGATCTGTTGTTTCCGTGGAGGCCATGGAGGGCACCGATGCAGCCATCGAGAGGGCCGGTGCCATCTCCCGGGGTGGAGTGGTGGTCAAGATGATGCGCCCCGATCAGGACGAAAGGTTCGACATCCCCGTCATTGGTCCGGGAACTCTGGAAACGATGCATGAGGCAGATATCGGCTGCCTTGCCGTAGAGGCGGGCCGTACCATCGTTCTTGGAGGCGAACTGTTCAGAGAGAGGGCGGAAGAATGGGGAATAGCCGTAACGGGAGTGATCCCGGCTCCCTCTTTATAAGCTGCGGAGAGGCCTCTGGAGATCAGTACTCGCGGATCCTGATAGAATCCCTGCGGTCGAAGGGGTTCCATGGTGATATCTGGGGTATGCTGGGACCCCAGGGCGTCTCTGCCGGCGCAAGAGCGGTATGGGATTGCCGGTCTCTCTCACTGATGGGGATCTCGGAGGTCCTGGGAGCCATCCCTCGGCTGATCCGTATGAAGAGGGAAATGGCTTTCGAGATCGTCGAGAGGAACCCGGTGGGGGTGGTCGTCATCGACAGCCCGGATTTCCACCTTCCCCTCGTCAGGGAACTCAGGCAGAAAGGGTACCACGGGAAGGTCTTCTACATTGCCCCTCCTACGGTCTGGGCGTGGCGCCAGGGGCGGGCATCCCTTCTGGCATCCCTGTTCGACCTCTGTTTCCCGCTGTTCGAGTTCGAAAAGGATTTCCTCGAAAGCCGGAGCGTTAATTGCCGCTGGTTCGGCCACCCCCTTCTGTCGATGATAAAGGGGATCTCCCCCGCCGTACTTGGGGATCCAAAGGACAAGGTCGTCGCCCTTCTTCCGGGAAGCAGAAGGAGCGAGGTCCGGAGCCTTATGCCGGTACTTGCAGAGACCGCCAAGGGTATCAGCGAAAGGGGCTTCATACCCGTATTCTCAGTTGCGCCCGGCCTGGATGAAGGAACGGCGGACCTGATAAGAGAGGGTTGCCGTCCGTGGAGATCCCACGAAGGACCGGGGGCTGGACTCATGGCCGCATCGGGGATGGTGATAGGGGCAAGCGGGACGGCGGCGGTAGAGGCCCTCATTTTGGGGAGGTTCATGATCGTTCTCTACCGGGCCTCCCTGAGCTCATGGCTGACCTACAAGGCGCTGGTCAGGACAAGGTGGATCTCTATCCCCAACGTGCTGGCGGGCAGCGAACTCTACCCGGAGCTCCTCCAGTTCAGGGTTTCTCCCGGAAGGATCCTCGAGCACTTTGACCGGTTCACAGGCGATGCCAACTACCGGGAAGGGGTAATAACGGCGATGCGGGCTCGTTGCGCCTCCCTTGGTCAGGGGGATGCCGGGGACGGCTGGGCAAGTTCGATCCTGGAGGTCCTCGGGTCGTGAAAAGGATCCTGCTTCTCGCCAACGGCCCTGGAGAACTCTGGTGCTGGGCAAGGCCCATGATAAGGGCCCTCTCGCGTCTGGGCTTCGACGTGTCCCTCTCGCTGCTTCCCTGCCAGTACGCCTCCGGCCGCGAGGCAGACATTGCAGGCAAGATCGTCGACGGCAACGTCGACCCCCCCATGTCCGTTTTCGCTACCCTGGCCGGCAGGAAGGGCAAGAGCTTCGACGCCGTACTCCAGCTTGGCGGCGACCTGCTGTTCGGGATCGCCTTCTC
>LGGV01000031.1 GCA_001509095.1 Synergistales bacterium 58_81 | reverse complement strand
CCGAGGTCCTCCAGGACTGCTTCCGCAGTGGTGGGGCTAGGCCTTCCGCTCCTGTTGGCGCTGGGGGCCGCGATAGGGACCCCGGACCCTTTTATAAGCGCTATCGCCACCGGATGAGCGGGCATCCTGACCGCCACCGTTTCAAGTCCCCCGGTGACCTCGGCCGGCACTTCTCCAGCCGCCCTGATGACGAGGGTCAGCGGCCCCGGCCAGAAGAGACCCATAAGCTTTCGGGATCTTTCATCCACCTTGCCGAGCCTGTCCGCGGCCTCTCTTTCCCCGACGTGGACGATAAGGGGGTTGTCGACAGGTCTCCCCTTTGCCTCGAATATTCTCCTCACAGATCGCGGGGAGAGTGCATCGGCCCCGAGGCCGTATACTGTCTCCGTCGGAAAGGCGACGAGACCGCCCCTGCGTATGACCTCTGCGGCCCTGAGGATGGCATCCTTTTCGGGTTCCCTGGCGTCGACTGCAAAGACCTCTGTCCTCAACCCCTGACTCCTCCGTCCCGGAATTCCTCGTGGAACCTCTCTCTGAAGTCTGCGAAGTTGCCTGACCGGATGGATCCCCTGATGCCCCTCATCAGGTCCAGAAGGTAGTGGAGGTTGTGCCAGGTGCATAACCGGGAGGCCAGGATCTCACCGGACCTGAAGAGGTGACGGATATAGGCCCTGGTGAAGTTGCGGCAGGCGTAGCACCCGCATTGGGGGTCGATGGGTCTGAAGTCCCTCTCGTACTCGAGGTTCTTGATGTTCATCCTCCCCCCTGGGGTGAAGAGCGTCCCGTTCCTTCCGTTCCTGGTGGGCAGAACGCAGTCGAACATATCGATTCCCCTGGCGACACCTTCAACAAGGTTGGGCGGGTAACCCACACCCATCAGGTATCTGGGTTTCCCTTCGGGAAGGGCCGGGATTACCGCATCGAGGATCCTGTACATCTCCGAGTGGGGCTCACCCACCGACAATCCGCCCACAGCGTACCCGGGAAAGTCCATCGCGGCCAGTTCCCTGGCACAGCTGATCCGCTGGTCCTCGAATACTGAGCCCTGTACTATCCCGAAAAGGGTCTGGTCAGCCCTCGAGTGGACATCCTGACACCTCCGGGCCCAGAGCAGGGTCCTCCTGACGGCCTCCTGCGAATCTCCGGGTGAGCAGGGGTAAGGGACGCACTCGTCGAAGCACATGGCGATATCGCTGCCGAGAGCCTCCTGCACCTGTACGGAAAGCTCCGGGGACATCAGGTGGGTGGTCCCGTCGAGGTGGGACCTGAAGGTCACGCCGTCATCGGATATCTCTCTCAGCGTGGAGAGGGAGAACACCTGGAAACCCCCGCTGTCGGTGAGGATAAGGCCGGGCCACGCCATGAAGCGGTGAAGTCCGCCGGCCTCCCTTATGACCTCGTGTCCGGGGCGAAGGTAAAGGTGATAGGTGTTGGCAAGTATGATCCCCGCACCCATCTCCTGGAGTTCGAAGGGAGCCATCGCCTTCACCGTCGCCCTGGTACCGACGGGCATGAAGGCCGGAGTGGGGACAGACCCCCTCTCCGTTCTTATCTCGCCCGTCCTGGCCATGGTGTCGGGGCACCGTGAGTCGATCCGGAAACCGAACATCACTCCGCCCCCCAGCGGAAGAGCCTCGAGGCGTTCAAGCTGATCTTTTCTGCGCAGACTTCCAAAGTCAGGCCCCTGATCTCGGCCAGTTTCTGATAGACATAGGCCACATTTGCCGGCTCATTCCGCCTGCCTCTTTTGGGCTGGGGCGACAGGTAAGGCGCGTCGGTCTCGCACAGAAGCCTCTCCAGGGGGAGAGCCGCCGCCGTCTCTCTCAGGGGACCGTTCCTGGGGTAGGTCAAGGGTCCGGCAAAGGAGATGAAAAAGCCCATATCGATGGCGGCCATCGCATCTTCCAGACCTCCGGAAAAACAGTGGATCACGCCTCCGCACTCATCGGCCCTCTCTCTCCGGAGTATCTCCATGGCCTCACCGTAGGCATCCCTGACATGGACCACCAGGGGTTTTTTCACCCCCCTCGCAAGGGCTACGTGCTCCGAGAAGATCCTCTCCTGAACGTCCCTTGGCGAGTCCCGACCCCGACCGCTTTACCAATCCGAGGGCATCGGTACTCCCTGCCTCGTCGGAACCGACCACCAGGATCCTCTCAACTCCGGCTTCGGCGGCCCTGTCCATCACCTCGGGACGGTCTTCGGAGAAATCCTCCATGGCAAGATGGCAGTGGGTGTCAACGAACCTTGGCATTGGCAACCTCCTCCAAAATCAAAAGGGGCCGGAGATCCCCGGCCCCAAAAAGCACGCCTGCAGGCGCTGGGTCAATGGACCCTTGAGCCGGGGGCGATCTCCTGGTCGACGGTCAAAAGAGCCAGGCTCTTGCCGTCGGCCGTCTCCGCGGCCAAAAGCATCCCGTTGCTGACCACCCCGCGAAGAGAGGCCGGTTTAAGGTTGCAGATCACTATGATCTGCCTCCCTTCCAGCTCCTCGGGGGTACGGAACTCCCTGATCCCCGAGACGATGGTCCTTCTCTCGTAACCGAGGTCCAGGTCCATCCTGTAGAGCTTGTCGGCCTTGGGCACAGGCTCGACCTTGACAACCCTGGCTACGCGGAGCTCGATCTTCTTGAAATCATCAATCGAGACCTCATCCTCGTGATCCCCCGGGTCGGGAGTGGCTCCCTTCCTCGCGTCCCTCTCCGCCTTCTGCTTCTCCCACTCCTTTAGATCTATCCTGGGGAAGAGAACGGCCTTCTTGCTGACCCTGCTGCCTTCGGGTATCTGCCCCCACTCCAGTTCGTCAAGCAGGAGTTCCGTCGGGTCACCGGAGAGGCCCAACTGGTCGAAGATCTTCCTGGCGGTCGCGGGCATGAAGGGCGATACCATGGCCGCGGTGAACCTGAGGGTCTCGCAGAGGGTGTTAAGGACAGGCCCAAGCCTCTCCAGGTTCCCTTCCTTTCCTAATTTCCAGGGCATGGTCTCGTCGATGTACTTGTTGGCCCTTCTGATAAGAGTCCAGACTTCCTTCAGGGCCTCGTCGAAGGCGTATGAATCCATCCTGGCCCGGTAGGAATCGAGCGTGGCCAGGGCCATAGCCCTGATCTCCCTGTCCAGGTCTTCCTCGGTGCCGGAGTGGGAGGGCACGACCCCTCCGGTGAAGTTGTCTATCATCTGCAGGGTCCTGTTGAGGAGGTTGCCCTGATCGTTGGCCAGGTCCGAGTTGATGCGCCCCACCAGCGCCCTCTCGGAGAAGTCGCCGTCGGAGCCGAAGGGGATCTCCCTCATCAGGAAGTACCTGAAGGCATCTACGCCGTACAGGGCAGCCATCTCGAAGGGGTCCACCACGTTGCCCCTGGACTTGGACATCTTCTCGCCCTCCACGGTCCACCACCCGTGAGAGAAGACCTTGGCGGGAGGATTCAGGCCGAGGGCCAGGAGCATGGCCGGCCAGACAATGCAGTGGAACCTGATTATGTCCTTGGCCATGATGTGGTTAACCGTGGGCCAGTACTTCTCCACCAGCTCCTCATTGTCGGGGTAGCCGCATACGGTAAGGTAGTTGATCAGGGCGTCGAACCATACGTATATCACGTGCCTCTCATCGCCGGGGAGGGGGACCCCCCAGGAGACGGAGGTCCTGGAGATGGACTGGTCCCTGAGGCCGCTCCTGATGAAGCTGAGGACCTCGTTGTAGCGGGGCTGGGGCAGGATCGCCCCTGGATTCTTCTCGTAGTAATCGAGCAGCGGCCTTTCGTATTTCGACATGCGGAAGAAGTAGCTCTCCTCGGTCATGTTCTGCAGGGGCCTGCCGCAGTCGGGGCAGAGCTTCTCGCCGCCTATCTGGCTCTCGGGAAAGTAGGTTTCGCAGGGGACGCAGTACCACCCCTCGTAGGATCCCTTGTAGATGTCCCCCTGCTCCATGAGCCGGCTGAAGATGTACTGTACCACCCGCTCATGCCTCGCCTCGGTGGTCCGGACGAAGTCGGTGTTGGTTATCTCCAGCTCTTTCCAGAGATTCTTGAAGTTGACCATCACCGAGTCTACGAGCTGCTGGGCCGTCATGTTCCTCTGGTCGGCCGCCTGCTGGATCTTCTGGCCGTGCTCATCAGTGCCGGTGGAGAACATGACGTCGAAGCCGCACATCCTCTTGTACCTTGCCATAACGTCGGACGCTATGGTCGTATAGGCATGGCCGATATGGGGAACATCGTTCACGTAGTAGATCGGTGTGGTTATGTAAAAATTCTTTCCCGGCATTTCAAAGGCCCTCCTTTTCGCGCCTCTTGCTGTGCAGGAACTGCTTGACCCTGTTTTTCGCAATACCATACTCTTCCGAGAGCCTCTTGACAACCTCTTTGTCGGGGAGGCCCTGCTCACACAGCCCCAGGGCCACTCCCTGCCAGTCACCGTTCTCCGGCTCCGTCCGTCGGGGTCGGGGTCCCGTGACCAAAACCATCTCTCCCTTCAGGGAGGCCTCACCCAGGAGGGCCTGGAGAGAGGCCAAACTGCCGGGTATCCTCTCCTGGTGCAGCTTGGAGATCTCCCTGAGGATCACCGCGGGCCTCTCTCCAAGAACCTGGTGGATATCTTCGAGTATTTTCACCGGGCCATGGGGTGAGAGATAGAAGACGATGCTCCCCGAAAAGCTCTTCAACTCCTGAAGCCTTCGCCTTCGGTCCCCTTTCCTCCTGGGGAGGAAACCCTCGAAGAGAAAGGGCTGGGGGGGGAACCCCGACAGCAGGAGCGCGGGGACGAAGGCAGTTGCCCCCGGGAGGACATCGATTTCGAAGCCCGCCTCCAGGGAGCTTCTTATCAGCTCATACCCGGGGTCGGAGATCCCGGGCGTGCCGGCATCGGATACGAGGGCCACCGTCTCCCCCCGGGAGAGTCTCTCCGTCAGGGTCCTGGTGCGTTCCTTCTCGTTGAAGGAGTGGTAGGAGACAAGGGGGGTCCTTATCCCGTATCTGGAGAGGATCTTCATCGTTCTCCTGGTGTCCTCACAGGCTATCAGGTCCGCCCCCCTCAGGGCCCTCAGTGCCCTGAGAGTTATGTCCTCCATGTTGCCCACAGGCGTGGGGACCACTACAAGGGGCATCTCAATCACCTATCCTGTAGGCTGCAAGCAGATCCCCCGTATACTCACCCTTTTCGTCCTGGATGAACAGCGGGGGCTCCAGCACCGCACTCTTGCCCGCAGACCTTGTGGCCTGGATGAGGACCACCGAAGCATCCCGTCCTGGCGCCGGGTAGACGGGCCTTATCCTCTTGGGTTCGATCCGCTCCCTGGAGAGCAGGCAGAGAAGCTCGGCCACCCTCTTGGCCCTGAAGACAATGAAGAGCTTGCCCTTGTTGGCCAGGAGATACCTGGAGGCCCTGATCACATCCTCAAGCGTGCAGTGGGTGCCGTGCCTTGCGGCTGCCTCGGACTCCAGCGGGCTGGGGCGGCTGTGGCTGACCTCGTCGTAGGGGGGGTTCACCACCACCACTGCAAAGGTTTGGGCCCCGTAGATCTCCCTCACTCTCCGGAGATCACCCTCCCTGAATGACACCCTTTCCGCGAGGCCGTTCTCAACGGCGTTCCTCTCGGCCATGGCAACCAGTTCGGGCTGGATCTCAAGTCCCTCGATCAAGGCGTCAGGAAACCTCCTGGCCAGAAGGAGCGAAACGGCCCCGTGGGCCGAACCGATCTCGATGATCCTCTCCCTCCCCCTGGCCTTCACGAAGGAGGCGAGAAGTACGCTGTCAACGCTGACCCTGGGTCCCTCTTCGGGCTGTTCTATCACAAGCTCCCCGTAAAGGATGGCGTCACGGGTCGTCTTCATCACTCCCAGTCCTCCACCCTTACACCCACCACCTGTGAGAGTCCCGGCTCAGACATGGTGACCCCGTACATAAGGTCGGCTCTCTCCATGGTGGCCCTGCGGTGGGTCATGCAAATCAGCTGCATTGCCCTGGAGTACTCCTTGGCCAGTTCGGAGAAACGCCTGAGGTTCACCTCGTCGAGGGATGCGTCGACCTCGTCGAGAACCGCCAGGGGCACTCCTGCGACCTCCATTGCGGCAAAGAGAAGGGATATGGCCGACAACGACTGCTCCCCCCCCGAAAGCTGCGCCAGGTGCTGGGGTCTTTTCCCCGGCGGGCGGGCGATCACCTCCACGCCGGCCTCCCAGAGGTTGTCATCGTCGGAAAGCCTGAGGTGTGCTTCCCCTCCACCGAAGAGCCGCTGAAAAAGGTCGCAGAACTTCCTGTCTATCTCCTTAAGCGAGGTGGAGAAGAGCGTACCTGCCTGCCTGTCCGTCTCCTCGATAAGCCTCCTAAGTTCGTCGATCCCCGTCGAGACGTCACGGAGCTGCTCCTCCAGGAAGCCCAGCCTCTCAGCCAGGGATGCGTCCTCCGAAAGGACCCCCAGGTCGACGTCCCCTATCTCCCGCAGGCTCTTCTCCAGTTCCCTGACGCTTCTCCTTATCCTGTCGTAATCCCTGGTGTCGATGTTCTCCTCACCGGGGTAGGGGAACCTCTCCTCCCACATGTCGATCGACTCCGCTATCTCCGCCTCAGTGGAATCAAGGCGCTGTCTCGCCTGGCGGATCCTGGAATCAAGGCTCTCCATCCTGGCCGTGGCCGAGGCAGATCTCTCCAGGATCCGCTCCCTTGAAGTCAGGGTCCTGGAGTGACCTTCTACAAGGTCCTTCATTCCCGACATGGCCTCCTGCAGTCTCAACCATATGCCGTAATAGGTCCTTCCCTCTTCTGCAAGCCCTCTCTTCCACGACTTCTCGGCCAGGGCGAGGTCTTCAAGACCCTTTTCCAACTCCTCGAGCCGGGATGAGGATCTTCGGTACTCATCTTGCACCATGGTGAACATCCTCCTGGCCGTCTCGAGCCTTTCGGCTGCCACCTCCGCCCTGGACCTGCTCTCCTCGAGGGATTTCACCAGCTCCAGCTCCCGGGAGGACTCAGGCTCCTCGGAGGAGCTCTCCCTTAGCTCTTCCAGTCGGGACCTGATCTCGAGGTACTCCCTTCCGCAGGAGGAGAGGGCGGCCAGTATCCCCTCTCTCCTCTCATCGGCAAGGGCCCGGGTCCTTGCGGCCACGGCCTCAGCCGCTTCCGCGGACCGCCTTTCGTCCTCCAGGGCCCTCCTCTCCTCGGACAGGATCCTCAGCTTCTCCGAGGCGTCTCTCTCTTCCTTCTCAAGCTCCGCGATCTCCTCTTCAAGGCGCGATCTTTCGTTCTTGAGCCTCTCGGCTTCCTTCTCCTTCTCCTGGAGGTTCCTCCTGATCTCAATGGCACCGGCACCTTTGTTGGTCTTGCCCCCGCTTATGGTCCCGCCGGGCTGGAACACGTCCCCCTCAAGGGTCACAGCGGGTCCCCGGAACCCTTCCCTTACAAGGTCCCTGGCCACGTCGAAGCTCTCCACGATCAGAAGGTCACCGAGGACGTGGAGAACGCACTCCTTCCACTCGCTCTCCATGCCTATAAGGTCCGAGACCCATCCGACAATTCCTGGCCGGTCTTCCTTTATGCTCCGCATGGGATGCCTGGCCCTGGCGCTCTCCAGGGGGAGGAAGGTCGCCCTGCCCGCCGACCTGGCCTTGAGATGGGCAATGCACCTCCCCGCCTCGTCGATGTCCTTCACGAAGAGGAGGAACTGCCTCGCCCCGAGGAAGGACTCCAGGGCGGTCACAAGCCTGTCGGGACAGGAGATGACGTCGGCCAGCGGTCTGGGGGAGGCGTCTATCCTGCCGAGCCTTACTGCCGCAAGCAGGTGCTGTACCGGGGCCGGATAGACCCTTGTAAAGGCTGTCTCCCTGAGGGTCTCCATCTCACCCTCAAGGGCGGACATCTCCCTGGAAAGCTTCTGGAGCGACGCGGCCGCCTGCTGGAAGGCGGCATAGACGTCCCTCTGCCTGTTGCCGGCCGCCTCCTCCAGGGACCTCTTCTGCTCGATCTCTTCCTGGAGCCGTCCGAGATCCTGCCTGGCCTCTTTCACGCTCTCTTCGGAACGGGATATCTCACCGAGCACCTCAAGGATGGAAAGGCCAAGCCCCTTGCCTCTTGAACGGGCTGATTCCAGGGCTGCCTCACAGGCGGCCCGTTCCTCCCGAAGGCTTCTTATCCTGTCGGACCTCTCCTCGACCCTCTTTCGATACTGCTCCCATTCCCCCCTGGCGTCGTTGAAGGACCGGGAGGACTCATTCTCCTCTTCTGCCGCCCTTGCCACGTCCCTTTCGAGGTCCTCCATCCTTTTGGCAGTCCCGGCAAAACGATCCTTCTCACCGGCAATATCCCCCAGAAGGGCCTTCCTTCTCTCCATGGACCCCACGAGGGACGTAGAGAGGGAGAAGAGTTTCCTCCTGGAATCCATCAGGCTCCGCTCGAGTCCAGTGACGGTGGATGCCATGGAGCCCCGGTCCTCGGAGATGGAGTTGATCGCATCCTCGGCTCTGTTCAGTGCCCTTCGCCACCCCGAGGTCCAGAACTTGGAGGCTGTCGCCTGGACACCAAGGTCCGAGAGCTCCCTCCTGATCCCGTCGAGGATCTTCTCTGAACGTGCTCGCTTGACCCAATAGAGCTGGCTCTTCTCGCGCTCGAGCTGATCGATGACCCCCTTGGCCTCCCGGGCGCGTATAACGAGGTCGGCGATCGCCTCTTTCCTGGTCTGAAGCTCCGTCTTGAGGGTCAAGATCCTCTGCATCTCCAGGGTGGCGACGTCCAGCCTCTGGATAGCCTCCTCCCTCTGTTTCCGGTAGAGGTCGATCCCGAAGATGGCCTCCAGGTGCATCCTCCGCTGGAGCGGGCGCTGCTGGATGACCTCCGAGACCTCACCCTGACTGATGAAGGCGAAGCGGTCCCCTTCGAGCCGCCACTTCCTCTTGATATCGTCGAGGTCGATGAGCCTGATCCTTCTTCCGTCGATGAACATGGTGCTGCCGTCATCGTTGGTGAACCGGCGACGGAGGGTGCTCACCCTGTTGCCCTCCCTGAGATGGACCATTACCTCAGAAGACGAGGCCGGGGGGAGGCTTATGCTCCCCTGGAAGAGCAGGTCGCCCTGCCTGACTATCCTCAGGCGGCTCGGGTTGCCGTCACCCAGGACCCAGCGAAGGGCGTCAAGGATGTTGCTCTTGCCGCTGCCGTTGGGTCCCACGACGGCGGTGAAGTTGCTGGAGAGGGCTATCTCGTGGCTTCCGCCGAAGCTCTTGAAACCTTTAAGATGGATCCGTCCTATGTACAACGCTTCCTGCCACCCTCTTCTCCAGAAGGTCTATCCTGTGCTCGACCTGCTCCAGAGAACCCTGGGCTTCGAGCCTGTATTTCTCCCAGGAGCTGTCAGGGACCTGCCTGAGGAACAGCCTGGCCCCGAACTCCTCCTCCCATAGCGGGAGGAAGCTCTCCGCCACGAAGGACGCCACCGTCGGATGGAGTTCGATAAGGAGAGCTTCGGGGCGTCCTGAAAGGACCACCTTTCTAATGAACCTCTTCAGGGACATGGCAATGCTCTCCTCCCTCGGGACCACGCCCGTGCCTCCGCAGAAGGGACACCCCCTGGTGAAGGAGGCCCTGATGTCGGAGCGGGCCCTCTTCCTTGTGAGCTCTACCAGCCCCAGGTGTGTCACACCGAAGACCCTCGCCCTTGAACGGTCGTTCCTGAGCAGTTCCCTGAGGGTGTCGAGGAGCTCTCTCTGGTCCTCCTCGTCCTCCATATCGATAAAATCGACGACCACGATCCCACCCAGCGCTCTCAGCCTCAGCTGCCTGGCCACTTCCCGGGCCGACTCCAGGTTCGTCCTTAGAATGGTGCTTCTCGGGTCTCCATCGCCGGTGAATTTGCCGGTATTAACGTCGATCACGGTAAGGGCCTCGGTCTGGTCAATGACGAGGTAGGCCCCGGACCCTAGCCACACCTTTCTTTCCAGGGCCAACTCCAGGTCCTTTTCTATGCCGTAGAACTCGAAGATGGGTATGTTGCCCCTGTGAAGGTTCACCTCGGGAGAGGAACCGTTGGGGGGGAATCGTTCGAGGAAGGCCAGGACGTTCCGGTACTCCTCCTCGCTGTCGACGATTATCTCGTCCACGGCACCAAAGGGCTCATCCCTGAGGATCCTCCCCACCAGTCCCAGGTCCTGGTAGATAAGGCAGGGGGCGTCCTGCTCCCGGGCCATGCGGGAGACGCCGTCCCAGATCTGGAGGAGGTTTTCCAGGTCCTCTTCAAGGATGTCCTTGTCGACACCCTCAGCCGCTGTCCTGACTATGATCCCGAACCCATCGGGCCTTATTGCCCGAGCGAACCCCCGCAACCGCTCTCTCTGTTCCTCCGATACTCGCCTAGAGACCCCCGTCTCGTGACCTCCCGGGACGAGGACCAGGAACCTTCCGGGCAGGGATATCCTGGTTGTTACCCTGGCCCCCTTGCCTTTCCTGGCGGTCTTGGTCACCTGGACAAGCAGATCAAGGTTCTGCCTCACCTCCGATCCCCTGGCGTCCTCAAGGTACAGAAAAGCGTTGCGCCCCTCTCCGAGGTTCAGGAACGCAGCGTTCATGCCGGGGATTACGCTGTCGACCCTGGCCTTGTAGATCTCTCCACTCCGCTGGCGGTCCCACATACGTTCCACGAATATCTCGTTGAGGCGGCCGCCCTCTACGATGGCGATCCTTGTCTCCTCGGGGTCTATGACATTTGCGAAGATCTTCCTGTCGCAGATCACCCCCGACCACCTCCTCCGCAGGGCAAAGGCCTTACACTCTTCCCTGACCAGCTGCCCACGGCAAGCCTTGTTACCAGCAGTTCGCTCCAGGAACCGGCCACGCCCTCTTTTACAAGACTTTTGACGATCGTGCCGCCCCCGGTCTGACCGGGAGAGGAGACCGCTACGTCGATCCAGTTCCC
>LGGV01000128.1 GCA_001509095.1 Synergistales bacterium 58_81 | reverse complement strand
AACCGGATGGGAAAGGGGCAATGCCGAAAAATGCCTGTTGAATTGAAAAACGTTAGACCCCGAAAAACCGGAAGAATGACCAGGCGCGTAAAACCAGCCCTGGTACGATACCCGAAAAGTCACAAATCGTCAAATTGTATGCTTTGGTTCGTGACCCGGAAAATCCAAGACAAAGGCAAAACCAAAAAATCCTTCACCACAGACGCAGTACCCCGAGCGCGAAGTCCTTCAGCTTGCCTGGAGGGAAGCGACAGGGTAGGTCGCAGACCGCAGAGGAAACCCCTTCTCTGTGAGAACCAAAAAGCCCTTGCTTTTTCTGTCATCCCGAATCCCCGCCGGGGGTGAGGGATCTGGTTTTGTCCTTGCTGTTCACCGTTGGCCGTTCACCGTTCACGTCTTTGGTATTTTGGTTTCCGACTCACGCGTTACGCCCTTGCCCCTGCTGTCATCCCGACAAGGTCCCGACAAGGTCCTGACAAGGTCCCGAGGTGCTTTAACGAGGGAGGTGCTTTAACGAAGAGCGCGGTCCAATAAGGGGCCTTGTGACTTGTAACTGGTTTTAAAACCCACAAAAAATCCAGGTTTCCCTCTCCCTTGCCCTCCTCTGTGTCTGCGGTGAAAACTTTCGGGTCGGTTTTGCCCCTTCCGCCTCACCTCGCGTCCGTGAAGAACAGGAAAAGGGGTATGTTCATCCTTGCCAGTCCTGCCGGAAGCGAGATAAGCTGGCGGATCCCCGGGAGAAGCCTCCCGATGAATGTGCTTATGTGGCCGTGCTTCGCGAAGAACTCGTCGGCCCTGTCCAGGGCCTTTTCGCTCACCAGGAAGTACTTGCCGAACTTTCTGAAGAAGGGTCTCCCGAAGGTAAGGGAGATCCAGTAGTTGAAGATCGCACCAAGGATGCTGCCAGCTATGCCTGCGGCTATGACGAGGAAGAGGTTCATCTGTCCCTGGGATGCAAGATAACCGGCCGGGGGGACCACCACTTCGCTGGGGAAGGGGAAGAAGGACGACTCCAAAAACATCAGGGCCAACACCCCGGTGTAGCCCATCCTGCCGATGGTGGATACTATCCAGGATACTGCCTGTCCCAACATTGCCGTTTCCTGCCCCTAGCAGGGGTGCCCGTTCCGGCGACCCGTCATGGAATCTATGTCTATTCTGACAACGGCTACCGCTGCCATGGCATGGTCGGGGAAAGGCAGTTCCCGCCCCGCGAACTGCCTGACGACAACGTCAAGCCCGGCCCTTTTCTCTTCGGCGCCTTCCAGTACGGTGGCCTTCCCGAAACCCACCACGCTCCTGTATTTAAGGGTCCATTCGCAGGGGTCGGGATCTGAGACTATCTCGATGTCCTCCTCTATTTCGAAGCAGACCCTGGGGTTCTTTCGCAGACACTCCATCTTCTTCCCCCCGTTGAAGCCGTGGAAGTAGATGGCTTCCCCGTCAAATCCGAAACACACCGGAACCATGTAGGGGTACTCATCGTCGAAAAAAGCCACCCTGCAGATCTTGCCCCTCTCCAGGATCTCCCTGATCTGTGCAACGTCGGTTATCTCCTTGTCCTTGCGCCTCACGGTCTCTCCTCCTCTTGCCCTTCCTGGTGTTCCTGATCTATAGGGGTCTGGATCCCCACCATTCTGGCGGCCCTTCCGTTGCGGTCCCTGCGGACCACGAACCCCCGGCTCCGGATCCTCAGCCAGGTTCCCTCCTTCTTGAGCATCCTGAAGTCAACCTCGTAGGTGTTCTCCCCATCCCCGCCGGAGAGTATCCTGTTCAACAGGTCCATCATCCTGGGCAGGTCATCGGGGTGGACCTGTCCCTTCCAGGTTTCGATGGACTGCCCCATCTCGCCGGGGGAGTAGCCCAGCATGGTCTCATAGGCGGAGTTCATGGCGACCCTCCCCTCGCCAACGTCCCACTCCCAGAGCCCCGAGGGGTGCGCAGAGACCAGAAGATCAAGCTGGCGCGCCTTCTCCTCGAGGGTGGCAGCCTTCTCCCGACGGTCCATCTCGGTTCCGATGACGTGGAGGGCGAAGGAGATATCCTCGGCGAGCTCCGAAAAGAGGAGCTGTTCCTCGGGGTCGATGGGCGATTCCCCGGTTACGGATACCGAGATCAGCCCAAATATCTTGCCTGAGAATTCAAGCCTTGTGGCCATGATCCCGGTCTCTTCGTACCTGTCCAGCAGGGGGCAGTCGGTCATGGTTATGATGCCGCGCTTGATGTGGACCCCCGGCTCCTTCAGGACGGACATCCCCCATTCGTTGAGCATGCCCTTCCTTATCCTCTCCGACAGGGGCCTCCCGTCGGGGCCTATGCCGGCCTCAGATACGGAGGCCAGGCTTCCGCCTTTTCCGAGGATCCCTATCCATACGTTCCGGTAACCCCTTGTCTCCACAAGGTGAGCGCAGATCTCCTGGACGAGCCTTTCGCTGTCCTGGTGCCTGCTGATCAGCCGGTTGACTCCTCTTATGGAACGGAGGATCGAGTTAAGGTGTCTCAACTCCTCCTCGGTCCTCTTGATGTCGGTCATATCCCTGGCCACCGCCTGGATCTCAGTAAGGTCGCCCTTCTCATCGAAGATGCCCCTCCTTGACCATCTCAGCCAGCGCTTCTTTCCCGGAGGAAGGGTCAGGCTGTGTTCAAAGAAGGAGGCGGGGTCCGATAGGC
>LGGV01000127.1 GCA_001509095.1 Synergistales bacterium 58_81 | reverse complement strand
GGGATCGGGTTGCTGCTTTTATCACGTGAACAGATACTTTCGGTCTTTTCCATGAGGGATGCCATCGAGGCGGACAAGAAGGCCTTCGTGCTGCACACCGAGGGCAGGGCCAAAGTGCCGTTGAGGATCAACCTGGAGACCGAGGACGGTTCAGGCCAGTGCATGTTCATGCCTGCCTACGTGGGAGGTCTGAACATGGCCGGAGTCAAGATGGTCTCCTTCTTTCCCGGGAACGCAGGGAAGGGACTTCCCGTTGTACCGGCCACGGTACCCCTGATCGACGGTGCTACAGGCCTGGTAATAGCGATCGTGGAAGGTACTACACTGACCCAGATCCGTACCGCTGCCATTGCCGGTGCTGCCACGGAACTGCTTTCAAACCCCGACAGCAGCACAGGGGCCCTTTTCGGAACGGGAGGGCAGGCCCCGGCCCAGCTTGAGGCACTGCTGACGGTGCGACCCCTGAAGGAGGTGCGGGTTTTCGATATCGATCCCGAAAGGGTCAGGACCTTCACGAAGAAGAACTCCCCCTTGGCGGAGCGTTTCGGTGCGGCCCTGGTCGCTGCCGAGAGCCCCGGCCACGCAGTGGATGGCGCCGATGTGATAACCACGGTTACGACCTCCAGGGAGCCTGTTTTCGAAGGGGACCGCATTAAACCGGGGTGCCACATCAACGGGATCGGGGCCTACACCCCATCCATGAGGGAGATACCTGCCGACATCCTGCAGCGGGCGGCCTGCGTCTTCGTTGACAACAGGGAGGCTGTCCTGGCCGAGGCGGGGGACCTGATAATACCGATGAATGAAGGGCTCTTCTCTGAGGAGAGGATCACCGGCGAACTCGGCGAACTGATCCTGGGAAAGGTCGCCGGGAGGGAGAACAGGGAGGATATCACGGTAATGAAGACCGTGGGTTTCGCCACCCTGGACATAGTGACCGCCGCAGCCATAGTGGAGAAGGCCAGAGCCGCCGGGGTCGGTACGGAAGTGGAGCTTTAGTTCCAAAGGACACAGATCCAGGCTTGCCTGGAAGTGCGATCTCCTCCGGGAGGTGAGATCATGGTCTTGAGACGTTCGATCATTCTTCTTATCTGTTTGGCTTTGGCCACATCAGCACCATTGCCTGCGGAGGCAGAGACCCCCTGGCCCCAGGTAGCCTTTTCGGCCGACGGGGTTCCCATATCCTTCGAGGTTCACGGCGACGGAGAACCGGCTCTCGTGTTCGTTCACGGATGGAGCTGCGATGCCCGCTACTGGAGCGCCCAGACCCCCCTCTTTTCGCTGAAGCACAGGGTCATTATCCTTGACCTGGCGGGGCACGGCCACTCCGGCATGGGGCGGTCAAAGTACACAATGGGGTCCTTCGGCGAGGATGTCAGGGCCGTCGTGGAGGCCACCGACACCAAGAAGGCGATCCTGGTGGGTCACTCCATGGGGGGCTACGTGATCGCCGAGGCGGCCAGGCTGATGCCAGATAGGGTGATCGGGCTGATAGGCGTAGACACACTGGAGAATATAGAGTACTCCATGACGAGTGAAGACCGGGAAGCGATGATCGCCCCATTCAGGGAGGATTTCCAGACAGGGACAAGGGTTTTCGTCGGGCAGATGATCTCCCCCCGTGCCGATGAAAGCCTGAGGGAGTGGATCATTTCGGATATGTCCGCAGCTCCGCCTTGGGTTGCGTTGAGCTCCATGGAGGAGATGGTCTCGCTGCACGTGACAGGGGAGCTTCCCGGGATCTTCAGTGAGGTTCGAGTCCCGGTCGTTACGGTCAACGCCGACAAGTGGCCAATAGACTTCGATGCGAATCGAAGGCACATGCTCTCATACGAAGCGATCGTCATACCCGATTCCGATGGGAAGCAGGCAAGTAGCCTGGGAGGACCTTCAGGTAAAGAGGGGCATGTGTAAAGGAGAGTGACTTCCATCAGAAGGAGACCTCTCGTAATCCTTGCCGTCCTTGCGGCGCTGGTACCTGTCTTTGCCGAAAGAGGGTTTTTTGGACCATCCGCGGTCAGGGTTCCGGAACAGATCCCTGCAGGTGCAGAGCTACTGGAGAGCCTTTATAGGGAACGGGGTGGCTCGTCCACGAAGGGGTGAAATACTGGTGATCCTTTCTATACCTTTCTCTCTTCCAGGACGGCTCCCAGAAAACCGGCGGCGCTTGAAAGCATGAACCCCATCTCGCGGGACCCGACATCCGGTGGGAGCAGCGAAAAGTCGGCAAGCCAGGGGTCTCTTTCTATAACGAAGCCGAGCAGTTCGTCCATTCCCACCTGGGTCTCATGTGTGTACCCCTTCGTGTCGAGGAACTCACCGAACAGCTTTCTCCATAGACGGATCTGATCTCCCGCCTCGTTCAGCATTTTCCTGACCTGCTTCGTGTAACCGAAGTGAGCGTAGCATAGCAAGGACGCATCAATGCCTTTTAGCTTCTCGATCGAGTGCAGTGCGGTTTCGATGTAGAAGCGGGGCGGGGATGCCGGCCTGAGCATGTACCTTCCCTCGTCCTCTCCGGGGACCAGGTGGTCGAGGCGTGTGAAGGTGCTGGCCGCTTCACCGGCGAAGAGGACCCGATCTTCCGGGGTCCCGTAGAAAAAGGAGCGGTGGTGGGGAGCGTGACCAGGAGTGTCAACGGCGGTTATGCCAGGGACAGGTGTCTCTTCGGGGACAAAGCAGTCATCGTCCACCGGAGAGGGCTCACCGTAGGCCAGGGCCATCTCCGGTATTACCTGAAGGCTGCTCTCCCAGAGCCTTTCAGGGTTGAGCAGGTGAGGTTTCCCTTTAGGGTGTACGGACACCCTCGCCGAAGGGAAGGCCCGGAGCAGTTCGGCAAGGCCTCCGGAGTGGTCCAGGTGGATATGGGTGAGGAGGATATAGTCAAGCTTTTTCACGCCCAATTCGTAGAGCTCTTCGATAAGGATCGAAGCGGTTGATGTGGGACCCACGTCGACAAGGGTATTCCGTTTTCTCCATTCGTCCCTGACAAGCCAGATCCCGAAGAAGTCGTGGTAGCCATCCATATCTAGGGGAAGGTCGACAAGGCTCACAGAAATACCAGGTGTTATCTCCAGGTCGAGGATCTTCATGGTCATTCACCTCAAAAGCTGATCGTGGTTTCAGGTTCTTGCCGCACGGCATGGAA
>LGGV01000030.1 GCA_001509095.1 Synergistales bacterium 58_81 | reverse complement strand
AGGGCTATGAAAAGGTCCCCCGGAAGCACCTCTCTGCTGTCGGTACGGATCATGGCCGGCATTGTAATATCCTCTCCTGTATGCACGGCCCCTATGGCCCTGGCAGCTTCGCCAAGGGTCCATCTTTGTACGTCCTGATCACTTACCTTGACCATTCTATTCCCCTCTTCAAGGACCACTCCCCAACTGTCTCCCCATCGCTGTACGGAATGATCCTGTCTGAAAAAACTATATTCCTCTCTGGGCCTTTGCCCGCGATAATTACCGCATCTCCGCCTGAGGCCCGGTCAAGAACAGAATATATTGCTTCTCGCCTGTCCAGGATCACCTCAGGGTAACTCTCCGCCCCTATTTCAACGTTAACGCCGGCAAGTATATCCCGTGCAATAAGGGAAGGGTCTTCGCTCCTCGGGTTATCCATAGTTATTACCACATGGTCGGCAAGTGCTGTGGCGACCTTTCCCATCAGCGGCCGGTTGCCCTTGAAACGGTCTCCGCCAGATCCGAAAACTACCCAGACCTTATTCCTGCAAACGTCCCTGACAGAGAGCAGGACATTCTGGAGAGCATCGGGAGTGTGGGCGTAATCAATTATTGCCGTCACACCGTTCGAAAACCTGAAACACTGAAGGCGCCCCGGTACCTGGGGCATTGTCTCCAGACCTCTCCTGACCGCCTCTGGTTCAAGACCCATGGAAAGCGAAAGCGCCGCCGCTCCGAGGGCGTTAAGAGCGTTGAAGCGGCCTGTCAACGGAAGAAAGAGATCAAAGAGCTGACCTTCCTTTCTGGAGAGAATATCCATTCTTATACCCGAAAGGCTCATGCTCCTTATTTCGGCGAAATAATCGGGGCGATCCTTCCTGTCCAGGGAGAATGATACCACCTGTTCCGGGAACAGGTCTTTGATCCTCATGCCGTAAGGATCAGATACGTTGGAAACTCCAACCCACCCCGAAGCTCTCATGTATTTTCTGAAAAGGAGAAGCTTTGAGTTGAAGTATTCCTCCATGGTCCCATGGAAATCAAGGTGTTCGGGGGTCAGGTTCGTAAATGCAGCTCCGTCGAAACGGCAGCCTGAAAGCCTGCCCTGGAAAAGACCGTGAGATGACGTCTCCATTACGCAATGGCTGCATCCGTTATCCAGCATCTCTCTGAGCATGGCCTGGATGTCCGGTGATTCAGGGGTCGTTCTCTGGGCTTCAACTTCATATCCCGCACCGGTATCGTAGATAACGGTCCCCAGTATCCCCGATCTTCCACCCGAAACGTTGATGATCGACCTCAACATGAATGCTGTTGTCGTCTTGCCGTTGGTCCCGGTTACAGCGATCATTTGCAGGGAATCTGCCGGGTTCCCGAAAAGGGCCGATGCCACGAATCCCATGGAGACCCTCGGTTCCCGCACTATCAGGTGTCTTACCGGGGCTGGGGTGACCCTTTCCGAGATGACGGCCGCCGCGCCATTTCGTGAAGCCTCAAGGGCATAGTCGTGGCCGTCGAATCTTTTGCCCTTGAGGCATACGAAGACACCTCCTGCAACGACCTTTCTTGAATCAAGGAATATCCCTGTCAGCTCGGTGTTCTCCACAACACAGCTCTCCCCTTGTCCAGGAACAGGGCATTCCACTCTTTCCAGCAGTTCCCGCTCGGCCAGAAGGCATTCAATATCCGAGATCCTCATCTTTGGCCTCTTAACCTCCGTTCAGGATATCTGTTCTATGTCCTGTACAATACTCCTGAAGACCGGAGCAGCTACTTTCCCTCCAAGGAAATCACCAGCTCTTGGATTCCCTATCACGACCAGGAGCAGGAATTTCGGGTCGTTGAAGGGCCAGAAACCTACGAAGGAAGGAGTATAGTCGCCTTTAAGGTATCCGCCGGCTCCCGGTACCTGGGCTGTGCCTGTCTTTCCTGCCACTTTTGCACCTGGGACATCTGCAGA
This sequence comes from Synergistales bacterium 58_81, assembly GCA_001509095.1. Classification (GTDB taxonomy): domain Bacteria; phylum Synergistota; class Synergistia; order Synergistales; family Thermovirgaceae; genus 58-81. The sequence goes on along the minus strand of LGGV01000030.1, from coordinate 7,088 downwards.
TCTTCCGGTGCCTTTCTCTACGGCCAATCTCATGGCATCTCTCATCCACTGGGCAGTCCGGGCCGACAGGAGTTCGCTGACAACGACAGGCCTTCCCTGGTATTTTAAAGCTCCGCCCCTGCTCCGTATCTCGGATACGATAAAGGGCTTCATGATCTTTCCACCGTTCGCGATGGAAGATGTGGCTACCGCCAGCTGAAGAGGGGTAACACCTATTCCGTGACCTATGGATATCGTTGCTGGTACAGAACCTCTCCACTGCGAAGGGGGGATCATTAGACCTGATTCTTCTCCTGGCATCTCAACCCCGGTGAGGTTCCCGAACCCACACCTCCTTAAAAACGAGTAGGTACGGAACGGGTCGGAGTTCCTGACGCTGGTCACCATCCCGATGTTGCAGGAATCTGCAATGATATAGGTAGGATTCATCCGGCCATGTGCCTTTATGTCATGGATCGTAACATCGGCGAACCTGATCTTTCCCTGGCAGTTCACGGTTGTACTTTGGGACACTTCTCCGTTGTCTATCAGGTTGGCCATGATAATGGGCTTCAGCGTGGAACCGGGTTCAAAGACTCTTGAGAGGGCGTTGTTCCTGAGGGATTCCTTGTCTGCAAATGTGTTCCTGTCGTTTGGATCGAAGTCGGGAAGGCTTGCCATCCCCAGGATCATGCCCGTCGATGGCTCAAGAAGAACGGCAGCAGCCCACTCCGCCTTATGCTGGAGGACACCTTCCCGAAGCCTGCGTTCAAGAATGTGCTGAAGGCGGGAATCTATGGTCAACTGGACCAGAGAATCGTTATCGGCGGTCATTGTAAGGCCTGGAATGGCTACGTCCACGAAATCGCCCCTTGCATCCTTGGCGATGATCCTCCCTTCAGGAGGAGCGTAAAGAACGGAGTCCCAGAAGAGTTCCGCTCCTGCCAGCCCCCTGTCATCGATATCGCAGAATCCCAGGACGTGGCTCAGGGTATTGCCCTGGGGGTATACTCTCTTGGTCTCCTTGACCCAGAACAGACCTGGAAGCCTCAGGTTGATTACCCTGTCAGAGATGGGGGGGTCAACCTTTCGGGCGATCGGGTAGTATCGCCCCCCAATGCTTCCCGAAATCCTTTCGAGTCGGGACCGGGGAATCAGGTCCTGGAGAAGGGGAGCATTTCCGGGGTCCCAGAGAGTGGGGTCGATAAAGAAACTAAGTGCCGGAGCGGAGATCGCCAAAGCTATCCCGTTCCTGTCCCTGATGATACCTCTCGGCGCTGTTACCCTCAACCTGGCCCAGTATTGGCTTCCGGCCTGTGATCTGATCCTGGGGTCCGGATCAACCTGGAGGGAATAAAGCCTGAAGAGAAGTGCCAGAATGAATGCAGCAAGCAGGAGCCATGGGCTCTTCCTCAGGCCTTTCATTCGATACTGACCGTCCTTTGTCCGTCAATTTGCGTTCACTGCCGGGCGGAAGCCTTCTTTGATACGGAATCTGCCAGCCACACAAGGGCTTTCCGGATCACACCTGAGCCTGCCCGGTTTTCCTCCTGGTCCACAGGCGCACCCGTACTGACCGCTGCCACCTTGACCAGTCCTATGTTGCTGGAGGCTTTCATGCCCAATTCCGACCTTGCATAACTATACACTCTCGTAGGATTCAGTAAACCCGCAAGGTCCTTTTCCAGCCTCGACTGCTCTTCCTCTCTAAGGACTATCTGTCTCTGGATATCAGCCAGCTGGTATTCGAGATTGAGGGAATAGAGCCTCAGTGCGACCAGCCCCATCAGGAGAGCCACTATCGCACCGCAGAGAAGGATCCAGGTGGTTCCACGCCCCCTGGTTCTTATATCGTTCCCGCAAGGCAGTTCCAGGGTGTAAGAGTTCATTGGCCAGTCACCTCCGCAGCGGTCGCAGCGAATTGAAATGCCCTGAGTTTGGCACTTCTCGATCTCCAGTTCTCCTCCAGCTCACTTTCGCCAGGCACCATGGGCCTTCTGAAGGGAAGTCTTCCTCTTCCCTCTGAAAACCACTTCCGGAACCTGTTCTTGACGATCCGGTCCTCAAGGGAGTGATAACTCACGACGATCACCATCATGGATCCCGTTGCAAGCGCTTCACACTGGCCAAGGGCGTCATTCAGTGCCTCCAGTTCGTCGTTTACGGCTATCCTGAGGGCCTGAAAGATCTTCCTGGCGGGATTCCTGCCCATCCTCCTCTGGACAGGCGCGGGAAGCGTATTCCTGATGATATCTACCAGCTGGGATGTGCTCTTTATTGGTCCCGATGTTTCCCTGAACTTGACTATCCCTCTGGCTATCTGTGCCGCGTAGGGATCTTCGCCGAACTTGCGGAATATGGTCGTCAGTTCTCTCATGCTGTAGGTGTTGACTATGTCTCCGGCCATTTCCTGATGCTCGTCAAGGATGTTCATTCGCATGTCCAGTGGACCGTTCTCCTGGAATGAAAAGCCTCGATCGGGGGTTTCTATCTGCATGCTCGATATCCCCAGATCGAAAAGAACCGCATCGGGTTTTCCCATTCCGGCTTTCCCCAGGATCGACGAGAGGTCCCGGAAGTTGCCGTGTACTGCCCGGAATCGGTCCCCGAAATCCATAAGTTTTCTTCTTGCCACTTCAATGGCTTGGGGGTCCTGGTCGATACCCAGAACTGCTGTTTTCCTCCATTTCAGGAGAACCCCCTCCGAATAACCCCCCAGACCCAGGGTGGCATCCACGACGAACCTGAGGTTCTTGACATCTTCAAGTATCCTGCAGACCTCCGGGAGCATCACGGGGATATGGGTCTTCATAACCCTTCCACCTCTTCCGCGATGTCGGGAAGATCCTTGCGAATATTCTCAAGATAAGTATTCCATGAGACTGTATCCCACAGTTCGACGTGGTCCCCGACACCTATTACGCTTACTTCCTGGTCCAGCTTTGCGTGTTGTCTCAGGTTCGAGGGGACCAGGATCCTTCCGGAAGAGTCGAACTGGACCTCATGGGCGGTGGCGAGCAGCACTCTCAGAAAATCCCTGGTCCTTCCCTTGGAAAAGGACATCTGCTGAAACCTGTTCAGGAGGTCCTGCCATCTCCCCGATGAGTAGATCGAAATGCACTGATCTATACCCACAGTCGCGACAGCACTCTCGCCCAGCTCTTCCCGGAACTTTGACGGAAGGACTATCCTGCCCTTATTATCGAATTTATGTTCATAGGTTCCCACCAGCATGGGATTTTCCTCCCATATTGTGCCACTTTGTACCACTTTGCTCCACTTTATCACCTTTTGACCATTTTCAATGGCCCTTTAGTCCCGTTTCATTTTTCCCTTGTAATTCTCTGGCACCATCTTTTCCTAAACGCAACAAAAAAGGGGCACATCGTTGAACGATGCGCCCCAAATCTTGCAGGTCGCGGGAAGCAACCCCTAAGCCGGGTTCTGTGCGAAGCGGTCATTTATCTAGGAGCCGGCTTTCGCCGGCTCTCAAGCGACCGTACCCGAGGGTCAGCGGGCAGCCTCATCCCCTCCTATTCGGTCTTGCTCCGGGCGGGGTTTGCCTAGCCTGCCGGTCACCCAACAGCTGGTGGGCTCTTACCCCACCTTTTCACCCTTACCCGGCACTCATTCGATGTTTTGGCGTAAAGCATATATCGATCGCTTCACAAGAAGCTGAGGTTTTCAATGGAGCGCCAAAGCATTGAATGAGTGCCGGGCGGTTTGTTTCTGTGGCACTTTCCTTGGGCTCACGCCCACTGGAATTTCTCCAGCGCCCTGCCCTGTGGAGCCCGGACTTTCCTCTCCCCCTCAAAGGGGCAGCGACCGCTTGGGCTCCTTCCCGCGACTCTATAGTTTAGCATTCATCGTTGGAAAAGGGAATGGGTGACTGGGTGGGTGACTGGGTGATCCCAGAAAGCCTGACTTAGGGGGCCCATCCCGATGGACTTTTAAAAAAGGGAGGAGGCCCCAGGGGGCCTACTCCCTCTCAAGGATCCCGATCTCTTGGTTGGGGTCCCTCTGGCTAGTGCGAACGGACTATCTCCTTGATCCTCATGAGCCTGCTGAGGGTCGCCCGTTCCTGTTCATCTAGCTTCATTGTTATGTACCTTATGGTCTCCTGGAAAGAAGGAATAAGGACGTGTTCAAGGGCATTAACCCGCCTCCTGGTCCTCTCTATCTCCACCGCCATCAGCCTGAGCGCCTTCTCTTCCGCCGCAAGGGAAACAAGCTTTGGCAGGAGCCTGGAGAATTTCTCAAGGGCCACATCAAGGTTGCCGGTGGTCGTGCCGAGACCATAATTCAGGGATGTCTCCACTTCCTCCACCTCGAAGACCGGAACGATAACACTCATTATGTTCTTCTTCGACATCCTCAAAGTAAGTCCCGTCCCGGAGATCATCAGAGCCTGCTCGAGCATGGCAGGGAAGGTTTGGGCTCTGGCAAGGAGAAAGCTCCTGTAGCACTCCTCCAGTTCCCTCTCGATAGATTCCCTCAGGTCTTTCAGTCCCCTGGCCTTCTCCAGGAAGGCCTTTATCAGGGCATCCTGCTTGTCCTTGAGAAGCTTGTGCCCCCTTTTGGCGATCTTCTGCCTGGTCTTCAGGCGGGACAGCTCCATGCGGTTCGGGTTGACATTCAGTTTTTTCGCCATATCCGGCTCCCCTTGCCTATTTCTTTCTTAAGACGTCCTTTGACCGCCAGATCCCGAAATTACTGCTTTTCCTTCTCCGCCCCGGACCTGGGCAGGAGGTATTTTTCGATATAGGCATCCCTGACGCGCTTCAGTTCCTTGACGGGAATGATGGTCAACAGGTCCCAGCCGAGCTCAAGGGTCTCCTCGATAGACCTGTTTTCATACTCTCCCTGCCTGACATAGCTGTCCTCAAAGCGGTCGGAGAAGAGGGCAAAGGCCTTGTCCTCCTCTGAGAGAGCCCCTTCGCCCAGTATGGTGGCCAGCTCCTTGGCCTCTTTCCCTCTGGCGTATGCTGCGAAGAGCTGGTTCATGAGGTCGGCGTGGTCCTCCCTGGTCTTCCCGGCACCGATACCCTTGTCCTTAAGCCTCGAAAGGGATGGCATGACATCGACAGGCGGGAAGATACCCTTCCGGTGCAGGGTCCTGCTAAGAATGATCTGACCTTCAGTTATATACCCTGTCAGGTCGGGGATCGGATGGGTCTTGTCATCCTCGGGCATGGTCAGGATCGGGAACTGGGTTATGGACCCTTTCTTGCCCTTTAGCCTTCCTGCCCTCTCGTACATTGTCGCAAGATCTGTGTAGAGGTAGCCCGGGTAACCCCTTCTGCCGGGAACTTCCTTCCTTGCCGATGAGATCTCCCTCAGGGCTTCGCAGTAGTTCGTAAGGTCCGTCAGGATCACAAGGACCTGGTAGTCTCTCTCGAAGGCGAGGTATTCCGCACAGGTAAGGGCAAGACGGGGGGTGGTTATCCTTTCGATGGCCGGATCGTCGGCCAAGTTGACGAACATGACCGTCCTTTCAATAGCCCCCGTCTTCCGGAAATCCTCCATGAAAAAGTAGGCCTCTTCAAAAGTGATCCCCATCGCTGCAAAAACGACAGCGAAGTCCTCGTGTCCTCCAAGGACCGTCGCCTGTCTGGCCACCTGGGCTGCGATCCTGTTATGGGGCATTCCGCTTCCGGAAAAGATGGGCAGTTTCTGCCCCCTTACCATCGGATTCATTCCATCAATGGTTGAGATCCCTGTCTGAATAAATTCGGAAGGATAATCCCGCGAATAAGGGTTTATGGGGTATCCGTTCACATCCAGGGTCTTGTCAGGGATAATGGCAACCCCTCCGTCTATCGGTTCCCCTCTTCCATTGAATATCCTGCCCAGTAATTCTTTGCTGACAGGGAGTTCGAGTACTTTCCCCATGAAAACGACTTTGGTACTGTCGAGGTCTATCCCTGTAGTACCTTCAAAAACCTGCACTAGAGCGTTATTCCGAGTTATCTCAAGCACTCTTCCCCTTCTTCGCTCCCCGTTAGCCAGCTCGATCTCCACCAGCTCGTCGTAACGTACATCCTCGGTTTTCTCTACCACAAGAAGCGGACCGGAAAGGTTTGATATGGTCCTGTATTCCTTAGGCAACATCTCCCATGCCCCCTTCCGGAAGCAGTTTCTCTACTTCCTCTTTCATTTGCGAGAGAAGATCGTCGATCTTGTCCAGTTCCTTTTCATCCACATATCTCATCCTTGCGATCTGGTCCCTGACCGGCAGGGAGAAGACTTCCTGAATTGTTGAACCCCTTTCCAGGGCGTCCTTGCAAAGATGGTGGAAGCTGATTATATTCCTGAGCATCTTGAACTGCTTGTCCATCGATGCATAGGTGTCGATCTCGTGGAAGGCATTCTGGTGCAGGAAGTCCTCTCTTAGGGACTTGGCGGTCTCAAGGATCATCCTCTCCTGTCTCGATAGGGCGTCAATACCGACAAGCCTTACGATCTCCCTGAGTCTGTCCTCCTCTTCAAGAAGGGACATGGATTCGGTCCTAAGGGAGCTCCATTCACCGTCGTAGAGGTTGTCCCAGTACTCCCCGAGTTTATCGGCGTAGAGTGAATAGCTCGAAAGCCAGTTTATGGCGGGGAAATGTCTCTGATAGGCAAGATTTGCATCCAAACCCCAGAAGACCTTCGTAACTCTTAGGGTGTTCTGGCTGACAGGTTCGGAGAGGTCGCCGCCCGGTGGGGAAACAGCTCCTATAGAGGTGATCGAACCTTCCCTCCCGTCATTGCCAAGACAGATAGCCCTCCCTGCCCTCTCATAGAAACTGGCAAGCCTCGTGCCGAGATAAGCAGGGTACCCTTCCTCGCCTGGCATCTCTTCCAGTCTTCCGGAGATCTCCCTTAGAGCCTCCGCCCAACGGCTTGTGGAGTCAGCCATTAGCGCGACAGAATAACCCATATCCCGGTAATATTCTGCAATGGTAATACCAGTGTATATGCTGGCCTCTCTCGCAGCGACGGGCATGTTTGAAGTATTCGCTATCAGGACCGTCCTTTTCATAAGGGGTTCACCTGATCTCGGGTCCTCAAGCTCCGGAAACTCTAAAAGGACGTCTGTCATTTCATTTCCCCGTTCTCCGCAACCG
>LGGV01000126.1 GCA_001509095.1 Synergistales bacterium 58_81 | reverse complement strand
CTCGTGGTTCGAGGGGACCAACTGGTTCCGCGTTCCCGAGACGATGAAGATCACCGTAAACGGCAAGTTCGCAAAGGGCGTATGCATGCGCGACCTGCTTACCCACATCGTGGGCACCCTGGGCGCTGACGGCATGTTCTTCCTGGCCACCGAGTTCTACGGCGACACCATCGAGAATTCGTCCCTCTCGGAGAGGATCACCCTCTGCTCCATGGTCACCGAGATGAGCGGCAAGGTCGGGCTTATCATGCCCAACGGGAAGGTCCTCGACTGGCTGGTCGAGCGGGCCGGGGAGGAAGTCCGGGAAAGGGTCAAGACCCTCGCCGCCGACAAGGACGCCGTCTACTGCCAGGAGCTGGAGTTCAACGTCGACAACCTCGAGCCCATGACATCCTGCCCCGATGCACCGGACAACGTCAAGAAGGTCCGCGAGGTCGCAGGCGAGCACGTGGACCAGGTTCACATCGGGTCCTGCTCCAACGGCCGGTTCGAGGACATCTCGGCCGCATTCGAAGTACTCAAGGCATCAGGATCAAAGGTGGCACCGGGAATGCGCGCCATCATCACCCCGGCTACCCGGGAAGTGATGCTCCAGTGCGCCGAGGCGGGCTACATCCAGAAATTCCTCGAGGCAGGGGTCATCTTCACCAACCCGACCTGCGCTCTCTGCACCGCTGAGCACTACGGGGCTCTCCCGAGCGGCGACGTCGGCATGTCGACGACCAACAGGAACTTTATCGGCAAGGTCGGGAAGGGGAGCCACACATACCTGGCAAGCCCGATGACAGCAATGGCCACGGCCATTCGCGGCAAGATAACTGATCCCAGGGATATCCTCGGATAGGGAGGGGACGACTGATGGAAAACAAAGTCCTTCGCGGAAGGGCCTGGGTCTTTGGAGATGACATCGACACCGACCTCATCTACCACAACAAGTACCTGGCCGAGACAGACCCCAAGAAAATGCCGCAGTACTCTTTCGAGTACCTGCCAGGCAAGGAGAACTTCGCGAAAGAGGTAAAGGAGGGCGATTTCGTCGTCGCAGGGACAAACTTCGGATGCGGTTCGTCACGCGAGCACGCCGTCTACTGCCTCAAGTACGCCGGAGTGCCGGTGATCCTGGCCGAGTCCTTCTCGCGTATCTACTACCGCAACGCCATCAACAACGGATACCCTGTCCTCTTCGTCAAGGGGCTCAGCCAGGCGATCAAGGACGGGAAGATCAAGGACGGCGACGAACTCGAGGTCGACCTGGAGAAGGGCGAGATCAAGGATCTCACCAACGGCAACACCTTCCACGGCGACGCTGTGGCTGACCTTGAGATGGACATCATGAAGGCCGGCGGCCTCATCGAGTACCTCAAGGAAAAGGCCGCCAACAAGTAGGAGGGGGAGGTCGGCATGGGAAAGACATTCGCTGAAAAGGCACTCGGCAAGGCGGCGGGTGGATCCGTTTCGGCCGGTCAGGTCGTGATAGTGGAGCCTCACTTCTGCATGAGCCACGACAACGCCGCGCCGATCTGGGGCACCTTCAAGAAGATAGGAGTGGACAAGGTCTGGAAACCGGACCACCTGGTGTTCATTCTTGACCACGCCATTCCGGCCCCGACGGACAAGCACGCCGAGAACCATATGCAGATCCGCGCCGTCGTCAAGGAGCAGGGGATCAGGTATTTCTACGACGTCACCAGCAAGGGCGGGGTCTGCCACCAGATAATGTGCGAAGAGGGCTTTGCCCTCCCGGGGCTGATCATAGTGGGCGACGGGGCCGACTACATGTCCATAGAGTTCCATGGACCCGCCATCGAGGAGATGTCCCTGGCCGAGAGGATGACCCTCTGCAACATGGGGATCGAGATAGGCGCAAAGAACGCCGTCTGCCCCCCCGACCAGAAGGTCCTGGATTTCATCAAGCCCATAGCCAAGACGGACCAGTGGGAGGCCATGTGGGCCGACGACGACGCCGTATACGCCCAGGAACTCCACTACGACCTCGGCGACATTGAGCCATGCGTGGCGAAGCCCCATACGGTGGACAACTACGCTCCTATCGGCTAAGGACCATCGTTATACCCGCTTCCTGGTCGGTCTACCGTCAGGCGCTCGACGAAGGTCTTATCGAGGTCTTCCTCGACGCCGGATGCGTCATCACCAACCCGGGCTGCGGACCCTGCATGGGCAATCACGAAGGGATACTTGCCCCGGGAGAGACCTGCATCTCGACGGCCAACAGGAACTTCAAGGGCCGCATGGGCAACAAGGAAAGCTTCATCTACCTGGCCAGCCCCATGACGGTTGCCGCCTCCGCTCTCAAGGGCGAGATCTCCGATCCCAGGGAGGTGCTTTAGTATCATGAAGATCACCGGAAAGGTCTGGAAGTACGGCGACGACGTGAACACCGACGTCATATTTCCCGGGAAATACACCTACACCGTCTCGGATCGTAACGAGATGGGGAAGTACGCCCTGGAGGACCTTGACCCCGAGTTCACCAAGAACGCACAGCCCGGGGACATAATCGTCGGAGGCAAGAACTGGGGCTGCGGATCCTCCCGCGAACAGGCCGTCACCTGCATCAAGATGCGGGGGATCGGGGCCATAATCGCAAAGGGTTTCGCCAGGATCTACTACCGCAACGCCCTGAACGAGGGGCTGCCCATCGTGGTCAGCGCCGAAGCCGTTGACGCCATCGAGAAGGGTGATGAGGTCACTATCGATTTCGACAAAAGCGAGATCGTCACCCCCAAGGGGACCTTCAAGTTCCCGCCCTACCCTGATTTCGTGAAGGGTCTGATCGAGGACGGAGGACTGATCCCCCACGTCAAGAAGAGTTTGGGGCTGTAAA
>LGGV01000125.1 GCA_001509095.1 Synergistales bacterium 58_81 | reverse complement strand
AGGAAGCCCTCCAATGGCTCAGTGAGGCAGGAGGAAGGCCAGTGATAAGGTCCTCCGACGCCCACCGCATCCCGGACATCAGCATTGAAAGGACGACGCCGGTGCTGCTCAAAAAGCCGTCCTTCGACGAGTTGAGTCTTGCTATTAAAGGCATCGACGGGAGGAGGGTCCTCTGGCCCTGGGGGCAGGACCGAACCTGAGATCTTCCATATATCCATAATAGATGAAGGGAAACTGTGACCGTGGGCCTTTAGAATTTTGTTCCATTCTGTTCAGTAAAGTTTGCAATAAACCTAGAAAGTGATATTATTCACCTGCCTTTCAGGAACGGCAAGACACGAAAAATCTATTCAGGTGGTGGTCTTTGTGACGATCCAGACAACAGATGTTGAGCAAAGGGTCAAGGCGATAATCGAACCCTGGAAAGGCAAAAAGGGAGGCCTGATCCCCATCCTCCAGGGTGTCCAGCACGAGTTCGGCTATCTCCAGGAGGATGCCATGGAGATTATCTCCAGGGAGCTCAGGATACCGACAGCCGAGGTCTACGGTGTCGCTACCTTCTACGCCCAGTTCCATCTCAAGCCCCGGGGGAGACACATTATCAGGATATGCAGGGGAACGGCCTGCCATGTAAGAGGAAGCCTGAAGATCCTCGAGAGGGTCAAGGAGATACTCAAGATCGAAGAGAACGGGACCACCGACGATCTTCGCTTCACCCTGGAACCTGTCGCCTGTCTCGGCGCATGCGGCCTGGCTCCCGTTGTAATGATAAATGACGTGACCTATGGAAGGCTTACCCCCGACGGGATCAAGCCTATCCTCGACAAGCACGAGTAGTCCCAACCATGCTGCAGGACCTCTCCCAGTACATTCTCGATATTGCAGAGAATTCCCTGAAGGCCCAGGCATCAAGTGTCGAGATCGAAGTCGAAGAGGATACAAGGGAGAACGTTCTGCGGCTCAGGGTTACCGACAACGGGGTGGGTATGGACAGCGAACAGCTCTCCATGGTAGAGAACCCCTTCTTCACCACCCGCACCGAACGAAGAGTCGGGCTAGGGATACCCTTCCTTAAGCAGGCTGCCGAGACCTGTGACGGAAGCTTCGAGATACGTTCAGAGAAGGGAAGAGGCACCGTTATCGAAGCCAGTTTCAGAAGGGATTGCATCGATTGCCCTCCTCTCGGGGATATTCCGGCCACGGTTATGGCCCTGATGGTCGGTTGGCCCGAGAGGTCATTTTTGTTCCGCTTCAGGTTCAACGATGACATCTTCGAAACAGGCACGGAAGAATTGTTGCAGGTCCTGGAAGACAGGGAACTTTTTGCTTCTGCGGAAGTCGCACTATGGATCTCCCGTTACATAGAACAGGGTATCTACAATCTCCGAACAGGGGGGAATGAAGGTTTTGAAGAAGATCACCAGCCTTGAGGATCTGAGAAGGATCAAGGAACAGTCGAAGGACCTTACTTCGGCCCGTTCCGGCGGCAAGACAAGGATCATTGTAGGAATGGGAACGTGCGGCATAGCCGCCGGTGCAAGGGAGGTCATGACGGTCATCCTTCAGGAGCTGGACAGGAGAGGGTTAAAGGATGTAGCCGTAGAGACCACCGGGTGTATAGGCATGTGTCAGAAGGAGCCGCTGGTGGACATTATCCGTCCGGGCGAGCCCCGTATTACCTATGGCGACGTCGGGCCCGCCGATGTTCCCAGGATCATAGTTGAACACATTGTCAACGGCAACATTGTCGAGGACAAGGTTGTCGGACAGACTGATTAGGGGGCTCTGAAGATGGCTTTGTATCGCGCCCACGTTCTGGTTTGTAAGGGTACAGGTTGTACGGCAAGCGGGGCCGGCTCAGTTTACGACGCCTTGAAGCGGGAACTGGATCGTCGTGGACTGGACAAGGAGGTAATGCTTGTCGAGACAGGGTGTCACGGGATGTGCGAAATGGGGCCCATTGTGGTTGTCTACCCGGAGGGCTCCTTCTACTGCCGGGTGACCCCTGAGGATGTTCCAGAGCTTGTCGAGGAGCACCTTTACAAGGGCAGGGTCCTTCA
>LGGV01000124.1 GCA_001509095.1 Synergistales bacterium 58_81 | reverse complement strand
ACCGCAACTCGCTTCGTTACCGCTTGGAAAAAATAGAAGAGATCCTGGGGAATGACACCTTCAGTGGTCTGAAGCTCCAAAAACTTTTCTTTGCTACCAGCATTTATGAGATCTGGAAAGATGACGATCCCGGGACACAGGAAAGCGGCCGGAGCATCCTTTCATGAAGGACGCCGGCCGCTCTTTCCAGGGTTTTCCTTTTCCGTCGTTTTGTAAGCCTTCTCAGGAAAGGATCTCACCGCCGGAAACTATCAGTTTTCCGTCGATATACAGTTCAGGTGATTTAATAACACCGTCGAGGTGTATTCCAGCAGCGACAGTCCCGCCGAAGGTATCGTTGCTCCCCAGGGCGATGTGCACGGTGCTGTATATCTTTTCGTCCTCGAGGATAACCCCCGTGACTCTGGCCTTTTTGTTCGTGCCTATCCCAAGTTCTGCCAGATTGCGCGCCAAAGGGTTGTCGCCCAAAAGTTCGAGAAGCATTTGTCGGTGCTCGCCTTCAACCTCCACGAGCTTTCCTTTCTCGAAAAACAGTTTGAGGGGGCTTTTCAGAATACCGATTCCGGCGAAAGACCCGTCGACGATGACTTCGCCCGATCCGGTCCTCCTTTTTGATTACCGCCTCTTTCGCCGTATCGAGAAGGCTCGTAAGCCTTTTGGTCAACGCTTCCACTTCGCTGTAGTCCGCGGTAATGGGCCCCTTGAAATACATGTCTTCAGTTATCCCCGGCATGGTCGCGACCCTTGCCCCCGCCGCACAGGCATCCTTTTTTGCCTGGGTGTGGGTCAATGATTTGCTTGTCGGAATAACAACCACGTCTGAGGCCAACATCATTTCACGCACCCTCGTCTGCGGTTCCTCCCCGTTTTTCTTGAGAGGGGGGATATGAATCAAAAGGGGTTCGTTCGTAAGGGCCCGTCCGGCTTCGAACAGGCTTTTGCCGATATTTTCCGTTTGGGCATCACAGATGACCAGCAGCTTCTCCTCCGGAAGAAGCCCCATATTGTTCGAGAGAAGCCGTTTTGAAACTTCGACCATTTTCCCGAAATCCACGAAAAACCCTCCTATCCGATCATTTCCTTTACAACTCTGGCGACAATGCTTCTGGCAAGGATAACCGGCGCGCCCGTTTCTTTTCGCACTCTATCCTGCATCTTCATGGTATAGCCCATGCAGTCCATGACGACAACGTCCGGCGCTTCCCCTTTCAGTTTCTTCGCTGCTTCATCCAATTCCGAAGGCGCACCGTATGGTGAAGCCGCCGCGATAGTGAGATTGTCCGAAACCTGTTGCCATCTTTTTCGGGACTGGGGGATCTGTTCGAGCGAAGGCGTTATGACGGCGAGCCGCTTGTTTTCGGCAACGGCCTGGACCACGTGATACAGGATCCTTTGGGGCCGGATAAGCAGACCTTCTTCCTCAAAGGAGGGGAATTCCCCGGTGCACAGGAGGAGTACGATTTTTCTCCCCTGCATGAAATGATCCCGGATCTTCTCCTCCACCTTCGGGGTAATATACCTTTCCGAGACGGTAACAGAAGACCCGTCTCGCATCCGCGTCACCAAAACGTAGTCGCCTTCTCCCGGTGCCATCCCGGCGACCTTTTCTTTCGTAAACCCGTCCAGCGCACCTGCCTCAACCACTTCTATGCCATCCCCAAGGATAGGAAGGATATCAGGCATGATATCCGATCTCGGTGACTGCCCGATTGTCACGGTTCCCAAGACTTTTTTCATCTTTCGCCCTCCTCTCGGAGACGATCACGGTGCCAACAACCCAGGTGTGTCATGCACCCGGGCCCGCCTTCAAGGCATTCGTCAAGGGAGCTTTCAATCCCGCTCTCTTTGACATCCTTCAAAGAAGAAATCATCTCTACGATTTTCAGCACTTCCGTCTTTTTTCCGCTGATCACAAAGGTTGTCGATCCTTCACCGCCACCGACGCCCCCTTTGCCGATGATGCAGGCCTTTACATCAGCGATGATAGAAAGGGCCTCTAGCTCGCTTATCAGTCGACCTGGAACCGGGATCAGGCCCACCGCCATGCCCATTGCCGTGTCGATCCTTTTCCGCCCGCAGGCCCGGATCGCCTCTTCAAGGGAACATGGAGCAAACTTCTCCAGTCCCGCGGCAATATATGTGGTGACCCCCTCGGCCTCCAGAGTCGCAACAACTTGGCCGGGGGCTCCCCCCAGGGGAGAGCCGGCCATCAGGGCCGCCCTTTTCTGGACGTCCACAAGATTCGCGCCGCATATGGCGATGTCGGAGGAACCCATCCCAGCCACCGTTTCAGCCAGTTTCTTGTCAACATTTTCGACCTCGCCGTTATGGAAAAGGATGCTGTGCGGAAACGACGACAGGTCCTTGTCTCCGGAAACCGTCCCCCTGGCAGTGATCCTTCCGCTGATCCTCAGAGGGGAACCAATGAGCTCTTCCGCCACGGCGGAAACGGTTGTCCCGCCTTTGAGCAGGATCTTTCCCTCACGAAGGGCCTTTTTAACATCGGGAAGCCCCGCAATCGCCCTGGCGATGAGGCGCTTCCCCACGGGAACGGTGACTGTCACCTGAGCCTTATACATTCCCCTTTTTCCCTGGCGTCTGAAAATGATTCATCGGGCCATAAAGATCCAGCAGCAGCTCGAATTCTTTTGCGTCATAGAAAGCGCATTTCCCCCCGGTGAAGGCTTTCGCCACCTCGATATTGAAGC
>LGGV01000123.1 GCA_001509095.1 Synergistales bacterium 58_81 | reverse complement strand
TGCCGATGATGACGATGACGATCAGCAGTTCCACGAGGGTGAAGCCTCTGCCCTTTCTCTTTTTGAGCCACTGTTTCATTCTATGGTCCTCCCTTTTTTAGATATTGGTAAGTACCACCGCCGGAACGGAAAAGATTCTACCACCGATCACCCCTTTTGCACAGATATGGAAAAATTTGAGAAAATGCCGCGATCCCGCCCTAGAGCACCGCGATCCCGCCCTAGAGCATGGCCTGGATGGCCCCCACTATGGGCAGGAATATCGCCGACGCCACCAGGGCGACGATGCCCCCAACGAATATTATCAGCAGAGGCTCTATGACGGCTGTGAGCCTCTTGATCTTTTCGTCCAGTTCCTGCTCGAACCAGTCGGCCACCTTGCCGAGCATCTCCTCCAGGCGGCCGGTCTGCTCCCCGATGGTGATCATGTGAGCCACCATTATGGGGAAGACCTTCGTTTTGGCCACGGTCTCTCCCAGGGCCTGACCCCTCCGGGCGGCCTCCCGCATGTCCGTGTAGGCCTTCTCTATCACGTAGTTGTTGGCCACCTCGGCGGTCATCTCCAGGGACATCAGTATCGGCACCCCCGCCTCTACGAGGGCCGAAAGGGTCCTGTTGGTCCTGGCCATGATGGTCTTGTAGAAGATGTCGCCCACCACGGGAAGTTTAAGCTTGATCCTGTCCATGAAGGGCTTCGTGGCCTTCGAAGACCTGGGCAAAGCGGGGGACTATGAAGGTCACCAGGATGTAGACCACACCGAGGGCGAAGGTGACCACCACGGCGGGGTAGCTGACGGCGGAGTATATCTTGCCCCTCAGCTCATGCTGCTTCTCCAGGAAGGTGGCCAGCCTGTCCAGGCTGGAGTCGAGGACGCCGCCCTCCTCGCCGGCCCTGACGATGGATATCATGAGCACCGAAAAGACCTTCTGGGTCCTCATGGCGGCGCTCAGGGACATGCCGCCGTCGACGAGCTTCTTGACCTCCCTCACCGAACCTGCGAGCCTCTTGTTCTTTGTCTGGGAACTCAGGATCTCCAGGGCCGCCCCGAGGTTTATGCCAGAGGAGATCATCGTGGCCAACTGCCTGAACATCACCGCCTTGTCCTTGAGGGAGACGGTGCCGACCTTCCGGAGACGGTCCATGAGGGACTCCTTCTCCCCTGCCGCCGATGCCTCGAAGGAGAGGGGGATCATGTCTCGACGGTTTTGCCCTTTAACTTTACGCAGCAACACTAAATTGATATTGTCTTAATAATAGAAAGGCAAGTTGAAATTGTCAATATGTCACGTTATTCTGTGTCACGTTATTCTGCTAAAAGGAGGATTCAAAGACGAGCCTCTCCAGGTCCTTGGGGTCGTGGGCCCTTGCCTTGGCGGTGTCGAAGGGTATCATCCCCTCCCTTACCAGTCGGCCCAGATCCTGGTCCATGGTGTGCATACCGAAGGACGACCCCGTCTGCATAATGCTCGTCATCTGGGAGACCTTGGCCTCCCGTATCAGGTTCCTTATGGCCGGGGTGGCGAACATAAGGTCAGTGGCCACCACCCTCCCCCCTCCCGGAACGGGGATGAGCTGCTGGGTACAGACCCCTATCAGGACTGTGCTCAGCTGCTGGCGGATCTGCTGCTGCTGGTGGGGAGGGAAGACATCGATGATCCTGTCCACCGTCTGGGCCGCGCTCTGGGTGTGAAGGGTGGCAAAGACCAGGTGTCCCGTCTCTGCAGCGGTCACAGCCGCCGATATGGTCTCCAGGTCCCTCATCTCCCCGATGAGTATCACGTCGGGGTCCTGCCGCAAAACCCGCTTCAGGGCCTCGGAGAAGCTCCTGGTGTCGGACCCGACCTCCCTCTGGTGTATCACCGCCATCTCCGAGGAATACATGTACTCTATAGGGTCCTCGATGGTGACTATGTGGCAGGGCCTGGTCAGGTTTATCTCCTGGACCAGCGACGCCAGGGTGGTGCTCTTGCCGCTCCCCGTGGGCCCCGTCACCATGAAGAGGCCGCGGTGCTTCCTCGTCACCTCTATGATGGGCTGGGGGAGCTTCAGGTCAGAGATGGTCCGGATGCTGGTGGGGATCGTCCTAAGGGCCACCCCCAGTTTTCCCCGCTCGTAGAAGCAGTTCCCCCTGAAGCGGGAGCTCTCTCCCGTCGCTCCCGTGAAGGTGAAGCTGAAGTCTATCTCAAGACTGTCCTCGAACTCCTCTATCTGCTTCCTTGTAAGGACCTCTCCCACCATGGAGCGTACATCCTCTACAGACAGGACCCCGAAGGATGTCACCGAGACCAGGTCGCCGTCGATCCGGACCGTGGGGTGAAGGCCCGTGCTGATGTGGATATCCGTCGCCTGTCTACGCAGCGCTTCTGCCAGAACGTCCTGCAACGATGCCGCCATCGGGCTACCTCCAGTCTCGGATCCCTCAGTAAAGGGTCACCTGGAGTACCTCCTCCAGGCTGGTATCCCCTTCACGCACCTTGACAAGCCCCGAATCCCTGAGGGTCCTCATGCCCTTCCGGATGGCCTCGTGCTGTATGCGGTGCCCGGCCACCCCTTCCAGGATCAGGTTCTGGATCTCCTCGTCGACCTTCATGATCTCGTAGATCCCAGACCTCCCCTTGTACCCCGTGCCGCGGCAAACCTCGCACCCCACGGGTTTGAAGGCTTTCGTGCCTTTCGGAAGGCCAAGGTCCTCGGCGGTCCTGTCTGGAATGACGTACTCCTGCTTGCACTCCCCGCATAGCTTGCGGACAAGTCTCTGGGCCACCACGGCCAACAGCGAGGAGGAGACCAGGAAGGGTGCTATCCCCATCTCTATGAGCCTTATAGATGCGCTCGGGGCGTCGTTGGTATGGAGCGTCGAAAGGACCAGGTGACCTGTGAGGGCAGCCCTGACGGCCAGCTGGGCCGTCTCCAGGTCGCGGATCTCTCCCACCATTATCTTGTCGGGGTCCTGGCGAAGAATGGAGCGGAGGGCCTCGCTGAAGGTAAGCCCGGCCTTCTCGTTCACCTGGATCTGGTTGATCCCCATCATGGTGTACTCCACGGGATCCTCAACGGAGATGATGTTCACCTCGGGCTTGCTGAGCCTCTCGAGTACGGAGTAGAGTGTCGTCGATTTTCCGCTACCGGTGGGGCCCGTTCGAAGAGGGAGCCGTCGACCCTGTACCTGACGCGGGTGACCTTCTCAAAGGGTTCTATGTGGATGTCCGACGCCGCCTCCCTGACGGCCTGCTCCAAAATGGAGTTGACCAGCTTGACCACCGGGGCGTCGTCGGCACTTGCCCCCCTGCCCTCGCGGTCGAGATCGACGGTGGACCCGGAGGACTCCACCACCTCCACCATGGCGTCGTCCAGCGAGCCCTGGACCTGGTAGAACTTGTCCAGGTCCCTGAAGATCTCCGTCGGGGTTGCGATACCCACCTCCACGTCCATGCCGGTGAGGATCCTCACCTCGTCGATGGCAAGAACGTCCAGCGGGTCCGCCATGGCGACCATAAGCCGGTTGTTGTCCAGTATGGCCAGAGGGACCAGCTCCAGCCTCCTGGCAACGTTCTCGGGGACGAGGCGAAGGGCCTCGCCCATGGGGCGGTAACGAGCCAAGGATATGAGTGGTATCCTGAGCTGCCTGCTGAGGACCTCCGCCAGCTGTCTCTCGGTCAGAAGTTGCTTTCCGATCAGGATCTCCCCAAGCCTCTTCTTGGAGTATTTCTGCTCGGAGAGGGCTCTCTTCAGGTCCTCTTCGGAGAGAAGG
>LGGV01000122.1 GCA_001509095.1 Synergistales bacterium 58_81 | reverse complement strand
GACTGCTTCCCGGCGGTCGTGAAGACCAGACCGATTATGTGGGCCACGAAGGTCAGGAAGAGGAGGAAGCCCAGGAAGCAGCCGAGGAGGATGTCCCTTCTCCCCAGGAACCTGAGGCGCTTGCGGAAAAGGGCAAGCAGTATGGCCGAACTCAACAAGAACCTGGCGGTAAGAAGCCACATCGGCGAGAGAAAACCCAGAAGCCAGCTGGTCACGCCGAAGCCTGACCCCCAGAATATGGCGATGGTGAACATGGCCCCATCGGCCAGAAGGACCCTCTTCCTCTCGTCCAATTCGAGCACCGACCCTTCAGTAGTAGTACGTATACAGCATACCACCAGAAATGCTGTTGTGTACAAAGGGGAGTATGATATTATTTCCAACGTGGTCATCTCCCGGACAGGATCGGAGGTCTGATGATGCGCATCCCGAGGATCGTTCTTGCCGCCCTGCTCGTTCTCATGCTGATGGCCGGCCCGACTTTTGCCGGACAGGACAAGCAGTTCAGAGGAAAAGTCGACGGTCACACCAGGGGAGCTGTGCTCTTCAAGGCCTTTGCGGAAGGTCTGAAACCCGAGTCGGTGGAGATGATCCTCGACGAGGAGCCGGACGAGACCGGACGTGTTCGACACCTTTACATGGACCTTTACGGATGCGAGCTGGGCGGCGTAAGGATAGAGCGACTTGAGATCGAGGCTTTCGACACCAACTTCACCGACCCCGGAAGCTGGGAGTCCTCCGGGCCTGACATAGAGGACATGCTCTCCGTCAATGCCCGGGCCACCATTCTTGAAGAAGACGTTAACAGGGCCATCTCCGATGCCGCCTTCGGCGACGACGACGGCAACTGGCATGGCCTTTCTCTGGATTTCAGTAACGACGGCGTCTATGCCAGGGGGTACTATACTGTCAGGCTGCTTTTCAAGCTGGACATCCTCATCGAGCTCGAAGGCCGTTTCGGTATTGTGGGGGGGAAGCAGGTCTGGCTCGAGGACTACATTATGAAGGTCAACAGGGTTGACCTGCCCGAAGTACTCACCGACAGGGCCATCAGTCAGATACAGCCGATAATCGACCTCAACGAGTTCGTGTTCCCCCTTACCCTGAGGACGGTCATCCACGAGGATGACAGGGTCATACTGGAAAGCAGGAGCCTGCCGAATCCCTTCGATGGCATCCGCTACAGTTATCGCGCCGAAAGGGACTAAGAAAGGTCAATGGCTGGGAGGCAGATCGCAGGACCGGCCTTCCAGTGACGGAACGGTGATGTTCCGGCAGCGGGTCTCGGGGACCCTGAAGGCCAGGGCAAGACCCAGAACGGCCCCGGCGAGGCAGAGGGCGAGGGCGCCCCTGTACTGTACCGCTGGCGAATATGCAGACAGCAGGTCGATCATCGCTCCCATGGCTGGCGGGTAGGCCGCAACACCGATGAAGAAACCCATATTGAGGACCGAAAGTGCGACCCCCGTGTAGCGGGGGTCGTTCGTTTCCTTGGTAACGGCTATGCAGAGGACCATCGCCATGGAGAAGATACCCATCAACAGGAGGGTGGGCTTCAGAATGGCAAGGGGGGGCATTCCCGAACCCCAAAAAACTATCACGGCCCATGCCGCCACGTTGAAAGACCCCACCAGGATAAGGGGCCATCTCCTTGCCCCCGCCATGTCGGACAGCTTACCTATCATCACTCCGCCTATCATTGCACCGATCACCACCAGAGAGACAATTGCAGAGGCCTCGTTCCGGGACAGCCCGTAGACATCTACAAGCCAGGGAACACCCCAGGCGCCGGTGAAGCTCAACTGGGCGCCCGAAAAGAGAGCCCCCAGGGCAGTGGCAGGCCAGATGCCCTTCGACCTCAGCGCAGCCCTCAGGGCGGGTAGGAGATCTCTGGCGTGAACCGACTCTTCAGGCCCGCCGGAGGAGACAGGGGCAAAGCCCATCTCCGTGGGACGGTTTCTGATGAGCAGCAGGCACGCGCCGGCTATGAAGAAGGACAGCACCCCTATCCCCGCGAAGGTCATCCTCCAGGTGAAAAGACCGACCATCAAGGCCAAAGGAGTCTGGGCAATAAGACCGCCGAAATTCCCTATCAGGGTGGTCACCCC
>LGGV01000121.1 GCA_001509095.1 Synergistales bacterium 58_81 | reverse complement strand
AGCCGACCAGAGGGACATCGACTTCCTGGTGGGAAAAGGAATGATCGCCTATGCCCCGAACCACGATGAGATGGAGACTTTCCGCAAGGCGGGACAGCCGGCCTATGTGGAGTGGCTGAAGGCAAAGGTGGGACAGGACTGGCTCGACCTGGCTCTTGAGTGCGCAAGGAACGCCAACGAAAAGGCAAAATAGGTCCGCGATGATGTTTACGGGGAGCAAACGGGGGAAGGGACTCGAGCGGTCAACGTCGGGGATATCCTTCTGGGGGTCTTCTGTCGCTACGTCCTGAAAAGTTCCCTTATTTGGACCGAAGAGGTAGCCCGTTTCTCCCTGGTCTGGATAGTGATGCTCGGAGCCCTGGGCGCTGCAGTAAGGGGGGACCATATGACGGTGGATTTCGTGGTCCCCCGTTTCCCGCAATCTCTGCGACGGGTTGTTGAATGGGGCAGATTTCTTCTTTCGGTGGCCATTCTTATCCTGATGATCTGTCTCGGCTGGGTGAACGCGACAAGGATCTGGCACATGAAGACCCTGGCCCTGAACATTCCCAAGACCATTCCTCTGATGGCGCTGCCGGCGGGTTTCGCCCTGCTCCTTGCGGGGACGGTGCTTCTGCATCTCAGGGGAAGGGAGAGCTGATATGGGTTTCCTGATGCTAGCCTCCTTCCTGGTGCTGATGGTCCTTGGCCTGCCCCTTTACCTGTCGCTCCTTTCAGCATCGCTGGTTGGCATCCTGGCACTGGGGGATCTCTCCCTGCTGAGGGTGATGAGCCAACAGTTCTTCGGCGGGATGGACTCCTTCACCTTGATGGCCATCCCCTTTTTCATACTTGCCGGCATTCTTATGAATCGTTCGGGACTGACGGATCGCCTGCTTGATTTCTGCAGGCTGCTGGTGGGCTCCGTTCACGGAGGGCTCGGTTACGTGAACGTGGTGGGGAGCATAATCCTCTCAGGGGTAAACGGTTCTGCCGCTGCGGACGCTTCGGCACTGGGATCTATCCTGATCCCCGCAATGGTCAAGGACGGCTTCTCTCCCTCCTACTCCGCGGGCCTGACGGCGGGGAGCGCCCTGATCGGCCCTATAATCCCTCCGAGCATCTTCATGATCATATACGCCACCATGACCAACACCTCCATCGGGGGGCTCTTTGCGGCCGGGATTCTCCCCGGCCTGGTCCTGGGAGGGGCCTTCATGGTGATGAACTACTTCTACTCCCTTATCCACCACGTTCCGGTCGCCGATCTCGAGGATGTCCGCAAACGCAAAAAAGAGATCCTGGCCAAGTCGGCAGTGGCACTTCTGGCTCCCCTTATCATACTGGGAGGGATCATTACAGGGATCGTCACTCCGACCGAATCCGGGGCCCTGGCAGTGGCCTATTGCCTTGTTACAGGGGTTTTCTACACGAGACAACTGACCTGGAGAGCCCTGGGGGAATCGCTCTACGAGACGGTTCGGCTTACCAGTTCGATCTTCCTGATAATGGGGGCTGCAACGGTGGTCGGATGGCTTCTGAAATGGGAGCAGATACCCCAACGCTTCGCGGCTTTCATCCTGGAGGCGGGTCTCATGGACCGACCCTGGCTCCTGCTGATCGTCCTGAGCGCGGTGATTTTTCCAGTCGGCATGTTCATGGAGGAGATTTCAACCCTGACACTTCTTACTCCCATCTTCGCGCCCATTGCGATAGGGGCAGGTATAGACCCGCTGCAGTTCGGTGTGGTCATGACGCTGAACGTGACGATCGCACTGATAACGCCGCCCATGGGAGCCTGCAACTATATCGTGGCGGCCGTTGGGAAAGTTAAGCTGACCGATGTTTTCGTCCAAATCTGGCCCTTCATCGGAGTGGCGCTGGTCGTGCTGCTGGCAGTGATAACCTTCCCCTTTCTTACCACGCTGATACCGTGGATCCTGAACATCTAGGGAGTTGACCGAAATGGGGACAACAAGAGAATGGGCACCCATCGTCCAGGAAAGACTTACGTCAGACGCAGGGTGCTGTCGCTGCTCCTGGAAGCCGCCAGGCTGCTTCCATCCGGTCTCCGGCTGGTCCTGCTCGACGGATGGCGCCCCCCTTCCGCTGGAGGTGAAAAGGCACTATCCGGCCGCAGATGGGATGGTTTAGATAATCTGCATGATGCACATTTCTGAACCCGACACCAGGCCGGAAGCATTATCACCTTTGTCCTATTGCCTGAACGAGCTGGGGCTTACCCCCGTTTGCTGTTTGAAAAGGGTGCTGAAGTATGAAATATTGCCATAACCTACCGATATGGCAACATCCCTTACGCTCATACCTTCTGCGAGAAGCGCCTTTGCCCGCTCTATCCTGATATCCCTTACTACATCCACGAAACGCTTTTGAAGAACTTTCTGGAACAGGCGGCTCAAATGTTCCGGCGTTACGTGGACATGGTCGGCGGTTGTCTCCAATGACAGGTTGTCATAGTTCTGCTGAATATAGTTCATGGCGTTATGGATCACAGATGAATGCGACTGAAGGGCGGACCCCCTTATCACCATAGCCTCTTCAAAAGCCCCCCGGATAATATTATTAAGTTTGGACTGGTTGGTGCAGGAGATGATATCAAGGGTGGTCCTTCTCCCCCACCCCCTGATCTCGGACAGGTCGCAATTATGTTCAAGCAGGATCTCAGATACGCACCCCAGAATTCCAAGATAGATCATCTTGGATATCTCAAGGTCCCTGGAGACAACTTTGTCGGCATTTTCTTCAATAACCTCAAGACCACGGGCCAGGTAATAGGCCTGATTGTTCCTGATCGCGTCAAGGATCAGGGAGCGTGCCTTTTTGAGCCCGAATACTGCCAGGTCTGTCTCGGATGACTCCTCTTTGTCTTCCCCCATTTCTTCCCAAAGGGTCCTTCCGGTCCCCCCAAGAAGGCTCTCGTCCAATCGCCCCTCCACGTTCGCGACGAGGTCGGGAAGGGTTTTGAGGCAATCGACGCACCCGCCGTAGATCACGTTGCCCTGGAGGGAATTTCTTGATATGGATTCAAGTATCTTCAGAGAGATGTCTTCAGGCGATCTGCTAAGTTCGTCGGCGGGAACAAAAAGGAAGATCGAATGGCTTTTCCATGGAAAAACTGTTACCTCACCCCCTAAAACCTCCTGAATGGTGTCTATAAGAAGCAGGTGCTCCCAGTAGGTTTCCTTTTCATCTCCCGGAAGGGCTATTACCCCGAAGAAATGGCACGCCCTTGCGGGAGGGAAGCCTATCTCGCTGCAAAGGGTCTCCACTTCCTCATCATGTTCCGGCTGACGGATGAGATTGGTCAGAAGATTCATAGCTATGGGGCCCCGGTTTTTCCGAAGGAACTGATGGGCGCTTATCAGTCTCTCTTCCTTGCCTCTCCTGGCCTTGATCATCGCAACCGCCTTTTCCATGGCTTCGATCAGATGGCTTGGGCGAATGGGTTTTACCAGGAAAGATGAGGCCCTGACATCCATTGCGAACTTGGCGTAGGAAAACATGTCAAAAGCCGTGGTTATTATTGCTTCGTTCGAAAAACCTTCCTCCCTGAGCGTTTTCAGGGCAGAAAGACCGTCACCACCAGGGATCCTGACATCAATAAGGACAATGTCAGGGTTCCATTCCCTTGATATCTCAAGCATCGCCGGAACATTCATGGCCTCGCGGACCTGGACATCTTCGCGCCACTTACGGATAACGCTCCGGTGGGCTTCAAGGGTCAGCGGTTCATCATCAACCACAAGGATCCTGAGATCCATCAGGTTCACGCTCCTTCAAAAGGGATCCTTACAAGCACGGAAGTCCCTGCCCCGGGCCTGCTTTTGATCTCCAGGTCGGATGATTCGCCGTAATGCAACGATATTCTGTCCCTGACGTTCTGGAGTCCTATACCCAGGTTCAGGCTTTCCAGATCGAACCCGACCCCGTTATCCCTTATCTCGACCAATACCGATGTACCGATAACCCTTGCGCTGATCCGGATATTCCCCGGTTCCATCAACGGTTCGATCCCATGAAGTACGGCATTTTCAACAACAGGCTGAAGAAGCATGAAAGGTATTTCCGCTTTCTCAGCCCCCTGTCCGACGGAAACC